>OMOG01000311.1 GCA_900290305.1 Candidatus Sulfopaludibacter sp. SbA4
CGCCGCCATAGGAAGCGGTCAGCGAGTGGCTGCCGCCGGCCAGGATGGACCCGGAGAGCCCGGCGGTCCCTAAGTTCAATGCTGCCGTGCCAATGCTGGTTGAGCCATCCAGGAAGGTGACCGTGCCCGTAGCGGTGGCAGGCGAGACAGTCGCAATCAGCGCGACGGGTTGACCAGGGCCGGGCGAGGTGGGAGTAGCTTGCAAGGACGTAGTGGTCGCACCCCGGCTGATCGTCTGGGTGACGAGGGTCGAAGACGATCCCAGGTAATCGATGTCGCCGCTGTATGTTGCCTGGAGGGAGAGGGTACCCGCCGGGTATGCCGATATCCCCACACTGGTCTGGCTAACCGAGGTGTCAAAAGCAGGAGCGGTGGGTAGGCCGGCGGTGACAGGAGTGCCCAGGCCATCGTTGAAGGTGACGGTTCCAGACGGAGGATACAAAGTCGACCCGGACCCGGATAAGGACACGGTCGCGGTCAACGTTACCGTCTGGCCGTAGGTAGAAGGATTGGGTGACGTCGTGAGGCTGACAGTGGTGGGCGCCTGGTTGATCACCAGGGTGTCGACGGGTGATGTCACGTTGGCAGTAGAGTCCGTGGCCGACAAGCTTACCTTGCCGGCGGTGGGCGCCCTTGCCGGCGCGTTTGCGAGACATATCTGAGGTGAAGGAGGAGGGATCGTCGTAAAAGCGGTTGCGGAGGTTGCAATAGTGTCGCGGTCGTTGAACAACGAAAAATTTACGAGGTCTCCCCCGCAGTTGTTGTTTCCGGTCAGGATGGCGATCACAGTAAACGTCTGCCCGTAGGTGGGGCTGGCCGGCGAGGTGCTAACGGTGATTAACGGTTGTGCGGAGGCCAGGCCCACGAGCCCGGAGAGCACAATCACCATGCGGACAGCGCGGAGGCCTTTCATCGTATCGCCTCTTTCCACGTCGAGTTCTCGATCCCGTCCGAAGCGAGACCCCGCGAAACTGCGGAGGGCGGGCATCGGCTGCGAGGTAGTCTNNCCCCGCGAAACTGCGGAGGGCGGGCATCGGCTGGGAGGTAGTCTATCACGCCCCGTGGAGGAGGGATGAAGACCGAAAACTCCGGTTACTGCACGGTGGACGTAAGGCGCGCCCGCCATGAAGATATAGCCGGTACTCAGTTCGTCGCCAGATGGTGGACGGTTACGGTGAGCGCGTTGCACCGCAGGGCGGGGAACGAGGCACCAGGGACCGCATGAGGTAACGGAGGAAATCCGCGAATTGACTTCTGCCCATCTCCGGGCTGATGCGCTGCAGGGCGACACAGATGCACACCGCGTCGATGCTCTTGTCCTTGCAGCGTCTCGCGATAGCCGCCATAAGTCTTGACCGGAGTATATTTGCCGGCGCCGAACTGTGGTGCGCAGGGTGCCCGGTCGGCCTTTTGGAGGCGTACGTCAGAATGAGAACCGGAGCGCGAAGCGAAGCTGGCGCTCATTGCCGGCCGACGTGATCTGCGTATAGCCGTTGAGCGACTTCACGCTGCCATCGCCATTGAACGTGGCCGAAGACACCGTGGCTCCGGGGTTGCCAAACTGCGGGGTGTTGGTCACGTTGAACGCTTCGGCGCGGAATTGCAGATGGAACCGCTCCTTTACCCGGAAGTCGCGGAACAGGCTGGCATTCATGTTGAAGACGCCGGGTCCACGAAGAATATCGCGGCCGCTGTTGCCAAAGCTGACGGTGGTGACGGGCGCGAACGCCACCGGATTGAAGTACGAAGCGCCATTGGCGCCAATTCCGTGGCCTCCCAAAATGTCCACGGACGGCAGGATTTGCCCGGCGGTTTGTGTATTCCCGGGCGCGTTTACGGAAGAGCCGGACGAGCCCACTGTGAAGGGCGCCCCGCTGAACCGGCTCAAAATGCCGTTCAACTGCCAGCCGCCGGCCAGAGCCGCCGCCACGCCGTGATTGGCCATCGATTTCCCGCGGCCGAACGGCAGCGCATAATTCCAGTAGGCCTGGAAATTATGCGTGCGATCGAAGCCGGCTAGAGCATAGTTACGGAGGTACATTGGAATCCACGCCCAAGTCAGACCCGAGTCGTCGTTGTCCCCGTAGTCCATCGACTTGGAAAACGTATAGGTAATTCCGAATACTCCGGCAGCTCCCAAACGCCTCGTCAACTGGGTTTGCAGGGCATTGTACTTGGCGTTGTTAAACGGCGTGCTTTCCGTAATGGCGGTGGTCTGTCCGGTGATGGGGTAATAGGCTTGTCCGGCGACGCCGCCGCCGGGGCCGGCTGCGTTGATGTTGATGTCGTCGGTGTGGCGGATGGCGAGCGAACTCACATAGGCGGCCTGCAGGGTGAAGAACCCGAAGTCGTGCTGGAGGGTCACATTGACCGATTCGATGTAACCGCGACGGTAGTTGGCGGGGTAGGTGGTGGTGGTAATGTTGGTCGGCAGCGGAAAACTACCTTGCGACAGGGTTGGACCCACGATGGGAGGAATGCCGGTTACCAGCGAACCTGAGGCCTGGTAGGAGGTGGGGCCGCTGACCGATTCCGCGATGGTGGCCGGGTACGCGTCGCGCATGGCGCGATAGCTGTTGGGATCGATGCTCATGCCATAGCCCGCTCGGAACACGGTTTTATCGTTGATGCGATAGGCGATTCCGATGCGTGGGGCCACCTGGCCATTGCCTGCATTCACGCCGCAATCGTGCGGGTTGCCGTTCACCCCGCCAAGACAGACGATTCCCGTTACGGGGTTGTAGATGTCGGCGCCATAATGGTCGCGCGTGGCAAACGGGTAGAGCTCGTACCGGATCCCGTAGCTGATGGTCAGTTGGCGGCTCACCTGCCACTGATCGCGGGCGTAGAATGCGTACGTGGTCTCGCGAACTGTGGCGGGGTTGATGTATTCGGTGGAGGTGCCCAGTTGCTGCGGGAGGCCCAGCAGGAAATCCCCCCACGCGTTATACAGATTCGAAGCCGGTCCGCCATTCAACGAAGTGATGCCTCCGGTAAACGTGAAGCCGCCGCGCGGACCGAACGAAGTCTGCGGCTGGAAATGGTTGATCGCGAAGTGCTGAAACTCGGCTCCGAAACGGATGGAATGAGACGTTTTGACCCAACTAAGATTGAGCGCGGCGTTGTATTCGTTGTCGCGGAACAGGAACGGATTGGAAACGTTGGAATTCCCGAAGGATGAAAAGCCGCTGACTCCGAAGTTCGGATACCCGCCATCCAGAGAGTAAGATCCGTTGGCGCCCGGAATGTTGAGGACGGTCAACCCGTAGTTGGTTCCGATATCGACGTTTTCCGCGTCAAGCCGCAACCGTGTGTAGCCGAAGCTGCCATCCGCCACCAGCGTCGGGGAAATCGAATAAGTGCTGCCCACGCCCGTGCTCTGCACTCGGCCAGTGGCGGTGCCGGGCTGGCCGCCATCCAGGGTGTTTCCCTCGGCCGGTCCCAGTCCTGGGGGATCGAAGATGCGACTGGGCGAAATTCCGTAGCGGACGAACACGGCGCTCTTCTCGTTCGGATTCCAGTTGACCTTGGTGTCGATGTTGTGGTGCGTCGAGGCATAGTCGGCGCTTCCGAAGTAATCGTTGGTGGGCGTGGCGGAAGCCGATGGCTGGTTCGGTTCGGGCATCAAGGCAATCATCTTTTGCGATGCCGAAGCGAACCGCGCCGCGGGAATCGCATTGTTGGGGAAAGGCGTGCGCCCCACGCCGTTAGCGGCTCCCGTATTCGGATCGTAGATGGTGGTGCCGGTGGCCGAGAAATTGCCTTGCCGCAGCGGGTCTTGGGCAACGGTCTCCAGCGCGGAAACGTTGGCCCGCTTATCGGTCTCTTCCCAATCCGCGAAGAAGAACAGTTTGTTCTTCTTGATGGGGCCGCCGAAGTTGCCGCCGAACTGGTTGATGATGTTCTTGGGGTTCGAGGCTCCGTAGTAGAAGTAGTTTCTTGCCTTCAGGGCGCTGATCGTGTTGAATTCCCAGGCCGTGCCATGATATTGATTGGTGCCCGGCTTGATGGTCACATTGACCACCGAACCGCCGGCCATGCCCTGCTCGGCGTCGAAGCTCGCCGTGACCACGTTGACCGTCTGGATGGCTTCCACCGCCGGCACGTAGGCCACGATCTCCGGCAGCCAGGGATAAAGATCGCTGACGCCGTCGATGCGCGTGTTGTTGTTGTTGTACGATGCGCCGTTTACGTTGGTCCCCAAGGCCGCTTGCGGGTTGCCGGCTTCCGAGTGCTCCGAAGCGGGCGGTGAGACTCCCGGTATCAACAGGAAAACGCTCTGGAAGTTTCGGATGGCGTTACTGTTGGTCGGCAGTTCCGTGAGTTGCGCAGGCCGCATCTCCGCGCTGACATCGGACCGGTCCGTCTGCAACGCCGCCGCCGATGCGTCCACCGTGACGCTTTGACTCACCTGCGCCACCTGCAAACGGGTATCGACGCGGCGCACGGTGTTCGCATCCACCGTAACGCTGTTCTCCACCACTGTCGCAAACGACGTCGCCGTGATGGTCACCCTGTAAACTCCCTGCTGAAGATCGCTGATGAGGTATCCGCCGCGGTCGTCGGTGACGGCCTGCCGGGCGACTCCCGTGGCGACGTTGAGCGCCTCAACCTTGGCGTTCGGTACCGAACGATCGGTACTGTCGATGACATTACCGGTAAGCGATCCGTACAGGACCTGCGCGTTCGAACGCAGTGCGAGGAATAACAGCGCGGCCAGCGCAAGAGAGCAGCACCCGATGCTCCCTAGACGATTTAGGGTGGACTTAGGGATTCCCAAAGCAACCTCCTCTTTTCCCGTGAATGCGGCTTCTACCCAGAATACCCAATTTGTCACTTTTGTTTGCAGACCGGACAAATTATTTACAGTAGTTGGGATTGGGGATTCCGGCGGCCCGTTGGCCGGCTCGTTCGAATCCGGCGAGGGCCTCGCGCAAGAGTGGCTCGGCTGCGCCGTAATTGCCCTCTTGAATCCACAATTCGCCGAGGTGGTTGATGCCGGCCAGCGTCTTGGGATGGCACAACTCGGGAGACGCCAACTCGAACAGCACCAGTTTCGGCCTTGATCACCAGCGCCAGCGGCAACCGAAGCGTCAATCTGACTGCGCGCATCGAGTTTTAGGCCAGACAGTACACTGGAGGGAATGACCAGGGAGCGGAAGACCCACATCCTGACCGTCGCGGCGCTGGTCCTGGCGCTGGCGATCGCGCTGGGGCAGAAGCAAGGGTGGCGTTGGGGGTCAGGCGCGCCGAAAGAGCCGCCGAGCCCCCAGGACGCCATCTACGCCATGCTCGACGCCGCCCGCGCCGGGAATGTGGCGGGGTATGTGGCGTGCTACTCGGGCGCGATGCTGGCCTCTTTGCAGCAATCCGTGCGGGAATCCGGCGAAGCGGGCTTTGCCAAATACCTGCGGGATTCTAACGCCGCGATCAAGGGCGTGGCNAAGACACTGGTACCCTACGGAACGCCTGTGCAGTAGACTTCGCGGCGTGAGACTGTAATAATAATCACAAATGCGGAGAGGGCCGGCACGAATTCTCTTGATTGCTCTGGGCGCGCTGGCAATCTTCGGCGGCCGGCGCTTTCTGTACCCCCAGGCTTCCACTCCGGCGGCTCCCATTACCTCTGCCAATGCTGAATCCTTCCTGCTGATCGTGGGGGTGGGGGATAAGGCCGCCGCCAACTGGGACGGCTCCATCACCGCTACCGGCGGCACCATCCTGAGCCTGACGGGCTGGCGATTCGAAGACACGGACTCCGTCGCACGGAGCGACGCGACCGCGGGCGCCTTCAGTTGGAAGATGGCCGTCCGCATGGCGGGGGCCGGGTCCGGCGACTCGGACGACGCGCTCTTCCAGGAGAACGGGGTGATCGTCACCATCGCTCAGAGCGGCACGCCCGTCACGTTCGACGTCAAAACCACGCAGGGCAACTTCAGCTTCACGTCACAGGATGTCTCGTTCGGCGCCCGCAAGCCGTTGATGAGCGGCCGGGCGTTGGTGATGCCCACGGCCATTCCGCTGCAGTTGACGTCCTCCGACGAAGAGGAGGATTTTCCGGCGCTGGCGCAATCGGGCGACGACGTCTACCTGGCCTACACCCGATTCGTGCACGGGGACCGCACCAAGGCCATGGGCATCGACGGCCTGAAGACGGCGCTCACCGATTTCTCGTTCCTGAGCCGCCCTACCGGCATGGATCAGATCCTGCTGCTGCATTATTCGAAGGCGCAGCGCGTGTGGACCGGTCCATTTGCCGTGACTTCACCTACCGAGGACGCGATGCGCGACGCCGTGGCCGTCGATGGTCAGGGGCGCGCGTGGGTCTTCTATTCCACCCAGCGCAACGGCAACTTCGACATCTACGCCCGCAACTCGCTCGCCGACGGGACCATGTCCCCGGAGATCCGCCTCACCTCCGACGCGGGCACGGATGTCTTTCCCGTAGCGGCCACCGACGCCACGGGCCGCGTCTGGGTGGCCTGGCAGGGATACCGCAACAACAATCTGGAAATTCTGGCCGCGGCCCAGACCGGCGACACGTTCACCAGCGAGACGGTAGTTTCCACATCCCCGGCCAGCGACTGGGATGCGGCCATCGCGGCGGCGCCCAATGGGGAAGTGGCCATCTCGTGGGACACCTACGACAAGGGCGATTACGACGTGTACCTGCGGCGCGTGCGATTCACCGGCCAGATCGGGATGGACGACCCCATCCCGATCGCCGCGACGCTCAACTTCGAGGCGCGCAGCTCGCTGGCGTACGACGGCCAGAACCGTTTGTGGATCGCTTACGAAGTGTCCGGCCCTAAGTGGGGCAAGGATTTCGGGGCCTACGACACCACCGGGATCGCCATCTATCAGAACCACACGATTCAGGTGCGCTGCCTGATGGGGAACGACCTGTACACCACCACCGAGGACGTTGCGGATGTCTTGCCGGGCGCGCCCGCGACGCAACTATTCCTACCTACGAAACCCGGGCCATTTCCAGCGCAACCCGATCCCACACTGGTGCAGAAGCGCCAGCCGAACGGGGTCGCTCCCGTGCCCGCTGCCCCCACGAACGCTTTTCCGCGGCTGGCCACCGATCCGGACGGCACGGTGTACCTGGCCTTTCGCCAGTTGACCGGCAGCGCGGCGATCTCCGATAGCAGTTCCACCGGGCAAGCCATCGGCGCGATCTGGATCGGCTCCGTGGTCTACTACGATGGGGCGCAGTGGCACGGTCCGGGGGTGCTGCCCAATTCGGACGGCCTGGGCGATACCCGCCCGCCAATCCTCGCGCTGGACTCGGGCCGGTTGCTGATTGGCCAGGTCTCCGATCACCGCCTTGCGCCGCTGCCCAATGGGACGCCGCAGGTGGATAGCGCGAACTCGGATATTTACGCGTTGGAATTGCCGGTCGCCCGGCAGCAGCAGTCTCCACAGTTGCAGAAGCTCGGGCAGGTGACCCCCGATGTCCCCGACCCGGCGGCCGCCGCCGAGGCCGCGGCGGATGCCCTGAGCCGAAGCTATCGCCCGACGGTGAACGGACAACAGCTCCAGCTTTTGCGCGGCGACTTTCACCGCCACACCGAGCTTTCCTTCGATGGCAAGGGCGATGGTCCGCTGGTGGATGCCTACCGCTACGCGATCGACGCCGCATCGCTGGGCTGGTTCGGCTGCTGCGATCACGATGATGGCGGCGCCCGCGAGTACTCCTGGTGGATGACCCAGAAATTCAACGATGCCTACACGCTGCCCTCGAAGATGCTGCCCATGTACTATTACGAGCGCAGCGTGGCGTATCCGGAGGGCCACCGCAACGTGCTGTTCGCGACGCGCGGCATCCGCCCGCTGCCACGGCTTCCCCTCTCGGCCTACAGCCCGGTACCGGCCGGCGGGGCTCCCGATACCAATATGCTGTACGCGTACCTGCGCTTCTTCGGCGGCATCTCGGCGCCGCACACCACGGCCACCGATCAGGGCACGGACTGGCGCAACAACGCCCCGGACGTGGAGCCCTTCGTCGAGATCTATCAGGGCGCCCGCCAGGACTACGAAGGCCTCGTCGATTCGCCCCGGGCCAACACCCCCTTGGACTCCATCTCGGGGTGGGAATTCTCCGGCTACATTACCGGCGCGCTGGCCAGGGGGTATCCGCTCGGCTTCGAGGCATCCAGCGACCACATCTCCACGCACATTGCCTTTGCCAATGTGTGGGTAACGGCGCCGACTCGGGCGGCGGTCCTCGATGCCATGAAGAAGCGCCACATTTACGGTTCCACCGACTACATCGTGGCGGACTTCCGCTGCGGCACGCACTTCATGGGCGACGCTTTCACCAATACCGGCGCTCCGGTGTTCACGGTCAAGCTTTTCGGCACGGCGCCGTTTCAGAGTGTAGTGGTGGTGAAGGACGGCAAGGTCGTGTACTCCACGAGCGGCGACCGGGTGCTCTCGTTCACTTATGCGGACACAGCGGCCAAGAGCGGCGATAAGAGTTACTACTATGTGCGCGGAGCGCAGACCGACGGCCAGATCGTGTGGGTAAGTCCCATGTGGGTGACGGTGCAGTGATTGCGGCGAGTGGGTACACGCATTGACACGCCCACTCCATACGGTAGGATTGAGGAAACCGTGCCGAAAAAGCCCGAGCAGGGACTCATACCGCTGGAGGTGATCGAGGGGAAGATTTTCGTCCTCCGCGGCCACCGGGTGATGCTCGATGGGGATCTCGCCGATCTCTTTGCCGTCGAGACCAAGGCCCTCAATCAGGCTGTCAAACGGAACCGCGACCGCTTCCCCGAAGATTTCATGTTTCGGCTCACCCCCAATGAGACCCGCGCCGTACGGCTTTCAAGGTCACAAATTGTGACCTTGAAGCGGGGCCAGAACATCAAGTATTCCCCATACGCCTTCACTGAACACGGAGCGGTGATGCTGGCCAATGTCCTCAAGAGCCCCCTGGCGGTCCGCGTCAGCATCCAGGTGGTACGGGCTTTCGTGCACCTGCGGCAACCTCTTGCTACGAACCAGCAGGTGGCGCGCAAGATCGAGTCATTGGAACGGAAAGTGGACAAGCATGACGTCGACCTGGGAGAGATTCTCACGATTCTGAGGAAGCTTTTGGAGCCGCCAGAACCCCCGCGGCGGCCCATCGGATTTGTAAGGCCCGAGAAGAAATAGCCGGGTCTGCCGTCCAACCTCTTCACATCACCCACTCCCCCACCAGGCACATCACCACGATCGACGCGCACACCAGCGCGAACCAATCGCCGAATCTCGTATACACCGTCCGCTCCGAAATGTACGTGAACCCCGTATACGACGTCGCCTCGACGAACAGCGGCAGCGTCCCGCGCAGCCGTCCCGCGGAATCGATGGTCGCGGTAATCCCGTCGTTGGTCGAGCGCAGAATCCAGCGGCGATTCTCGGCGGCCCGCATGCGCACGATCTCCAGGTGCTGCGTGCGGGCGGCGCTCTTTCCGAACCAGCCGTCGTTGGAAATATTGAACAGCACCTCGGCGCCGCCCGCGGCGAACTTGCGCACGAAATTCGGGAAGACCGACTCGTAGCAGATGAACACTCCCATCCGGTGATCGCCCACCGGCGAAACCACCACGCGCCGGCCCGCCGCGAAATCGCCGACCTCCGTGGAAATGTGCTTGGCGAACCCCAAGGGCCACGGCACATACTCGCCGAACGGAACCAGGTTCACTTTGTCGTAGCGGCTGACGGGCACGCCCGCGGGTGAAATCAGCGTGGCGGAATTGAGCGGCGCGCCATCCGGCGCGTGCGCCACCACGCCGATCAGCAGGTACGCGCGGAGGGCGCGCGCCAGGCTGTCCGCGTAGTTACGGAACCTGCCGTCTTCGTAGTAGTACAATGGCGCCGGCACTTCCGGCCACACCGCGATCTCGGGCGGCGGCTGGGCCTGGGTGAGCGCCCCGCGCATCGTCAGCGCCACTTGCCGCCGCTGCATCTGGTCCACCGACCGCAGCGTCCACTGCTCTGTCTCGGAGATGTTGGGCTGCGTCAGCAGGGCCGCATCGCGGCCGCGCTCGGCAGGCGGCATGGCTGGCAGGAGGAAGAGCAGCGGCAGCGGCAGCAGCCACGCCAACTCGCGCCGCGGCCGTTGCAGCACCGCCAGCGCCAGCGCCGTAGCCGTCATCGCGAAGACGAAGGAAAGCCCGTAGACGCCGGTAAAGGGCGCCAGGCGCAGCGGCACCCCCATATCGATCCCGGCATTGCCCAACGCCAGCCACGCAAAGCCCAGCGGCCCGTGGGTCACTTCCACCGCCACCCACAGGGCCGCCACCGAGGGCACGGCCCACCAGCGCCGCATCAGAATCCCGGCCACCAGCGCGAAGACGCCCATATGCAAGCCCTTCGCGACGGCGAACAGTAGGAACACCGCCCAGCCGGCGGGGTCGCCCAGGCCGCCGTGGAACGAGAGCACGAACTGGATCCAGTAGCAGACGCCGAACCAGAACACCACGCCGGCCGACCACCCCAGCAGAAAGCGCCGCAGGGGCCGCGCCTCGCGCGCTACGGCAATCAGCAGGGGCGTCACCGCCACCGGCGCCAGCCACACCAGGTTGAATCGCGGAAACGTGAGGACCAGCAGCGCCGCCGAAGCCAGCGCCAGTACCCAGTTCAGCACGCCCGCCGCGCTTCTTCGCTCACCGAATCGGCCATGTAGGAGCTGCGCACCAGCGGCCCGCTGAAGACCGCTTTGAAGCCGAGCGAAAGCCCGTAGTCGCGATATGCGTCGAAGACTTGGGGCGCGATGAAGGCAGCCACCGGCAAGTTGCGCCGCGTGGGCTGGAGATACTGCCCGATGGTTGCCACATCGGCTCCCGCCGCGTACAGATCGCGAAGCAGCGCGTGCACTTCTTCTTCCGTCTCACCCAGCCCCACCATGAAGCCCGACTTCGTGAGCGTGCACGCCCGGTAGCGCCGCGCGAATGCCAGCACCTCAAGCGACTGCCGGTAGCCGGCCTGCGGCCGCACCCGCCGGTACAGGCGCGGCACGGTCTCCATGTTGTGATTGAAGACGTGGGGACCGGCATCGAGCACGCGCGCCACGGCATCGAGCGAGCCGCAGAAATCGGGAGTCAGCACCTCCACCCGCGCCTCCGGCAGTGCGCTGCGCACCGCACGCACAGTTTCGGCGAAGTGCCGCGAGCCGCCATCGGCCAGATCGTCGCGGTTCACGCTGGTGATCACCACGTAGCGCAGGTTCATCTCCGCGGCCATGCGCGCCACGTTGGCCGGCTCTTCGGGATCGAGGCGCATGTCCTGCCTGGCCGGATTGCCTTTGGGCACCGAGCAGAAGCCGCAGCCCCGGGTGCACCAGTTCCCCAGGATCATGAACGTGGCAGCGCCGCGATGAAAGCATTCGTGGATATTGGGGCAGCGCGCCGATTCGCACACCGTGTGCAGGTGGCGTTGGCGCAGCCCGCTCTTCAGCCGGTTGACCGATTCGAAATGCGTGCGCCCCTTGCGCAGCCACTCCGGCAACCGCGGCCGCACCGGAGGTTCCGCCCCTGGATGTAGTGACGTGGCGCAGGCACTCGTGCCTGCCGCGTCGGCACTCATGCCGACGCCTGCCGTCGACAGTGTGGCGGAACCGGGACCAGGTGTCGAGACAGTCTCGACACGGCAGGCATGAGTGCATGCGCCACGCCTTGGCTGGCGCCCCTGACCCCTGGCCCACTCGCGCCTTGGCGAGCCTGGCCCCCGGCCCACTCGCGCTCTGGCGAGCCTGGCCCATGGATCTGTACCAGCGAATCGCCCACGCTACTTCCGCACCAGTTGACTGAACCCGTTGCTTTCCAGGTCGGTCTTAGCGCGGCCCAACGACGCCGTGTCCGTGTACGGACCCACCAGCACGTGCGTGAGATTGTCGCGCCCGGTCCTCAAAATCGCCGGGAATCCCTTGTCCTTGAGCGTCTGGAGGAGGGTTTCGGCGGAGTTGCGGTTGGTAGTCGCGGTCACCTGCCAATACTGTCCGGGGGCGGTTTCCGGAGCAGCCTTGGGCTCGGGTGCGGGCGGCAGCTCGGGTTTGCGCGGCGCGGGCGCGGGTTCGGGCTCCACGTCGCGCGCCGGCTTGGTCGTCGGATGGGGAGGTTTGTCTCCGGCAGTGGCATCCGCAGCCGTGCCTTTGGAGTCCGGCGCCGCATCGGGAGGCGGGTTCGCCGGCGTGACCGGCGAGCGAGGGATCTCCCTGGACTCCGGCGTGCCGGCGTCGGGCCGCGCGTCCACGGCTTTCGGCGCGCTGCCCGAAGACGCCGTTTCCAGCGGCTTCGCAGAGTGCGAGTTCTCCCCCACCACGTACCCCAAGGCGAACGCCACGGCGCACAGCAGCACGACTATGAAAAAGCCGCTCAAGAGCTGGCGGTTGCCCACCACCAGCTCGTATTCCCCGGTTTCGTTGTTCCGCATGTCCTAAGGTGTTCCGGCGCCCGGCTCGCCCCCCCTGCCCATACGATCCAGGGCGTGCCCTAAAGATGTAATTATATCGAGGGGCAGGGGAAACACAATCGTGGTATTTTTTTCGGACCCGATCTCCACCAGGGTCTGCAGGTAGCGAAGCTGAATCGCCGCCGGCTCCTGCTGGATCACGTGCGCCGCCATGGCCAGCTTTTCGGCGGCGGTGTACTCGCCTTCGGCATGAATGATCTTGGCCCGGCGCTCGCGCTCCGCCTCAGCCTGCCGCGCGATCACCCGGATCATCGATTCGGCCAGGTCCACCTGCTTCACTTCCACCATCGTCACCTTCACGCCCCAGGGCGCGGTGTGCTGATCCAGAATGGATTGCAGGCGGATGTTAAGCTTCTCGCGCTGGCTCAGCAGCGTGTCCAGATCCACTTCGCCCAGCACGCTGCGCAGCGTGGTTTGCGCCAGTTGCGATGTGGCGTAGAGGAAATTCGTAACCTCCACCACGGCCAGCCGCGGTTCGATCACCCGAAAGTAGATCACGGCGTTCACCTTCACCGTGACGTTGTCGCGCGTGACCACGTCCTGCGCCGGCACTTCGAGCGTGTCGATGCGGAGCGACACCCGCACGATGCGGTCTATGGGTGCGAATACCAGGATCACGCCCGGGCCCTTCGGCTGGGGAAGCAGCCGCCCCAGCCGGAAAATCACGCCGCGCTCGTATTCGCGCAGGATCTTGATGGAACTCATCAGGTACAGAATCACGATCACGACAACGATAGTGGAGAAACTCGTCAAGTCTGGCATTTTCAGGCTCCTGTATGATCCGCAACCGGCTCTACGGTGAGTTTGAGTTTGTCGATGGCGGTGACCCGCACGCGCGCGCCGGCGCCCGCCGGACTCAGGGACACCGCGTCCCAGTATTCCCCGCGCACGATGACCTTGCCCGCCGGCGCCAGCTCCGTCACCGCCGCGCCGGTCTCCCCGATCATTCCCTCGGGGCCGGTCTCCACTTTGTTGCGCCGCGAGCGCATCACCAGCGAAAGCAGGAATACGGTGATCGCCGAAAAAGGCAAGGCCAGCGCAATGGCCGTTGCCCAGTGCACGCGCATCTCGGGAAACGGACTGTCGACCAGCATCACGGCCCCCAGCACCATGGCCACCGCGCCCCCCGTGCCCAGGACGCCGTGCGAAGCGAACTTGGCCTCCAGCACGAACAGCGCGAACGCCAGGATCAGCAGGGCCGCGCCCAGCCAGTTGATGGGCAGCACCGAGATCGCGGAAAGTCCCAGCAGCACCAGGATGGCTCCGATGACGCCCGGCGCGATCAGCCCCGGCGAAGAGAACTCGATGTACACGCACAACGCCCCGAACACCAGCAGCACCAGCGCGATATTGGGGTCGGCGATGGCCGAGATGATCTTCTGGCGGAGCGATTTCTGGTAGACCTCGATGGCGGCGCCGGCCGTATGCAGCGTCTCGCTGCGGCCGTCGAACCGCGTAATCGTCCGGCCGTCCAGAGCCGCCACGAGTTGCTCCTCGCTGGGCTCGATGAGTTCCACCAGGTGCTGATCCAAAGCCTCGCGCTCGGTGAACGACTTGCTCTCGCGCACGGCGGTCTCCGCCAGCGCGCTGTTGCGCCCGCGCTTGGCGCAGATGCTGCGCAGGTAGGCGGCCGCATCGTTCACCACCTTCTG
>OMOG01000340.1 GCA_900290305.1 Candidatus Sulfopaludibacter sp. SbA4
GCAGACCGCCGGCAGCCAGCACCAAGCCCTCCGCCAGAGTCTCGCGAAATAGCCGCGCACGGCTCGCTCCCAACGACCGCCGTACCGCCATCTCACGCCGGCGCACGGCGGCGCGCGACAGCAACAGGTTGGCCACATTGACACAGGCGATCAGCAATACCAGTCCGGCGACCGTGCTCAACAACATCACGATCGGCCTGAGAATCTCGCGGCCACCCTGCCACAAGAGGCCGGAGGCGGGTTGAACTCGCACGGCGCCCTGAAGAAGCTGATCGCCGGGATAGGCCGCGCGCACTTGCGCGCCTACCACGCCGAGCTCCGCAGCCGCGTTCGTGAGAGTGGCTCGCGGCGCCAGGCGAGCGATCAGGTCTACCCGACGGTTGAGAGAAGCCGGCAGCGGAACCCAGACATCGATCCTCAAGGGAGAAAACGTTCCCGTGAATTCGCGCGGCGCCACGCCGGCAATGCGAAAATCGCTCGTCAGGATGCGGACCTGCTTGCCAACGACGTTGGCGTCGCCTCCAAAGCGGGTCTGCCAGAGACGGTAGCTGATGACCGCTTCGGGTTCGTCCCCGGCCGCGCCATCGAGCATCGTATTTGCGTCCGCCCGAAACCAGGCGCCGATGGTTGTGCCCAGGCGGAGCACTTGCGGGTAGTTGGCCGAGACACCTTCCACCTGGACGCGAAAAGTTGTGTGGTCGACTTCCATAGGGTCAACGGACCGTTCCTTGGCGGCCGCCTGAACGGAGCGCAAACCATCGCGAAACCCCAGAAATCCGCGCCAGGTACAGAAGTCCCCGAATTTGCGGTCGATTTGCACGATCCGGCCGGCCTCGGGCACCGGCAGCCGGCGGAAGTAGAGGCTATCGAGAAAACTGAAGAGGGTGGTGTTGACACCCAGCGCGAGCGCCAGGCAGAGCATGGCCGTGAGGGCGTATCCGGGATTGCGGCGAATGCGGCGCAGGGCGCGGCTGAAGTCCGTGCCGATGCCGGGGACTGCGCGGCGGTAGAGCGAAAACCGCACCGCCATACAACTGAGTGCCTGCCACCAATACCAGAACCGGCCGCCGCCGCGCGCTTCGAATGATTCGCGCAGATCGCCGGCCACCGCGTCGGCATCGCGCCCGCCCACCAGGCGCCGCAACAGCCACTCGGCGCACTTCGGGGGTTCAGACATGGAGTCCCTCCCACATGCGGTCGAATACAGCCTTCGATCCGGAGAGCGCCTCCACGCCTGCCGGCAGGAGTTTGAAATAACGCTTGGAACGGCCTCCGCGCTGCGGGGTGGCGTCGGCGAACCAGGAATGGACCAGGCCCTTGGCTTCCAATCGGTCAAGCGTGGCGTAGAGCGCGCCTACAGTGACCTTACGTGCCGCGCGATTTTCGATTTCGGCGCGAATGGGTACGCCGTAAGCCTTCTCGCCCAATCGCAAAACCGCGAGGAGAACAATCTGCTCGAACTCGCCGAGGTGGACAGGAGGCATTTGTTCTATATAGTAGACTAAATCCCAATCCATCACAAGGGCAGAATTCTCTTAAAGTGAACTTGCCATGCTTGACATTGTGCAACACCCGGCAATCTGGGGTCGAAGGCGCTCAATATGGCGCTGGGAATCAATAACCAAGGCCAGGTGGTAGGTGTATCGGCCCTTAATGACCAGGCCACTCCGGCGCAGGGGCATCACGCTTTCCTGTGGACCAGCGGCACTGGGATGCAGGATCTTGGCGCGCTTCCCGGCGGTGCTACCAGCGTGGGATTGGGAATCAACGAAGCGGGCGATGTGGTCGGACAGTCGATGGATGCGGAGGGCAATCCCCGCGGGTTCCTGTGGCACAACGGCGTGATGAACGACTTCAACGGCCTGGCTACCGGTTCCTCGTTGTATCTGTTGTTCGCGGAGTCCATCAATGCCCGTGGAGAGATCGCGGGATTTGGCGCGACGGAAAAGGGCGATGTCCACGGATTCGTGACAGTGCCGGTCAACGGGTCCCACGCTTCGTGGCTAGTGGCGGAGAGCGTGCGGATAGCGCTGCCGGAAGACGTTCGCAAGCTGGTTCGCGAGCGGCTGCCGGTGAGCCGGTTCGGGCGGCCGGTGCGGTAAGAGGGCGGGCGGGGGACGGTCCTTTCGGAGCGTCTCTGGCGGCAGGAACCTCCGTGATCGAGGAGCGCCGGCTGAAGCCGCCCCCAGAGGGGACCCCGAGCCAGGATTGGCTGCCCCACTGGAACGGTTGGCAGGCGGAAGCGCCCGCCCCACCAAGACTGGGCAATCTGTCCAGCAAGGCAGGCCACAAAAAACGATGGCCTGCCCCACAAGCAGGTCAGAATCGGTAGGTTGGCAGGGAGTTGGCAGGCGGAAGCGCCCGCCCCACCAGGACTGGGCAATCTGTCCAGCAAGGCAGGCCACAAAAAACGATGGCCTGCCCCACAAGCAGGTCAGAATCGGTACGTTGGCAGGGAGTTGGCAGGCGGAAGCGCCAGCCAACCAAGTTAGCGGGGCGTGGCCGCCAGGGTGCGGTAGGGCTTGCCCACTTCCTGGGCGTCCACGACCGCCACTGCGGCCACGTGAACGATGTCGTTCACTTCGGAGCCGCGCTGCAGAACGTGCACGGGTTTCGACAGGCCGGTGAGCAGCGGGCCGATCAGCTCCGCGCCGCCGATCCGCTGCAGCAGCTTGTAGGCGATATTGCCGGCTTCCAGGTTGGGGAAGACCAGCACGTTGGCGCCGCCTTTGAGCGTGCTGAAGGGGTAAGTCTCCTCGACGATATGGGGCGTGACGGCGGTGTCGGCCTGCATTTCGCCATCGATCATCAGTCCGGGGGCGCGCTGGCGAACCAGGTCCACCGCGCGGCGGACTTTGTCGGCAAGGGGGTGGCGCGTGCTGCCGAAATTGGAGAACGACAGCATGGCCACGCGCGGCTCCTGGTTGAAGCGGCTGGCCTTTTCGGCGGCCATGATGGCGATCTCCGCCAGGTCCTCGGAGGTCGGCTCGATGTTGACCGTGGCGTCGGCCAGGAAGTAGATGTCGCCCTTGGGGGTGATCAGCACGTACACGCCGGCCACGCGGCGCATCTCGGGCCGCACTTCGATGACCTGAAGCGCCGGACGGATGGTATCGGGATAGTGGGTGGTGAGGCCGCCGACGAGCGCGTCGGCATCGCCCAGCCGTACCATCACGCTACCGAAGGTGGTGTGGTTGAGGATGGCCTGTTCGGCTTCGGTGCGGGTGATCCCCTTGCGCTGGCGAAGGCTGTAGAACTCTTCGGTATACTCCGCGAGGCGGGGGAAATGGAGCGGATCGACGATCTGAACGGCGGCCAGGTGCAAGCGCAGCTCAGCGGCCTTGGCGCGGATCTTCGCCTCGTTGCCGAGGAGGATGGGCTTCGCGATCTTCTCATCGAGGAGAATCTGGCAGGCGCGCAGGATTTTGCCCTCCTCGCCTTCGGTGAAGACCACGCGCTTGGGCTGCTGCTGCGCCTTGTGGATCATGGAGCGCATCATTTCGTGAGCCTTGCCCTGGCGCTTTTCCAGTTCCTCGCGGTACTGCTTGATATCGACGGGCGTCTGGGCCACGCCGGTGTCCATGGCGGCTTGGGCCACGGCGGAAGCCTCCCAGACGAGCACGCGCGGATCGAAAGGCTTGGGGATGATGTAATCGCGGCCGAACTCCATGCGATCGACGCCGTAGGCGCGCAGCACGGAGTCGGGGACGTCTTCCTTGGCGAGAGCGGCAAGCGCGCGCGTGGCGGCCAGTTTCATCTCGTCGTTGATGGTGGTGGCGCGGACATCGAGCGCGCCGCGGAAGATGGACGGGAAGCCGAGAACGTTGTTGACCTGGTTGGGATAGTCGGAACGGCCGGTGGCCACGATGGCGTCGGGGCGCGCGGCCAGGGCTGCCTCGTAGGTGATTTCCGGGTCGGGATTGGCCAGCGCGAAGATGACCGGATTGGGCGCCATGGGGAGGATCATTTCGGGCGTCACGCAGCCGGCGGTGGAAAGGCCGAAGAAGACGTCGGCGCCAACCAGGGCGTCGGACAGCGTCCGCGCGGTGGTGTTGGCGGCGAAACGGGCCTTGTACTTGTTCATGCCTTCGGTGCGCCCCTCATAGATCACGCCCTTGGTGTCGCACATGAGGATGTGCTCGCGCTTGACGCCCAGGCGGACGTAGTGCTCGGCGCAGGAGATGGCGCTGGCGCCGGCGCCGCTGAAGACCACCCGGATGGCCGCGATATCCTTGCCGGAGATTTCAATGGCATTGAGGAGCCCGGCGCCGGAGATGATGGCGGTGCCGTGCTGATCGTCGTGGAAGACCGGGATTTTCATGGTCTTGCGCAGCTCTTCCTCGATATAGAAACATTCGGGCGCCTTGATGTCTTCGAGGTTGATGCCGCCGAACGTGGGCTCGAGGATCTGGCAGGTGCGGATGACTTCCTCGGGATCGAGGGTGGCCAGCTCGATATCGAAGACATCGATATCGGCGAAGCGTTTGAACAGGACGCCCTTGCCTTCCATGACGGGCTTTCCGGCCAGCGGGCCGATATTGCCGAGACCGAGGACGGCGGTTCCGTTGCTAATCACGGCAACCAGGTTGCCTTTGGCGGTGTACTTGTATGCCAGGGTGGGATCGCGTTCGATCTCGAGGCATGGAACGGCGACGCCCGGGGTGTAGGCCAGGCTCAGATCCCGCTGCGTATGGCACGGCTTGGTCGGGGTAACCGAGACCTTGCCTGCCGGAGATGCGGAATGGTATTCCAGAGCATCTTCAGGACGGATTTTCATGTAGTGCGACCTTTCAAGACAATTGTAACTGGTTATCTGCTTACTGCCTATTGTGAAGCTCCATTTGTATCACGCGGCGTCGGGCGCTGGGACCCGATGACCCGACGACGTATCATCTGATCGATCATATTGGGTATAATGATACGGATGATGGAACCACGTCACATCGGAGAGGTCCTGGGCGGCCACCGCGTTATGGGAAGGCGCGTGACGTCGATACTGGAACTGAATGACGCCGTCGAACGCGGCTTGCCAAAGGCAACCCTTCGCAACGTGGCACGCCGCGTCTTTTCGGACGCCGCCGGACAACGCGCCATGATGCACCGGATCGTCCCGGAGGGGACGTACAAACGGCGGCGGGAGCGGTTGAGTCCCGCGGAAAGCGAACGGACGGAGCGGTTAGCGCGGGTTGTTGCCATGGCCGAAGACGTCTGGCAGGATCGCGAGCAAGCGCGGCGCTTTCTGACGACCGCTCACCCGGAGATGGGGGGTAAGACACCCCTCGACGCGGCTCTGACGGAACTGGGCGCGCGGCAGGCCGAGGAGGTCATGGTCCGCATCGTTTATGGGCTCCCGGCGTAGCGGCCCGCTGCGGGCGTTCCGCATAGCCGATATGCGGCATACCATTTTCGACGGGAGTGGCGCAATGCTGCACGGGGCCCGCTGGAATTCTCCCGGCCGGCGCGTCATTTATGCCGCCGAAACGCATGCGGGTGCGTTATTGGAGATCCTGGTCCACGCCTCCGGAAGCGTCCCTCGGAGCCAAGGATATATCGAGATCGAGATTCCGCCCGGCCTGCCCATTGAAGAAGTCGCGCACGACGCAGTGCCCAACTGGGATTCACCATCGTTTGAAACAGCCCGAGCCTTCGGCGACCGCTGGTACGACGAGCGGCGTACGCCGGTCCTGATGGTGCCTTCGGTGGTGACGCTCGTAGAACGCAACGTTCTCATCAATCAGGAACATCCCGACTTCGCCCGCATCCGGGCGAGTCGTCCAATGGCGGTACGCTGGGATGCGCGGCTCTGGAGGAGGCCGCAGGGCAAGCCGATTTAAGTGGTACGCTCGGACAGATTCGGACTGCCAACCTTCTGGTTCGTAGTTCGAAAGTACTTTGTATATTAAAGTGAGCCCTGTCTATCATCAGCTACGTGATTCCCTTCAGCGGTGCAATCGTGCTATTTTCGACACGGACGTATGAAATCCGCTTCACGACGCAACTTTCTGGCTGCCGGGCTGGCATTGCCCGCGGCCGGCTTGGCAGAGCCTTCGGAACCGGAGCAGGTTCCCGCGCAATCCCCAACACTCACCTATCGCACCTTGGGCCGCACCGGCCTGAAGGTTACCTCCATGTCCTTCGGGTGCATGACCACCTCGGATGAATCCGTCATCCGGCGCGCGGCGGACATGGGGATCCTCCACTTCGATACGGCCCGCAGCTACCAGAACGGCAACAACGAGCGAATGGTCGGAGTGGCCCTGAAGGGCAGACGGAAGCAGGTCATCGTTTCCAGCAAGACGCTGGCCCAGACGCGGCAGGAGGCGATGGACCAGTTGGACACCAGCCTGCGCGAACTCGGCACGGACTACCTGGACATCTGGTACCTGCACGCGAGGAACTCGCCCGCGGAGGTGACCGACGATCTGCTGGAGGTTCAGCGCGCGGCGAAAAAGTCCGGGAAGATCCGGTATGCGGGCGTGAGCACTCACTTCAACATGGACCAGATGCTGGCTCACCTGGTGGAGCGCGGCCAGACGGACGTGGTGCTGACGACGTACAACTTCTCGATGCAGAACGTGGCGGCGGCGGGCGAGCAGGCGCGGAAGACCGACATGACGGCGGCTATCCAGTCGGCGAGGAAGGCCGGCATGGGGATCGTGACGATGAAGGCGATGGCCGGCGGGGTGGCGCGAGTGGGGCGGGGCGACCGGTTGTACGGGGCCGATGCGGAGGCCCTGAAGGGGATCCTGGGCAAGCCGGGAGGAGCGCTGGCCGCCATCAAGTGGGTCCTGCGGAATCAGTCCGTGGACACCGCGATCGTCTGCATGACCGACCACGACCAGTTGGAGGAAAACCTGCGCGCGATGGCCGAGCCGTTCGGCAGCCGGGACGAACAACTGTTGCGATCGCTCGTGGCCTACATCGGCCCGAGCTATTGCCGGATGTGCGGTTCGTGCAACGGCGTGTGTGCCCGTGGTGTGCCGGTTCCGGACGTGCTGCGCTTTCTCAGCTATGCCGAGGGCTATGGCCAGTTCGCCATGGCACGGGAGCGGTTCCTGGAGTTGCCGGCGGACGTGCGAGCTACGCGGTGCGAGGACTGCAGTTCCTGCTCGGTCGAGTGTCCGAACGGCGTCGAAGTGCGCCGGAATGTCATGCGGGCGCAGGCGATGCTGGCGTAGGCCGGCCGGTTTTTCGGGTTCGACGCCACATTCCCGCCAGACGATCTGCCACGTACAGCACTACGCAACAAAGGCAGCAGTCAAACAGCAGATGAAAGAAAAACAGGTGCCGCCGGTGATCCATTCCATCCGCTAGAGCTGTCACGAAGAAGGTGCTGATTGCCAACGATCCGAGCACCACATAGCCGAGCGCGCAGGCGCTTTTGCGCCTGATCCCGAGGAACAGCGCCGCCGGTATCGTGATCAGAAAGAACCCTTGGATCATCCGGGGGCGGCCGATCCAGGACCGCATGGAGTCCCACAAGGAGAAGGCATGCGCCCTGCAGGGATAGCCACGCCCGCGCTCGAAATTCCCCAGGTCTAGAATCTCATTGGACATCGCACTATCCGTAATAGCCTTGGCAGCACGCCTGGCGAGATACCTTGGGCGGAGCAGATAAAAACCAAACAGCTTCGGATATGTCGCCGTACCGGGGAAAAGCGAGGGTCCCGCTCTGTTCGGCATAAATGCGTTTGTGCCCCTGTAAGCTTGGGCGGCGGGGTCGATTCCAATGGCGGCCAAATCCCGGGCGGGGTTCTCCGACTCACGTAACAAGCCGTTGAAGATGGTGTTATACAACGGACTCATTTTCAGGGGGTTGCCAACGCGAACGCTGACGAGCACTGCGGCGCCGACGATTGCGCCGGCGGCCAGACAAAGCCGCAGATGCCGGCGCCAATCCGGAGCAACGAAGGGCAACGTCATGAGGCATGAGCCAATGACGACTCCCGTGGCTGCGTGTTGGGGCTTCGAAGTCACCAGCAGAGCGGAACTCACAGCCAGAAGCCAGATGGCCCGCGCCGATGGATTCCTGAGGGATTGGAACAGGCAGAGCACAAACGCGATGCCAAATAGAAACACGGCGGGCTCACAGTAGAACGTGTTAAAGAACGCCAGATTCCGCAAGTCCGTGACGACCAGGGTCACCAGGACCAGACCCGCGACGCGTCCGCGTCCGCCGATCTCCTCGACCAATCCGGCAAGCCGCCAGAAGAGAAACAGCAATACGGCGAGCTCAACGGTGGAAAGAGCGCGGATGTCGAAAGCTCCGGGTTTGGATAGGAGATGGTTCAGCTCATAGGCGATACTCAAAAACAGCAATTGACTGGTGAGGTAGGGCTGCGATTGGGGTCGAGTCAGGATGAAATGAACGTCGGTGAAACACCGAAAGTGTTGCTCCACAGTCAGGTTCGGAGGGTAAGCGATTCCAAACGGGTCCATGAGGCGGGCAAAGTCACTTTGGTTGGCCAGTCCGATCACCGGTGGGACGAAGAGAATATAGCTGTCGATCAAAGCAGCGAGGATTAACAACCCGACACGTAATCGGTGGTAGGTCATTCCAGGTTTCCAGTGTACCCCCTTCTCCGCCCACGTCCCACGAATTGCGAACGGCCGCGAACGGTGACGTTACGGGTACGGGCGAGGTGCAATGGATAGAGCGCAGGTGGAAAAAACGGGCCACGCCCGTCATGACGCCAGCCATCTGATATTTTGGGATTTAAGTGGTGCGCCCGGACAGATTCGAACTGCCGACCTTCTGGTTCGTAGCCAGACGCTCTATCCAACTGAGCTACGGGCGCTTGCCGGAAACCTGACTCCTTTAATGTATCCAACCCCGCACCCCTTCCGCAACTTCCTTCTGCCACAATAGCAGTGTCCCCATGACCGAACGCCTCTACTACACCGATTCGTACCTGCGCGAATTCTCCGCCCGCATCGTCGACCACTCCGAGGATGGCCTCACCGTTTACCTCGATCGCACCGCCTTTTATCCCACCTCCGGCGGGCAGCCCTACGACCTCGGCTCCATCGGCGGCGTCCCCGTGCTCGAAGTCGTCGACGAGGAAGAGCGCATCGCGCATCGCCTGGCCGCCCCGCTGCACACCGGGCCCGTGGATTGCGCCATCGATTGGGACCGCCGCTTCGATCACATGCAGCAGCACACGGGCCAGCACCTGCTCTCGGCCGTCTTCGAAGACCTCTTCGCCCTGAAGACCGTCAGCTTCCACCTGGGCGCGGAAAGCTCGACCATCGATCTCGAAGGCGGCGCCGTGGAAGCGCGAACAGTGCAGGAGGTCGAGCGCCGCGCCAACCAGATCGTCTGCGAGAACCGGCCCGTCGGCGTGCACTTCCAGCATGCCGCGGAGGTGCAGGGGCTCCGCAAGCCGACCGAGCGCGAAGGCACCCTGCGTATCGTGACCATCGAAGGCCTCGACCACTGCGGCTGCGGCGGCACCCACGTACGAGCCACCGGGGAGATCGGCGCGCTGCTGCTGCGCAAGCTGGAGAAAGTGCGTCAGACCACGCGCGTGGAATTTCTGTGCGGCGCGCGCGCCATCCGCCGGGCACGCGCCGATTACGAAGGGCTCTTCAAAACCGCGCAACTCTTCTCGGCGCCGCTTGACGAGGTCCCCGCGATGGCCGCGGCGCAGTTGGAGGCGGCCCGCACCGCCGAAAAGGCGCGCCGCAAACTCGAGCTGGATGTCGCCGCTTATCAGGGCAAAGAGCTTTACGAAACAACGGCTCAGGGCGCGGACGGCATGCGGCGCGTCACGCGGCGGGCGGATCGCGCCGGCATGGAGGAATTGCGCGCCATCGCCCAGAATTTCACGGCGCAGCCGAAGGCCGTGTTCCTCGCCACACTGGCCGATCCCCCGTCTATACTGCTGGCCGTATCGGCGGATGCGGGGATCGATGCGGGGAAGGTGCTCAAGGCCGCACTGGCCGAGGCCGGAGGGCGCGGCGGCGGGAGCCCGCGGATCGCCCAGGGAAGCGTCCCCGACGCGGCCTCGCTGGAACGAGTCTTGCAGAAGTTGCCGGCCTGATTGGGGCAGGCGCTTCTCGCACGCAGGGTTGGCAGGCGGAAGCGCCTCAATGCCACTTACTTTGGCTGTGGGGCGGACCCCCTCGCTCCGTGCAACGGAGTGGTCCGCGGCCGACGCCCTCGTCGGCCTTCTTCGCTTTCTGCCGGATGTTGATTCTATTGGCGAAAGCGGGTCCAGGGGGACCCGCGCGGACCAGGGGGTCCGCCCCACAATAAACGCAGAACCGCAAAGTGAGCGGCATTTGGCGGAAGCGCCTGCCCCACTTCACATGGGAGCTTCCGCGACTTCTCCAATATGCGCGACCGTATCGCCCTTCTTCATCGAAGGCACCGCGCCTATATAAAGGATCACCCCCGAGATGGGGGCGACCGCATCCCACACGCGATTGCCAAAATAGTCCGTGACGTACCCGATGCGCATTCCGTGCTTGACGTAGGATTCGGGAGCGGCCAGCGGATAGAACACTCCGTCCTGCTCGCTCGCCAGTATGGAAACGCGCCCGAACCACAAGGGGTGCTCTACCGGCGCCGCCTTGCCCGGCAGCATCTTCAGGTGGCGCATCACGTTGCGGCATCCTTCGATCAGTGCGTCGAGGTCTTCCGCGCTGGACATACCCGCGTGCCCCGCCTCCGCCGTGACGGATGCCTTCCCCAAACTCAGCGCGAAGCGCGTGAGGTTCATGGTGGCGCCGGCCGCGAGCGGGGTCCGATAGTCCTGGATGATGATGTGGTCGAGACCGAATGCCAGCACCATCGCGCGGGAGGCCGCGTCGAGAGCCGCCTTGCCGGTGTTGGCCCAATACGCGTACTGGCGAAGATCCTCGTCCAGATCGCCTCCGTGCAGGTCGATCAGGTAGTCGCATTTCTCCACCACCTGTTTGGCGATCGCCCATGCGGCCCGCTCGGTCTGGGTTCCGTCCGGCTTCCCGGGAAAGAACCGGTTCATGTTTTTGCCATCCACCGGATTCAGGTGCGGGACCTTCTGCGCGAACGACGCCAGGTTCACCAGGGGGACGACAATCAGCGCTCCGGAAAGCTCGCCCGGGTCCGCCGACTGCGCCAGTTTCTGCAACGCCAGGATGGACGCATACTCGGTTCCGTGCGAACCCGCGACCAGCGCCAGCGTAGGCCCGGGTTTCGCGCCGTTGACCACGATCACTGGTATGTTGGCCGCCGCATCCACGCCCGCCGGCACCTGGATGAACCCCGTGGCTTTCCGTCCGGAGGCGGCCGTCGCCGAGCCCACCGTGAGGTCCGCACCCGACGCCATCCCGCACGCAATCACAAGCACCAGCCATGTTTTCATGCTCTCCATAGTAACCCCTGCGGGCTTGCCGCCCGCCATAGGAGAAGCTGGAGGGTTGCTCCGGGCGAGCAAGGCGGCATGGTCTACGGATTCGGCATCCACGATCCCCTGAGTCTTGCCGCGGCCGCCGCCGTCATGCTCGCGATCGCGGCCGTTGCCGCCCTAGCCCCCGCCGCGCGCTGCGAGAGGAACCCGTTGGCAGCCCCGTGAGGCGCGACAGAGAAAGATGCGCGCGCAGCGAGCTGCCTTTTCCAACCCCTAACCCCTAACCCCTAACCCCTAACCCCTTTTCTGTGGCCTGCGGGAGCCATCGGCTGAGGGCCCTGTGCAGCTCCTCCCGTCTTACGGGCTTCGAGACGTAGTCGTCCATCCCCGCCGCCAGGCACCTTTCGCGCGAACCCGCCATGGCATCGGCCGTCATCGCGATCACCGCAACCTGCCGTGCCCCACCTTCCCGCCGCCGGATCTCACGCGAAGCTTCGTAACCGTCCATCTCGGGCATCTGGCAGTCCATGAGGATCAGGTCGTACGGCACCAGTGCCGACATCTCGACTGCTTCCCGGCCGTTGCCGGCTACGTCCGTGCGCAGGCCGAGGCTCTCCAGCATCCGGCACGCGACCTTCTGATTTATAGCATTGTCTTCCACCACCAGAATCCGCGTGTCGCCCGGGGCTAACTTCCCGGTGGCGGCCGCCGCAGGATCCGCCGCGTTCGATTTGGGGCTGAGGCTGCCCGAAGGCTCTCTTCCCTGTCGTTTGGCCCAGGTGCTTGCCAGAGTATGGAACAGGTGCGTCTGACGCACCGGTTTGCTGAGACACGCGTCGACGACGCCGCTCTGTGCCTGGCTTACACGCTGGCATTCCCCAATCGAGGCCAACAGCACAATCGCACAGCCGCGCAGGGATGGATCGGAGTGAATCGCTCGCGCGAGAGTGGCGCCTTCGCTTTCGGGTACCCGGCAATCGAGAACCGCGAAGTGGTAGGGATCGCCGGCTTCCTGCGCCGCACGCATCGCTTGGAGCGCCCTCTCGCCATCGGCAAAACTCCCCAGGCGCATTCCCCAACCGGCTAACTGTTCATCAAGCACACGCTGGGACGGTCCGTGGTCATCCAGAATCAGGGCCCGCAGCCCGCTGAGGCCGGCCCCGGCAGGCGATGCGGCATGCGGCTGATCATCGAGCCGCAGCGGCAGATCGAACCAGAACGTGGATCCTTCGCCCGGGCGGCTTTCGACCCCCATCCTCCCTCCCATGAGGCTCACGAGCTGCTTGGAAATGGCCAGCCCCAGTCCCGTTCCCCCGTATCTCCGCGTGGTCGAGCCATCCACCTGGCTGAACTTCTCAAAGAGCAAACCGATCTTTTCCGCGGGAATCCCCACTCCCGTATCCCGCACGGTGATCCGCATCTGCGGGCTCCGCGAATCCTCCCCGGCGCAATTCACGGAGACCAGCACATGGCCAGTGGATATGAACTTGATGGCATTCCCCACCAGGTTGGTGACCACCTGGCGGATGCGCGCGCCGTCTCCGATGAAATTCCGGGGCGTCCGCGCGGCATATTCCAGCAGCAGGTCGATCTTTTTGTCTTCCGCCTTGGCGGCCAGCAGATCGTTGACTTCTTCGATGACGTCGCAAAGGTCGAACGCATACGACTCGATCTCCACTTTGCCGGCGTCGATTTTGGAAGAATCCAGTATTTCGTTGATGAGGTTGAGCAGCGTTTCACCCGACCGCCGCACGGTCTCGGCATATTCCCGCTGCCGCGCCGTCAGATCGGTGTCGAGCAGCAGGCCCGTCATGCCAATCACTCCGTTCATCGGGGTGCGGATCTCGTGGCTCATGTTGGCCAAAAACTCGCCCTTGGCCTGGTTGGCCTGCTCGGCCCGCGCGGTGGCTCCGGCCAGGTCCCGTGTCCGTTCCGCCACCGCTGCCTCGAGCGCCGCCCGAATGGTACGCTGGNNTCCCGCTGCCGCCACCACCACCAGACGAAGCCCGCCAGCGCTACGAACAGACCTCCATCGCACTGCCACGAGCGGTACCAGGGCGGGCGAATTCGAAACTCCAGCACCGCGGAACGCGTCCACACCCCGGGCTCGGCTTCACCCTGAACCTCGAACCGGTGGGAGCCGGGCGGCAGCTCGGCGAAACGGACCTCCCGTGTTTCCGCCTCGATCCACGGCATTGGGCCGGTTCCGATCCGGTACCGGAATTTTACCGCCCGCCTCCTGTAGGACAGCATCGTAAAACGCAGCACCAGGGAATGCGTCGAGGAATCGAAATCCGCGCCCTGCGCCGGCAGATCGTTGCGCAGCACGGAGGTGATCAGCGTTTCCGGCAGCGCGGTTTTCGGCATCGTCGCCGGGGAAAACCGGGCGAGGCCGGCGCTGGTTCCCACCCAGAAGCTGCCATCCGCCTCGGGGAGGTAGGCGTGCGCGTTGCAGTCGTTCCAGACAAAGCCGTCGGAGGTGTCGTATCGGATCCATCGATCGCCCTCGAGCACGGCGACGCCGCTGTCGGTACCCAGCCAGTGCCGGCCGCGCGCATCGAAGAACTGCGAGTAGACCACGTCGCTGGGGAGTCCGTCGCCGGTTGTAAAGTGCCGCATCCGCAAATTCCCGCGATCGATTTCGATGCGTGTGATCCCTACCGGCGCGAAGTAGGCAATCCAGAGTGCCCCATCCGGGCCGATGACGACAGACTGGAGCCAATTATCCTTCAGCCCATCTGCTACGGTAAGTAAACGGCGCACCTGCCCCTGCTGAATGTAGAGCCCCTTGTTGCTGGCTACGAAGAGGCCTTGACGGGTGGACCTGACCTCCGAGATGCCGGCATCGCCCATGGGTAGGGGAACGGGTTCCAGCCACCTGGCGCCCGGCAGGAGGCGCATTACGCCCTGTGCCGTAGCAACCCACACCGTGCCGGTGTCATCGCGGTCGATCGCATTGACCGAGAATCGCGGGACAGGTTGGCGCGGAGGATAGACTGACCGCTGATGGGTCCGGGGGTTATATCGCACCAGCCCATTCTCCCCGCTCTTAAACGTGCCCACCCAGAGGGAGCCGTCGGCTTCCGCTTGCAATCCATACACGGACCACACGCCCACGGCATCCGTTGGCTCAAACCGCCAGCGGCCGCCGGCCTGGCCATTGCCAGCCTGGCCGTTGCCAGCCTGGCCGTCGCCAGCCTGGGTGCCGTGAAACAGACCGCGGCTGGTGCCGATCCACAGGTCGCCGGCGGCGTCGCGCACGATGCGCCATATGGACGGATTGGCAAGCCCCTCTTGCTCGGTGAAGCTCTGCCACTGTTCGCGTCCCAGCCAGCGAGCCACTCCGTGGCCACTGTAACCAATCCAAAGCGAACCCTCGCGGTCTTCCAACGCACTGATCACTTCGGCGTGCTGCAGGCCGCTTTCCACGGCGTAATTCCGGCAATGGCCGCTCTCGCAGATCGTCAACCCGGCGCTGTGCGGAATCAGGACCTGCCCGCGGCGGTTGGCTGCCAGGGGCGAGTTGTGGGTGGAGTGCAGGTTGGGGAGGTTCGGCACCTCATGAAAGGGCGTCCCCGGCGAATCGCGAACCAGCACTTTTTCATAGGAGCGAATCCACAGGCGCCCGGCGGCATCCTCCACGATACTCCGCCAGGGTCCATCGCTCACGCCGCGGTCGCCCGCCCACTCCTGTTCACGTCCACCTTGGAGCGAGCACAGCACCAGACCGCAACCGAACCACACCGTTTGATCGGATGCCACCAACACGCTATACGACGGCTTCGGCGACACCAGGCGCGGCTGCCCGTGGCCCTGGAGGTCGATCGAGCGAAGCCCCGATAGCGCGGCCACATAGAGATTTGTGGCATCGCTCGCGATCGCCTGGCCGCTCATCAGCTCGACGTCTTCAAACCCCGGAACCGCAGCGAAGGCATCTCCCATCCACCGGAACAAGCCGGCGTTCGATCCCGTCCAGAATTGGCCATCGGCCGAGCTATATAGCGAGTTGCTGTTGCCGTGTTTCGCGGCGGACTTCGCGGCGAAAGGTTGAAAGCGGTCGCCATCGTAGCGGAAAAGACCGCCTTCCGTGCTAACCCAAAGAAAACCCTGGCGATCCTGGTGCAATCCGAGAATGGTGGGATTGGTTAATCCTTGGTCGGTCCCATACATCTGGAATGACCAGTGTTGAGCCTGTCCGGCCATGGGGCAGAGCAGCCACCCCAGGCTGGCGATCCAGATTCGCGTTGCCAGAGACATCCACTAGACTTATCGGCCGGAAACCCCCAACCGATTAGATTCACAGACCCGCCCCTTGGCCGCCTACTGGATATTCAGCGTGGCCACGGTGGCGCCCTGCTTGCTGCCCTGTATCGCGATATTGGCGAGATAGTCCCCCGTCACCCACTGGCAAAGGTCGTGAGTGTTGGCCAGCGCTACGGTCATCTGGTACCATCCGTTGCCCACGGAACCGAACGAGGTGACGCTGTTCGACGAGAAACTGCAGACCTGCCGGGGCAATTGGAAATGTCCCGTCACGTGGAACTGGTTCTGCGTGAGCCCCAGAACCGGCTCCCCGTCACTCAGGCCGCTCACCTGTACCAGCAGGTTGGCAGTACCTGGCGATGCCGGGTTGAAGGCCACCGCCGACCCCTGCGAGAATCGCGCCTTGACGTCCACGCCGTTCGAGACTTGCGCATCGTTGAAGTATTCTTGCGACGAGAGCAGAAAGGCCAGGTACTGCTCGTCGGTGCCGTTCTGCAGAAACTGGATTCCCGCGGCGGAGCCCGCGGGATCGACGGGACGCCCCAGGTACTTCTGGTAGTCGCCGGCGACCAGCAGGCCGCGATATTCACTGGAACTAAACAGCAGCATGGCGACGGCCGCGCGGCTCTGAAACGGAATGATGACCCGGAAGAAGGCGCTCTGCTGGGGACTCGGCGACCGGTTCAGGACGTCGCCATACAGCGTGGTGATGAACTGGTCGACGCTTCCGCCATCGCGGGTCTGGAAATACTCGGGCGAGCCGATGATAGCCGCGCGAATCTGCTCGTCGGTGGCGCCCTGGGAGAATGCGGCGAGCCACGGGGCCAATTCGGCCTGCTGGGCGCCGCGCTGCAGGTACTGCATATACATCGACTGGATCAAATCGCTTCGATACTCAGTGCTGGCCGTGATGGCGAGCACCACCTGCTGGCGGCCCTGCTGGGTGCCGGCCTGCGGAAGAAACCCCTGCGCCGCCGGATCCGCCGGGCGGTTCAGCAGGTCCTGGTAAACTTTGGTCAGCCAATTATAAACTTTGGTCAGCCAATTTTCCTCGGGCGTGGCAGCCTGGGCTGCGCACGCCAGGCCGCTGGCGATGATGACGGTGCGAAAGATGTAGTTCATGGTGGTGTCTCCTCAATTTCTGCGTTATCGGATCGTCAGCGAGGCGATGGTCCGGCCTTCGCCATTGCCCGTCACGTGAACGCCCGCCAGGTAGACGCCCTTGATCCAGGCGCAATTCGGCACGCCTTCGGGCAGGCCGATCTTGATCTCGTAGGCCCCGTCGCCAGTCTCGGCGAAGCCGGCGATCTGGTTGGTAAAGCCGCATGCCTGGCCCGGCAGGCTCATCTGGTCCGAAACCTGGAGCGGCAGTCCGGTAACGGCGGCGCCGGTGGCGGGATCGTTGACCTCGACCAGCAGGAAAGCCTGGCCGGAGCCCGTTTCGGCCAGGGCAGTCCCTTGCGACATAACGGCCTGTACCCTGACCACCCCGGCTGCGGAGGCTGCCGCCGCTGCGACCGTCAGCAAGGCGAGGATCCTCCGAGACGCGATTTTCCAATCGATATTCGTTTTCATTTGTTTTATGCCCTCATACCAGAAGGCGCAAACGGACAGCGAATATTCCGGAAGAGAATGGGAGAGGGTACTGCCCACCGCCGTTAGCGTTAAAATACGAGATCTCATGCAACGCCGCCAGTTCCTCCAATCCGCCCTGGCGCTCTCCGCGGTGCGTTTCGCCCGCGGCGCCGAAACCTTCGACCTCGCGGCCATCGAGCGCCCGCGCGTGCTCAAAGCCGCGGCCCGCTATCTTTCCGAACAGCCGGTAACCGTCACCGCTGCCGGTTCGCCGCGCAGCGCCGGCGGCAAGCACGATTTCTTCTCCGAGGGCGACTACTGGTGGCCCGAT
>OMOG01000635.1 GCA_900290305.1 Candidatus Sulfopaludibacter sp. SbA4
GTCTGGTAATCCCAGGTCTGGTAATCCAATGTCTGGCTATCCTGTTGGCCTGTGGGGCGGGGATGGCGTGCCAACTCGAGGTGGTCCGGGCCGGCGGCCAGCAGGCTGAGAGGCAGGACGCGCCAGTGGCGCAAGAAGCGCGGGACCTGGTGATTGAGAACGATTCGGAGTTGCCCGATACCAATCCACATGCGCCGTACGAATTTCGATTTCGCGCGCACGGACGCATTTCGGCGCTGCACTGGCGGGTGGAAAAGGGCGTCTTGCCGTCGGGAATCAAACTGGAAGAGGACGGCTTGCTGCACGGGAAAGCCGAGCATGTGGGCGAGTTTCAGTTTACGGTCTCGGTGACAGATGGCGGGCGGGAACGAGCAGTGCAGAAGGGGTTTGTGCTGCGCGTGACCTCGGCGTTGAGCCTGAATTGGAAGGCGGGGGCGCATGTGAACGGAAACCGGATCGAGGGCAGCGTCCAGGTTTTGAATACGACTCGCGACACTATTGATTTGACGTTCTATGTGCTGGCGGTGGCGCAGAATGGGCGGGCGACGGCGATCGGATACCAGCATTTTGTTCTGCGGCCAGGCAGGAACCCAGTGGAATTGCCCTTCGGCGAAGCTCTGCCGTATGGGGAATATAAGGTGCACGTGGACGCGGTGGGCGAAGTAGCGGCCAAGAAGTTGATTTACCGGGAATACCTGGAGACTCCGGGGCGGCTGCAGGTCGCGGTGGGGCCGTAGCATAAAGATTAAGAGATAGAGGAAGCCTCCTTAGGTAAGGTGCCGGTTGGGTACTTAAATCACCAGGGTTAGTGATTCAGATCACGCACCACTGTGCGAGAAATAACCCAAAGCAGCGGATTCGAGCCCGTCCGTGGCTGTATTCCAGTCTGGGGATGCGGCTGCAACTGTAGTGCTAACAATCACATAGAGAGGATCCCTTGGAGACGGCAGGGAGTCGGCCGATTGGCTCGCGGCGTGCCATTCCCTGGTGTGGGTCGAGGCAAGCGCCCAAGATTCTGGCGACTCCTGGCTCAAGGGAGGATTACGATGCGAGC
>OMOG01000313.1 GCA_900290305.1 Candidatus Sulfopaludibacter sp. SbA4
AACTGGGGAACCACGTAACCGCCATCTTCCACAATCAGCAACGGCGGCTGCCCGGGACGCAGAGCCGCTTCCTTCTCTCGAATAAACGAGCCGATTTCCTCGACGCTGCGAACCGTGAAGCCCTCTTGCTCCAACCAGTCGTGAATCGGCCTCTTGTGCGGATATTCGTAGTCCTTGTAAAAGAACACGGCCTGTTTGGGAGAGAGACCCAGATCTTTGCAGCCCCTGGCGAACGGGATCAGGCTGGTCAGAAAGTGTAGAATGAATACCCCGTCGAGTCCCGAGAAGGGTCTGCCCAGTCGCTGGCCCATCTCGCTCTTCGCCCATCCGAGCAGCGGAAATGCGTTGAAGGGGTCTTGCAGAATCTTCGGTTCCAGGAGGGGATACTCGCGCCCGTCGTCGTCGTGTTCTTTCACTTCCTGAGCGTTGTTCATGATCTCCCCCAGTCTTTTTCGTTGCCCGGTAAGCGTTGGTTCGGTGATCTCCATCATCAGCGAGTCGCCCGTGCCGAGGTCCTTTAACGACTGCCCAAAATGAAACACGCGGCCATCGATCTGCAGGAACCGGTCGTGCAGATCTTTGCTCAAGTAGATCCTTACCTTGCGGCCTTCGCGGCGCAGCTTCCCCAGCATCACCGGGAATTGATCCCCGGGGACCTTCCGGCTGACCAGCCGAATGTCGACGCCCTTGTCGACGTTCAGCAGCATGCGAAAGATTTGATCGCTCAGATAGTTGTCGAAAAGACGAATGGATTGGCTCGCGCCTTCCAGGAGATCGGTTACAAAAAGGAACGGAGCGAGATACTCTCCCTTGGGGAAGCTCTTGCTCACCGTTTGGCTTACCGCCGCTGCGTCCGCCGGCGTGAAATGCGCATCGTTACGCATGGTCTCGAGCACCTGGCGCGCCGAGGGGCTCTCGCTTTCGTCCGGGGAGGCCAGGAACTTGGCCAGGCGCACGTGGGTGAAGCCCACTTCGCGCAGCCAGTCGTCGTACTCTTTGCAGCTTAGCAGCAGGAAATGTTCCCGGTCCTGCCTGGAGGGCCTGATCTCCAGGATCTCGCACTCCAGTTGCCTGCCCTCATAGTTCTTCAGAAACAGTCTGACCACCTCTTGCTTGATCGGCTTCCACGGATCTTCCAGCCCGGCGCCCGGTTTCACCAGGTTCTCGACCAGCTCTCGCGGCACGTCGCGGGCGGGCACGCAATGCCAGTCGCGCAAGCCCAGCGGCACAATCTCGCCCCCGATTTCTCCCTGGATCTTTTCTTTCCCGTCGTAAGACGCGTACGGATCGCTCCACTTGGAGTCCAACTGCGGGCTCGACAGCTTCACGGCGACCCGATCGCCTCGGCGGAGCACCCGGTTGGCGGCCAGCAGGCCGATTGTCTCGGCCACGCCTTTCAGGCCGGGCCGCAAGCCCACCGCGCCGAGAATCAGCCTTTCCAGCCATTCCTGACGGTGAGCCGTGTCCAGGACCGACCTGATCAGTGCCTCGCGGACACCTTGCATCAGTTGGAGGGGTGTCAGCACCTCGTCCGGCTCTTTTCCCACGACCCGCATCAAATCTAAGAATTCATCGCGGCTGAAAGCTCGGGACAACTCGCCCGACAGCAGGTTCAGTTGATCGGGATTCATGCGCATCGGTTGTCCTTCTTGTCCTTCAATGTTCCAGGGACTGGACGTAACGATCCAGAGCCGCGGCGATATCTTTGCTGTCTTTCCCCTGGGCCAATCCCTGAATCTTATCCAACGCCTGAATCAGGTCGATCACCCGCTTCGGGGTGGCCGGAGTCCGCTCAAAGGCGATGAGGGCGCCGGAAAAGTCCCAGCCCGGCCTCTCCTTCAGGGAGCGCGCCCGCTCCGCGGCCTGCCGGGCGAATCCGGCGGCCTTCTCCGGGTTGCCGTCCACATCCGTGGCAATCGCCTGGTAAGCCAGCAGGATCATGGTAACCCGGGGCGAGCGGCGGTTCAGGCGGAAGGCCTCCGGGAGCAGCGCAAGTGCCTCCTTCGGGCGGCCCAGCAACACCAGGGATTCCACGAGGTCGGCGGCGTAGCTCCCGTTGGTGCGGTCCTTCTCGTAGAGGGGCTGCAGCAGTTCGTATTGTCTGGAGATCTCTCCCTTTTGGTACCATTCGAGCGCAGCTTTGTCCACTGGAGCCGCGTCGGCCCGCTGCCTCTCCCTCGCCTCCTGGGATGCTGCAGCCGCGTCGGCCCGCTGCCAGGCGGAAGCCGAATGGCTTAGCAACGATGGCTCCTGGCCCGTGCCCCGTCCGGCGGTGTGTTGGGCGGCCTCTTCGTAGCACCGCGAGAGATTCAGGGAAGACTTGCGGCAGCCCTGGTACTCGTCGTCGTAAACGGCGTCTCGACAAGCCGCAGCGACGATCCGATCCGCGGCCGCCAGCGATCGATCGGGGAGCACCCCGGTATGGGCTGCCTCCCACAGCAACGGATCGAACTCCGGGGATACCGACACCGAGCGCTTGTTCTTGCTATCCCCGACCTCCCAAGCAAACCATAGTATCGTCGCCATTCCGTCCGGAGCCCTTTTTGCCCGCGCGTCCAGCGCGTCCAGATACCGGCCCAGGCTCTTCTGGAAGCCCTCGGGATTCGGCTGCGCCCCGTCATGAATATCGCCCAGCTCCAGGCGCAGCTCGCTCAGGGCCGGCTCCAGGGAGTGTGCGATGCTCTCCGGGTCCGAATCGCGAATCTCCGTCTCTTGGCGCCTCAACAGGGGCTCCGGGTCTGGCGTCATCTTTCCGGTTGCGATCAGGATGCCGATCACCGGCACGACCATGATGGCGCAGGGGCCTGCAAAGGTCCACCAGCGCTTCATTTCCGTTGGCCCGAAACGATCGAAGCTGGGCAACTTGAGGGCCAGGCGGGAGAGCGCGTAGAAGAGGCCGCTCAACAAGCAGAGTTCACCGGCCAGCCCCATACCGGCACGAATGCCATATTCCTGACTGCTGTCTATCGCCTTGGCAAACCAATTGGAGTGCAGGTTGCCCACGGAATCCGGGAATTCCGCTACTGCTCTCAACCCTAGCATCAGGGCGGCGAACATGATCGATAGCCTGGCCACCCAACGAAACACCTCCAGGCAAATAACCAGTCCCCGAAGCCGCCTGTGTACCGCAGGCGATGTGGTCCTGTCCCACCATAAAACCAGCCCCAGGCAGCCGAACAACAAAAGCCCGAGGCCGAGGGACACGGCAAGCGCCACGGATTGGATCGGCGGCGCGAGCGACGTGCGGTACACCAGCAGCCCGGCGATGCCTGCCACTCCCGGGGAAAAGAAATCGATGAGTTGATACTTCCTTTGGTCTCTGGCCAAAACCTCCTGTGCCTCCGGCGCCTTCGGCGCACTCGCCTGGCGCTGGCCCTTGGCGGGCGGCCGGTGACCCTGGCGCTCCAGCTCGCGGAGGGATTGGAAACCTCGCGTCAGACGGTCCGCCGCCGCCTTGAGCCAAAGGACGCGAGCGTCTTCTTCGGAGTATCCCTCCTCCATCCGGCTCTGTTGCATCGCGGCGAGGAATGCCAAATGGTCCTGCACGTCGTCGGCAGTGCCAGGCCGCAGCGCACCATACGCCTCAATCCACTTCTCGGCTTCCTCATAGCCGGCCTCCTCGCGACGGACGGCTTTCATTACCCGCGCCTTTGCCAGCCAATGCGGGTTCCGAAAGCGGCGGAACACTCGGGGAACCGTCCCTTCGATCATCGAATGAATCAGCATAGCCGCCAGCGCGCCGGCAAAAAGACCCATAGCGGTCCCCAGGAGGAAGTAGCCGCCGGCCCACAACCCACAGAAGACGAACTGAACCCAATGTACCAGCCTGCCCTGCAGTACGAAGCCAGGGTCGAAGCGTGGCGGGCGGGTATACATGGAACTGCCCCACCAGAGCAGCAGCACTACAACCAGGCCGAATGGGAACCAGCGGTAGCGATGGAGGCGGCTGCGCCGCTTTTCTTCTTTTTGAAACTCGGCCATCGCTCGTTTGATGTTGGATTCGATGGGCCGCAGGGCTTCCACCGCCGCCCGGCTGGATCCCTGGTTTGGCCAGGAGCCGCTTCCCGGCTGGTCCCAGTTTCGCATCCGCGCGAGGCGTTCCGCGCAGCGCCGCACGATCTCTTGCCGCACCGTCTCCTCGACGGCGGGCGCGTCCATCACCTTCTCGAACAGCATCGCCAACGCCTTGGCGCGTTCCTTCTTTTCTGCCATGGCGCGCAGCGCGCCGGCAAAGTGGCCGAGGACACCGGCGCTCTCCGATACCTGCGCCGGGTTCCCCACCTCCAGCCATTGGCACACAAGCCGCACCGAGGCCTCAAAGTGCTCCGCCAGCGTTGAAAAGCCGCGCCAGGAGAGAAAGGTCATCAGGGCCACCGCGATTCGGTATCGTTCTCCTTCCTCGACCGGTCCCTTACCGGCATTCAGCGCCAGATCCACGAGCTCGAAGAAGATCGCAGACGCATCGGAGGATGTGAGGACATCCAGATCGGTGTGGATGTCGGATGCCACAATCTGCGCCATCAGCGCCCTGACTACCGCGCCCGGAAGCGTGAAGCGCTGCGCCATCCGCACGGCATCGGGAAGGCGCCGGGCGATCCATACCGAGCTCAGGGCCTTGCTGGCCTCAGGCAGGCTTCGCTGTCCGCCGAGCGCATCGGCCAGGTACCGCGAGCCCAGGTATTCCAGAATCAGAGGATGGGCGAAGGCCCGCCGCGGTTCGCTCTCGGTCCCGCCGAAAGACCCGATATCCACCCGCGTCAGCAGCCGGCTCTTCTCGAAGGCCAAGCGAAGCGGACCCTGCTCAAAGCCGGGCAGTACTGCCGCCTCTTGATCGAGCCTGCGGAGCACCTGCCTCTCGTCGACGTCCCAGCCCTCCGCCGGTTGGGCGAGCTGGTCGAAAGCCAGGCGCGAGAGAACCCGCAGCGTCGTCTCGCGGATCCGATCCGTATCCGGCGCCGGATTTTCCGTGGGACCAGGCAGGCTGGAAACAGCATACTCCGCCGCTTCCCGCAGATTCAGATCCACCGTCGAGGACGTCAGCTCCATGCTGTTGCGCGGAAAGTTTGGCACCCAGCCGTCGTCTCGCCAGTGACCGTCGAGCAGCCACTTCATCAGGTTGGTGAACAAATACGGGCTGCTCAGGAAGCTGCCCCTCGTGGTGCGAACATCGTCGAGAACATTCTGCCGCAGTCGCTCGACTTGGGATAAGAGCCAGCGGGCCGTGGGTTCGCTCCCCTCGCAGCGGGCGCGGCACCACTCGTCCTGCCAGTCCCCGTCAATCGGCAGGACATACATGTATTGCAGCCGAAGCTTGGAGCGGCGGGCCTTCTGCCGGGGAACGTCCAGCGTGCGGCAGGTGATCACCAGGCTGTTGCGAACACAAAAGCCCGCTCCAGCCTCGACCAGCCAATCCAGCAGATCCCTGCGCAGCTCCGTATCCGGGATCTCGTCCAAGCCGTCCATCACGACGGCCAGGGCGTGCCCCCCCGAATCCTGGCAGACCCTGTCGATCAGCCCCGCGTGATCGCCGGCCAGGCCGCGGATCAGGGCTAGGACGCCGTCCGGCCCGCGAGACGCTTGGAGACGCTCACGTAGAGTCTCCACGGAAAAAGATGCCAGCCGGAGATAGACGGGCAGTAAGGTGCGGAGGGCATCGAGTCGGAACTGCTTAGCCAGCTCCGCCAAGGCGCGGAGCGCCAGGGTGGTCTTGCCCCCGCCCGGGCCCACGTGGACCAGCCACGGCACTTTCTCGGGTCCGCCCTTCAGATTCGGGTGTGGCTGGTGCCCCAGCAAAGCGCTCAGCACCTGCGATGCTCCGGCGTGGATCTTAGGTGGTCTCCGCCTCAGCAAGTTAGCCAGATACGCCGTTGTCCGGCGCAGCTTCGAACCGGTGGTCCACTTGCGGCGCCTGTGATTCACCTGCTCCGAGGAGCTCCAGACCCATTTCAGGTCGACGAAGGGGGCTATAATTCCCCATTCATCTCGAGTCGATTCCCCGGGGTCCGCCGCAGGTCCTTGAAAGGCGCCCAGGTACTTGTCCAAGGCCGGCTCAACATCGTGTGTCGCCCCTTCCTGACGGATCTCCGCGGGTCTCCCGGCGCCCAATATTCCTTGCAGACGCTCCGCGAGCGTTGGCCGGTGAGTAACCGCGGCGTCGATGAGCGTTGAAATCCATCCCTCTCTGTTGGCAACATCGATCGCTTTGCGGATGAAGGGCCTTCGGGTGAGGCTTACCAGGTCGGCCGGATTGATCACTGTGTCCGGTGGCTTCCCGATTTCGAGCAGCAAGTCTTCGAACCCGGCTTTATCGAAAAGGGCTACCAACTCATCGCAGAGATTATTGACTTGATCGAGGCGATACAATCGGTACAATTGTACCGGACTCCCCGCGTCTTCGTCCGTAGGCGCAGGCCACAGGCGTACTCAACTGGCGCGCCGCAAGGCCGGCCAGCGCTTGGCAGGCACCGCCGGAGCGGCGGCATTCTCCCGCTCGACCGCAAGCTCCAAGCATCGCATCATGCGCTTCATCCGCAAGCGCCGCGCCCGTGCGCGGCGCAGATGCACCATCAGGGAAAGGTCGGCCAGGGCCAGGAGTGCGAAGACCAGCGCGTCGGAAGCGTTCATGTAGCGATTTCATCACGCCCGCCGGCTCAAGCATAGGCCTGTCCGTAAGGGGCCGGTTACAGGACTTTTGAGGCGAAACGGTACAAACCAACCTTTGGTACTTTTCGCGAAGTTTTGGCGCGGCCGCTACGGCAGCAAGTTCCGGATTGCGACCTTCGGAAGACGCTAGAATAATAGCTAATCGGTGTCTGAGCCAAGACAGACCGCCATCCACCACCAGGCGGTTCGGCAGCAACTGGAAAAGATCCTGGCCCATGGTCTATTCACACGCTCCGAACGCATGGGCCGCTTTCTGCGCCTGGCCGTCGAAAGGTCGATCAAGGGCAAAGCCGGCGAGTTGAAGGAGTACCTGCTGGGCGTCGAGGTCTTCGACCGCAAACCCACCTACGATCCCCGCGTGGACCCGATCGTCCGCGTGGAAGCGCGCCGGCTGCGGTCGAAGCTGAAGCAATACTACGAAAGCGACGGCCGCGCAGACCCCATCGTGATCGAATTCGTCAAGGGGAGTTACGCGCCCCAGATCCACGTGAAGGGCGAGACTCCGCCCGCCCCATCCGCCGTGGTCACCACCGCGGTGCTGCCCTTTGTCAACCTCAGCCCCCATCCCGACGACGAGTACTTCAGCGACGGATTGACCGAGGAGTTGATCCACGCGCTCACCAAAGTGCCGGGCATGCGCGTGGTGGCGTGGAACACCGCGGCCCAGTTGCGCGACCGGCAGCAGGACATCCTGGCCATCCGGCAGCAACTGAAAGTGGGTGCCGTGCTCACCGGCAGCGTGCGCATCGCCGGACCGAGCCTGCGCGTGAGGGCTCAGCTCATCGACACGGAGACCGGCGTCTACCTGTGGTCGGAAACCTTCGACCGGCAGATGCAGGACGTCTTCGCCATTCAGGAAGAGATCGCGCGCGCCATCGTGCGCACCTTGCGCGGGCAAATGGCCGGCAAGCAGGAGAGCGCCATCGCCCCGCGCGGGCGGACCACCATCAGTTCCTACGATTGGTACCTCAAGGGACGCTACCTCTGGCACCGCCGCACGCCGGAGGACATGGCACAGAGCGTGAAGTGCTTCGAAAACGCCGTCGCGGCCGATGGAAACTCGGCGCTGGCGCAGGCGGGCCTCGCGGATGCCTTCAGCCTCCTCTCCGACCATGGCATGATGCATCCGGCGGAAGCTGTGCCCCGCGCCAAGGCGGCCGCCGAGCGCGCCATTGCTCTCGACCCGGACCTGGCGGAGCCGTACGCCTCCCTGGCCTTCATCCGAGGTCTCTACGAGTGGGAGTGGGAGGATGCCGAGCGGCTCTTCAAGCGCGCCATCGCGCTAAACCCGGGCTACGCCACCGCCCATCACTGGCTGGGATGCGATCACTATGCCATGCTGGGGCGCTTCGACGAGGCCCTCGACGAGATCACCATTGCGATTCAGCTCGATCCGCTCTCCAGCATTATCCAGGAAAACCGTGGTTACATCCTGATGCTGCGCCGGGAGTATGAGGCGGCCATCGCGGCGTACCGGGAACTCCAGGCGTTCGACCCGACATTCTATAAAGGATACACGTCGATGGGCCGGGCTTACGCGCAGATCGGCAGGTACGCGGAAGCGCTGGCCATGCTGGAAAAAGGGCGCTCCCTGGCGGGGGATCTCCCGAGTATTCTGGGCGCGATGGGCCAGGTGTCCGCGCTGTCGGGCGACGAGCGCCGCGCGCGCGAACTGTTGGCCGAGCTGGAGCGGCTCGCGCAAACCAGGTACGTCGCCAGCACGTCCTATGCGCTCGTGTGGCTGGGATTGGGGGAGAAGGCGAAGGCGCTCGACTGGTTGGAAAAGGGGTGCGGCCTGAGAGAGTCTCCTCTGACCACTCTCAAGGTGCACCCCGTGTACGATCCGTTGCGCGGCGAACCGCGCTTCCAGGAGTTACTGCGGCGTTTGCGTCTCGCATGAGGCGGAGTGGCGGCACGGGCGGGCGCTCGCGGTTTCCTCGAGCAGGCGCGCATAGTTGGCTTGGGCCCTCGCCAGGCGCGGGTCGCCGGGTGGAAGCGCCTTCTCCAGTGCGGCCATCGTGGTGCGCTGCAGCCTGGCCGATTCCGAGTAGCGGCGCTCCGCCCGCAGGACGTCGGCCAGCTCGTTGCGGGCCGACAACGCGCGCGCATCGTTCTTGCCGAACACCTGCTCCAGAATCGCGGCGGCGCGGGCGTAGAGTTGCTCGGCTCCGGCTTCGCGTCCGCGCTCGTGGAAGAATGCGGCGAGATTCGTGATTCCCCTGGCGACGTCGGGGTGCGACGGCCCCAGCGCATTCTCCCAGATGCCGATGGCCTGGCGATAGGCGTTCTCGGCTTCCAGGTAGCGGCCCTCGAAGCGGGACGCCTGGGCCAGGTTGCTCCACGCGGCGGCCACGGCGGGATGGTCCTTGGGCAGGGCGAGATGCGCAAAGTACAGCGCCTGCCGCGCGTAGCTCTCGGCCTGCTCGAACTCCCCGCGGGCGAGCGCAATGGTCGACAGGTTGTTGTAGGCGGCTGCCGCCAGCGGGCCGTCGGCGCTGTCCAACATCGGGTGCAGAATGGCCTCGGCTTCGCCAAAGCGCCCCTGCTCGATATAGACGGAAGAAAGCACCAGCCGTGGGCTCAGCCGCTCGGGCACGGAAATGTCCGGCTGCTTTTCCACGATGGCCGAGGCGCGCAGGGCAAAGGATTCGGCCTTCGCCAAATCCCCCCGCGTGCGATACAGGGCTGCCAGGTTGTACAACGCGCGGCCGGTTTCGAGGCCAGGCGCCCCGGCTTCTTCTAATTGCTGAGCCGCATCGCTCAACAAGTGTTCGGCCTCGGCGTAGCGGCCGGTGGCGCGCAGCAGCGAGCCCAGATTGCGCAGGTCGATGGCGCGTTGGAGCGCCGCCTCCGGGCCGAGTTTTCCCCAAGCCTCCAAGGCCTCCCGAAACAGCGGCTCGGCTTCGGCGTAGCGGGCGTGATTAAAAAGGTCGGCGGCGCGGCTGCTCAAATCACGCGCCGTGGAATCGGCTCCCTGCGTTACAACGGTTACCAACAGCAATCCCAGAACTGTTTTCATCATAGATACAGGATGAGGCGTGGGGCGGGCGGCGAAGGAGTAAAGAGCGGTTAGCTTACCGTAAAGAGCCGGCGGGCCTGACATACTATTAACAATGAGTACCGCCGAGACACACTTGTTTACGCCGCTGGAGTTGCGCGATGTTCATTTCCGTAACCGCATCGCGGTCTCTCCGATGTGCCAGTACTCCAGCGCGGATGGGTTCGCCAACGACTGGCACCTGGTACATCTCGCCAGCCGCGCGGTAGGCGGCGCGGGCCTGGTGATGATGGAAGCGAGCGCGGTGGAAGCGCGCGGCCGCATCTCGCCCGAGGACCACGGAATCTGGAAGGACGAGCACATCGATTTCCTGGCGCGGATCGCGAGCTTCGTCAATACACAGGGCGCCGCGGCGGGAATTCAGATTGCCCACGCGGGACGCAAGGCCAGCACGCGCCGGCCGTGGGAAGGAGGCGGGACCATCCCGGCGGCCGAGGGCGGATGGCGGCCCGTGGCGCCCAGCGCGCTCCCGTTCCGGCCGGAGGACCCTGCGCCCGAAGAGCTGTCGAAGCCCGGGATTCAATCGCTGGTGGACGCGTTTGCCGCCGCGGCGGTGCGGGCCCTGCGCGCCGGTTTTCAGGTGCTCGAGATTCACGGCGCGCACGGCTACCTGATCCACGAGTTCCTGTCTCCTCTGAGCAACCGGCGCTCGGATGAGTACGGAGGGACCTTCGAAAACCGCATCCGCTTCGCCCTCGAGGTCACCGAGGCCGTGCGCGCGGCGTGGCCGGAGAGGCTGCCGCTGTTCCTCCGTATTTCCTCCACCGATTGGGTGGATGGCGGATGGAGCATCGAGGAATCGGTGGAGCTGGCGCGGCGGGTGCGGGACCTGGAAGCTGGCGCGGCGGGTGCGGGACCTGGGAGTGGACCTGGTCGATTGCTCGTCGGGCGGCACGTCGCTCGAGCAGAAGATTCCCATGGGTCCGGGCTACCAGGTTCCCTTCGCCGAGCGCATCCGGCGGGAAGCGGGCATTCGGACGGGCGCGGTGGGGCTGATCACCACGCCGCAGCAGGCCGACGAAATCGTGCGGTCGGGGAAGGCGGACCTGGTGCTGCTGGCGCGCGAGTTTTTGCGCGATCCATACTTTCCGCTGCGTGCGGCCAAAGCGTTGGGAGTGGAGATCAAGGCGCCGGCGCAGTATCTCAGGGCGTGGTGACGGGGCGGGAACGGCGGTATACTCCGCAGAGGAGGAGCGCATGACCAAGCCGCGTCGTTTACTTCTAGGGGCCCTACTTCCCGGAGTCTTCCTGTTGCCGCTCCTGAGCTGCGGCGGTTCCCAGCACAGCGCGGAAGAGAAGTACTTCCTGGTTGCCACCAACATCAGGCTGCCTTATTGGCAGCAGGCCCTCGCGGGGGTCAACCACGCCGCCCGGCAGATGCAGGTGCGGGCGGAGATGGTGGGGCCGGAGACCTTCGATCCGAAGGCACAACACCAACAGTTTCTCGACCTGGTGAAGCAAAAGCCATCCGGCATCCTGGTCTCGGCCAGCGATCCGGCCCTGCTGCAGCCGGACATCGACGCGGCCATCGCGCAGGGGATTCCGGTGATCACCATTGACTCCGACTCGCCCGCGAGCAAGCGGCTGACGTTCATCGGCACGGACAATTACAAGGCCGGCGTGATGGGCGGCAAGGTCGCGGCCAACCGGCTACAGGGCAAGGGCAGCGTGGTGGTCTACACCATGCCGGAGCAGGGCAACCTGCAGGATCGCCTGCGCGGCTACCGCGACACGTTGGCCGGCTATCCGCAAATCAAGATCGCCGAGACCATCGATATCAAGGGCGATCCGCGAATCGCTTTCGATAAGACGCAGGAGATGCTGGACCACGGCCCCAAGCCCGATGGTTTCGTCTGCCTGGAAGCGATTGCGTGTCCCGAGGTGGCGGAGGTGCTGGGCCGCAACAACGTGTCGGGGAAGGTGGTGGTCGCCATGGACACCGATGAGCGAACGCTGCAAGGCATTCAGAAAGGGCTGATCACCGCCACGATCGGGCAGAAGCCTTTCACCATGGCGTACCTGGGGATCAAGGCACTAGACGAACTGCACCATCATCCGCCGGCATCGCAGGCGGCGAACTGGTCCCAGGATTCTCAGTCTCCGGTTCCGGCATTCGTGGATACGGGAGCGACGTTGATCGACAAGAGCAACGTGGACGGATTCATCCAGGCGCAAAGCTCGGCGGCAGCGAAGAAGTAGCGGCCGGTGTCACTGCGGCGGGAGCAGTCTGCGCTTGATCTCGGCGAGTTGCGCGTAGAGATCGTCGATGGCCCTTTGTTGGGCGGCCTGGGTGGTGGTGGTTTGGCTGTTCGAGCGCTCCAGTGCGGTGAGGGACTTGCTCATCCCGCCGATCTGGATCAGCAGGCCACTGAGATTGATGTCGGTACGTTCCGTTCTGGTCTGGAGGATCTCGAACTGTTGCGTAAGCTCATGACGGAGATCGGTGAGGTTGTGCGCGAACGCATCGATGATTGCCTCCTGCTTGGTTGTAAGAGTCTGAACGGCGGCGTCCAGATGGGCGTCAGTGGCGTCCTGCTTGGCGGCGAGGGCGTCCTGCTTGGTGGCGAGGGCGTCCAGGCGTGTGATAAGGGGCTGGAGGGCGGCGTCCAGGGCTTCGCGAAGATCCTGCTTGGTGAGCGGCTGCGGGTCGGGGGTCATGACGGAGCTGACATCTCCTCTTCCAATGATAGCGGATTCGCTACTGGCTACGGTCCCGCACTTCTACGACGGCGTTCTCCTGTACCGAGTCGCTGGGGTTCGAGATCACCAGGTCGCCGGGTGAGAGGCCGGAAGTCACTTCCACTTCGGAGCCGAGATCCTGGCCGATGGTGACGCTCTTGAAATGCACGATGCGATCGGCGCCGACCGTCGCCACGCTCGCGCCCTTGGTACCGAAGATGATGGCATCGCCCGGGATCCGCAGGGTCGGCTTGGGATGCACCGCCGAGAATCGCACCTGGGCGTACATTCCGGGATAGAGCGTGGCGCCGGGATTGGGAGTTTCCAGAATCACCAGCATGGAGCGCGAATTGGTATCGAGCGAATTCGCAATGTTGGTGACGCGCGCCTGGAAGACCTGCCCGGGCCGCTCCTGGACGCGGAGCTCGGCGATCTGGCCGTTCTGCATTTCCTGGACGTAGGTCTGCGGAACGTTCACGAAAATGCGCAGCGGATCGATCTTGGCAACGCGGAACAGCTCCTTGTTGCCGGCGGTGATGAGGGTGCCGATATCGACATCGCGGGCAGTGACTACTCCATCGAACGGGGCGGTGACTCGCGCGAAGGATTTCAGTTCCTCCAGACGGCCCAGGCTGGCCTGGCTGGCGTGGATCATGTCGTGCGCGGTGGCGAGCGAGGCTTCGGCTCTTTGGGTGGTGGCCTCTTTCACGGCGAAATCGGCCTGTTTCGAATCGGCATCCTGGCGCGAAACAACGCCCCTCGCCAGGAGGCTCTTCCAACGCTCCCAGGTTACGCGCGCCAGGTCGAGATTGGCCTTGGAAAGCTGGATGTCCGCCTCCAGTTCCTTCAAGGAGGACTGCGCCTGGGCGAGAGAGGCGCGGGCCTGGGTGATCTGCTGGTCGAGTTCCGGGGTTTCGATCTCGGCCATCAACTGCCCGGTCTTGAGATGCCAGCCGATGTCGACCAGCCTGGTCTTGAGGTAGCCATCGGCGCGGGAGAAGATCGGCGATTCGATCATGGCGGTAAGGTCGCCGGGAAGATCGATCGTGTCCTTGGACGTGGACAGGTGCGCGGGCGAGACCAGGACCACCGGCCGGCGCTCGGCCACCGCCTGGGAGGCGGCCAGCAGCCCCTTCTGGCGCGAGAGGCGCGGCAGGAGTCCGCCAATCATGCCCGCCACCACGAGACACGCCAGCAACAGGAAGAAAGCCACCAGCGGGCCGCGCCGCGGCGTCGAACGTTGAGCTGGTGTCACGCCAGGTTGCTGGGCGATCATATATCGATCTCCGGGTTTCTTCCGTAGCGCGGCGGCGTGCGCCGGAGGACGCTGTACACCACCGGAACAAAGAATAGAGTAGCAACCGTAGCCATCAGCAGGCCACCGATTACGGCGCGGCCGAGCGGCGCGTTCTGCTCGCCGCCTTCGCCCCAGCCCAGCGCCATGGGGAGCATGCCCACGATCATGGCCAGCGCGGTCATCAGCACCGGCCGCAGGCGCGTGAAGCCGGCTTCGAGCGCGGCGGAAATCGAGTCGGAGCCCGTCTCCCGCAGGTCATTGGCAAAGTTGACCAATAGAATGCTGTTCGCCGTAGCGACCCCGATACTCATGATCGCACCCATCAGGGACGGCACGTT
>OMOG01000473.1 GCA_900290305.1 Candidatus Sulfopaludibacter sp. SbA4
TACCAGATGTCGTCCTTCTTGATGGCGGTGTATTTCTCGGGGATGTCGGACCGCGAAGTCAGCCGCCTGACGGAGTGCATGTTGCGTTCCGGCGACACAGTCGACCTTTCCGGCATCCCCGGCATGAAGGTGGACAAGCACTCCACGGGAGGAGTAGGCGACAAAACCAGCCTCATCGTGGCGCCGCTGGCGGCGTCCGCGGGAGTGATCGTGCCCATGATGTCCGGGCGTGCGTTGGGCCACACCGGGGGCACTCTCGACAAGCTCGAAGCCATTCCGGGGATGCGCACCAACCTCACCGCGGAGGAATTCCAGAGCCAACTGGCCGAGATCGGGCTGTGCTTCATCGGCCAGACCGACCGCCTGGCGCCCGCGGACCGCAAGATCTACGCGTTGCGCGACGTCACCGCCACGGTGGAATCCATCCCGCTGATCTCCTCTTCGATCATGTCGAAGAAACTGGCGGAAGGGGTGGACGCGCTGGTGCTGGATGTCAAGGTGGGCAGCGGCGCCTTCATGAAGAAGCAGGTGGACGCGCGGCGCCTGGCGCAGACCATGGTAGGGATCGGCCGCCGCATGGACAAGAAAGTGCAGGCGCTCATCACCGACATGAACCAGCCGCTGGGCTACGCGGTGGGCAACGCGCTGGAAGTCATGGAGGCCTCGCAGACTCTCCAGAACGCCGGCCCCGCGGACCTGACGAAGCTCTCCATCGAAGTGGCCGCGCGCATGATTTTTCTGGGCAAGAAAGCTGCGTCGCTCGACGAAGCGCGCCGGATTGCCGAGAAGCACCTGGTGGAGGGCACCGCTTACAAGAAGTTCAAACAGGCGGTGGCGGCGCAGGGCGGCAACGCCCAGGCGCTCGACAAGTTCGAACTGCTGCCCAACGCCACGGGCATGCGCGAAATCACCTCGCCGCGCGGCGGATACGTGACTTCGATCAACGCCGAGGATATCGGCGCGGCGTCCAACCTGATCGGCGCCGGACGCGACCGGAAGGAAGACGCGATCGACCCCGCGGTGGGAGTGATCCTCGAAGTGAAAACCGGCGAGAAGGTGGATGCCGGCTCGGTGCTCTGCCGCCTGTATTACACCAAGGAGGATCGCGTGGAAGAGGCCGCGGAGAAGGTGGAGGACGCATTTCGGATCTCTGGACAGAAGCCCGACGAGCGCGAGCTTATCCTGGAAGTCGTGGGATAAATGGGCCGGTTCACCGGGTTTCTGGGCCTCGCCGTCATCCTGGCATTCGCCTGGCTGTGCTCGGCTCACAAACGCGACGTCAAGCTGCGCATCCTGTGCTGGGGCCTGGGCCTGCAGTTCGCCTTTGCGCTGCTGGTGCTGAAGACCAGCTTCGGAAAGGTCTTCCAGGCGATCGGCGCGGGCGTCAACGCCATGCTGGGCTATACCGAAGAGGGCGCGAAGTTTCTGTTCGGGCCGCTCGGCATGAAATCGGGACCGTACGGCGTGCTTTTCGCCTTTCAGGTGTTGCCGATCATCATCTTTATTGCATCGTTCTTCTCCATCCTCTATTACCTGGGCGTGATGCAGTGGGTGGTGAAGGGGATGGCCATCGTGATGCAAAAGGTGATGGGGGCGAGCGGCGCGGAATCGCTGAACGTGGCTGCCAGCATTTTCATGGGCCAGACGGAAGCGCCCCTGACCATTCGTCCGTTCATCGCCGGCATGACGCAATCCGAGCTGTTCACGATCATGACCAGCGGAATGGCGCACGTTTCGGGATCGGTGATGGCCGCTTACGTCCTGATTGCCGGCGTCGAGATACAGCATCTGCTGACGGCGGTGATCATGACGGCGCCGGCGACCATTATGCTGGCGAAGATCTTCTATCCGGAAGTGGACAAGCCCGCCACGTCGGGAAAAGTGGAAGTGAAGATCGAGAGCTCGGCGGTGAATCTCATCGACGCCGCGGGGCAGGGAGCGGGCGACGGTCTGCACCTGGCGCTCAACGTGGCTGCCATGCTGATCGCGTTTCTGGCGCTGATCGCGATGGTGAACGGGATTCTGGGCGGCATCCACGGGATGCGGTTCATGGGCTGGGTGCCGAGCTCGCTGCAGCAGATTTTCGGCGTGTTGTTCGCGCCCGTAGCGTGGCTGCTGGGGGTCACCTGGAAGGACGCGTCGGCGATCGGCAACCTCCTGGGCACGCGGCTGGTATTGAACGAATTCGTGGCGTTTATCGATCTGGGCAAAATCAAGGCTGCGCTCGATCCGCGGTCCTTTACGATCGCCACCTACGCGCTTTGCGGGTTTGCGAACTTCAGCTCGATTGCCATCCAGGTGGGCGGAATCGGCGCGCTGGCGCCCTCGCGCAAGTCCGACCTGGCGCGCTTGGGATTGAAGGCGGTGATGGCGGGAAC
>OMOG01000314.1 GCA_900290305.1 Candidatus Sulfopaludibacter sp. SbA4
AGAAAAAATGCGAGCGCAGCGAGCCACCTTTCCCCCAACCCCCAACCCCCAACCCCGTTTTGCGTTCATCGCTCCCCACTGTAGTACACTCACACTCATATGAAGTCACGACCCATCGATCCCCGGCACACGCTCCTCGTCCTGGCAGCGCTGTCCGCCTGGCCGCTTTGCGCCCAGCCCGCCCCCAAAATCACCACCCCCAAGGAAGCACTCGGCTTCAATATCGGCGACGACTACCAGGTGGCCAACTATACGCAACTGGAGGCCTACTGGAAGAAGCTCGCCACCGAATCCGACCGCATGAAACTGGTCGATATCGGGCCCACCGAGGAGGGCCGCCATCAGTACATGGCCATCATCACCTCGCCTGACAACCTGAAGAAGCTCGATCACTATAAGGACATCTCGCAGCGCCTGGCCCACGCCGAAGGGCTCACCGAAGCCCAGGCCCATGCGCTGGCCCGCGAGGGAAAGGCCGTGGTGTGGATCGATGGCGGCCTGCATGCCAGCGAATCCGTGGGATCCCAGCAAATCATGGAGACCGTCTACCAGATGGTGAGCCTCACCGATCCCGAAACCATGCGCTTCCTCAACGACGTGATCCTGCTCTGCGTGCTGGCCAATCCCGACGGCCAGGAGCTCATCGCCAACTGGTACATGCGCGGCTCCGAAAAACTCAGCGCGCCCCTGAAAGAGCCCGCCCAGCGCAACATGAACAGCCTGCCGCGGCTCTACGCCAAGTACGTCGGGCACGACGACAATCGCGACTTCTACATGTCCAACATGAAGGAGACCACCAACATGAACCGCCAGTTGTTCATCGAGTGGTTTCCGCAGATGATGTACAACCACCACCAGACCGGGCCCGCCGGAGCGGTGATCTTCATACCGCCCTTCCGCGATCCGTTCAATTACAACTTCGATCCGCTGGTGCCGCTGGGCATCGAGATGGTCGGCACGGCCATGCATAGCCGGCTGGTGGCCGAAGGCAAGGGCGGCAGCGCCATGCGCAGCGGTTCCAGTTACTCCACGTGGTGGAACGGCGGGCTGCGCACCATCACCTACTTCCACAACATGATCGGCATCCTCACCGAGATCATCGGCAGCCCTACCCCCATGAACATTCCGCTGGTGGCCGACAAGCAGTTGCCGCAGGGCGACTGGCCGCTGCCCATCGCTCCGCAGGCGTGGCACTACCGGCAGTCCATCGATTACGAGATCACCAATAACCGCGCCATGCTCGACCTCGCCTCGCGCTATCGCGAAACGTTCCTGTTCAATATCTGGCGCATGGGCATGAACTCCATCGACAGGGGCAGCCGCGACAACTGGACCGTCACTCCCAAGCGCATCGTGGCGCTCGAAGCGGCGGCCGCGGCTGCAGGCCCCAGCGCGGGCGGAGGCGGACGAGGCGGACGTGGCGGTCGAGGTGGAGGCGGCGCCGTGGCGGCAGGAGGGGATGCAGCGGCTGGCGGCGGCGACACGCCGGGCGGCGGCTTCGGCGCCCGCACCCTTCCCACCGAGCTTTACAACACCGTCCTGCACGACCCCAAACTCCGCGATCCGCGCGGCTACATCATCCCCTCCGATCAGGCCGATTTCGCCACCGCCACGGAGTTCGTCAACACCTTGATCAAGAACGGCATCACCATAATGAAGGCCACTTCCGCCTTCACCGTGGCGGGCAAAAACTACCCGGCGAATTCGCTGGTGGTGAAAACCGCGCAGGCGTTCCGGCCGCACGTCATGGACATGTTCGAGCCGCAGGACCATCCCAACGATTTCCGCTATCCCGGCGGCCCGCCGATCCCTCCGTACGACATTACGGGCTGGACGCTGGCCTACCAGATGGGCGTCAAGTTCGACCGTATCCTGGATGGCTTCGACGGTCCGTTCACCAAGGTCAGCGGCCTGCGCTCTTCCGATCTCATGTCCGTTATGGGACCCTCCAACCCCGCGGGCTACCTGGTCAGCCACGAGATCAACAATTCGTTCGTGCTCATCAATCGCCTCCTCAAGGCCAACGCCGAAGTCTATTGGTTGAAGAAGGAGCAGATGGCCGATGGCGAGACTCTCGGAACCGGCAGCATCTGGGTGCCTGCATCTTCTGCCGCGCGGCCGGTGCTCGAGCGCGCCGCCAAAGAGCTCGGCATTCCCGTTCACGCCCTGGCCAAGGCTCCCAGCGGTGAAGCGCTCAAGCTGAAACCGGTCCGCATCGGACTCTACGACCAGTACGGCGGCCTCATGCCGGCGGGCTGGACGCGCTGGCTCTTCGAGCAATACGAGATGCCCTTCCAGATGGTCTACCCGCCGGCTATCGATGCCGGAGACCTGAAGAGCAAGTTCGATGTGCTGGTGTTCGTCGGCGGCGCGATCCGCGCCGGCGGTTTCGCCGGCAATGGTGGACGCGGCGGCGGCGGCGGTGGCGGCCGGGGTGGCGCGCAGACTGCCGAGAACACTCCCGAAGAGTACCGCGGTTGGCTGGGCCGCATCTCCGACGACAAGTCCCTTCCGCAGCTCCGCAAGTTCGTCGAATCCGGCGGCTCCATCGTCACGATCGGCAGTTCCACCGGCATCGCCGAGCTGCTCGATCTGCCCGTGAAGAGCTTCCTCACCGAGATGGGTCCGGATGGCAAGGAGCGCGCTCTGCCGCGCGAGAAGTTCTACATTCCAGGATCGCTGCTGAAGATGAACGTCGACAACACCAACCCGCTGGCCTACGGCATGCCGAAAGTGGTGGACGTGTTCTTCGAGAACAGCCCCGTTTTCCGCCTGCAGCCCACCGTGGAATTGCAGCACACCTCGCCGGTCGGCTGGTTTACCGGCACGTCGGTTCTGGACAGCGGCTGGGCCTGGGGCCAGCAATATCTCGACGGCGGAACGGCCGTGGCGGAAGCTACCGTAGGCGAAGGCAAGGTTGTGCTGCTCGGTCCGGAAGTCAATTTCCGCGACCAGCCGCACGGCACTTACAAGCTCCTGTTCAACGGCCTGTACTACGGCAGCGCCAAGTCCGCCGCGCTGCCGTAGTGTCTATGTCAGAGGTGGGACAGGCGATCGTTTTTTGTCGCCTGTCACCCCTCCGGCGTCCCCTATCGCTCCTGATTCGGATTCGGCATCGGCACTACCACCGGTGCCGGAGCCGCCGTGGGAGTGACCCCGTGCAGCACATCGTTGGCAAAGAAAAACTTGCCGTCGCTCGGCACCATCATGATCTGCACCTTGTCCGAGAGCTTGTCGGCGATGATCTTCTGCAGCAGGATCGGGCTCTCCTTCAGCAGCCCGGCCTCCAATCGCAGATTGTCGGCATCCGCCTTCGACATCACTTCCACCCGGTCCACATCGGCCTGGTTCATCAGCTTGCGCCGTTCCAGCTCGGCTTTGCCGTCGATCACCTTGGCCTGCGCCCGCGCCTCCGCTTCGAGGCGCGTCTGCTCGATCTGCTTCTGCTTCAGCGGCAGCGTGTACTGCATTGCATCCGATTGCGCCTTGGCCTGCAGCACGGTCACCTGCGCCTGCCCTTCGGCCGCCTTCACCTGCCGCGCCTTATCCGCCTCGGCTTCCAGCTCGGCCGTCCGCACCTGCTTCGTCTTGACTTCAACTTCCACTCCCAGGCGCTCGTTTTCCTGCTCCTTCAGCAGCACGCCCTCCAGCCCCTTGGCATACTCCGCCGGAAGCTGGATGTCGCGCAGCATGACTTCCTTCACCACGATGGCGTCCGGCGACAGCTTGCGCGTGATGGCCCCGGCCGCGTCCCGCCGGATCTCTTCGCGCCGCGCCGCGAACAAATCCCGCACCAGGTAATTGGGCGCGATCTCGCGGAAGGCCGTGGCCACCACCGGCGGCACCAGTTCCTTCTCCACCGGCTGCGGCAGGTTGGCATGCACGTACGACAGGCGCTGCGGGTCGATGCGATACCGCACCGCCACCGCCAGCCCCACCGACAGCCCTTCCTTGGTCTGTACGTTCAGCGATTGCGCCTGCTTCTCGCCGAGCGTCGTCTGGTAAACCTGGTCCCGCATATCGTACAACTCGACGCTCTGGACCAGCGGCAATACGAGATGGAATCCCGGATACAGCGTTCCCGGCACCGTCCCGGAAATCTGGCTGACCCGCACCCCCGCCATGCCGGCGGGAACTACTTCGATGCTGAGGCCCACGAGCAGCGGGAGCAAGCCCCACGCCGCGATGCGCCCGGCGGCGCGCCAACGCGGGACGGTCCCGGATTCTTGATAGCGGCGGTAAAGGTCGTACAACACCATGGCCGCGGCGCCCGCAAGCGCCGCAAACCCGACAATCTCAAACAGGTACTTCAGGATAAGCATTCTTTTCCTCCTGTGGGAACAGAATGCAGATCGATACCCAGGCCGCAAACGCCCGTAAATCCGCACCAACGGGCGTCCCCGCGTGTCAAACGTGGCACAGGCATTCGTGCCTGTGTGGCTTTTCTTCCTCTAATTCCCGCCGCCGCCCCCGCGCCGCCCGCCATGTCTGCGCCCCTGGAAGACTGATAATGACTTTATGGCTGATCCGGAAATCCAAGTCTTGCGGGAGGGCGATACCAGCAAACCGAACCCATTCACCATCTGCATCGTCGCCAACCCTGCTTTGGAAACGCCCTGGGAGTCAGGGCGCTTTATCCCCGACCCAATGCCCGCGAACCGCGCGCTCTTTGCGCAAAGGTGCCAGGACGTTGTGGATTGCCTGTTTGGCAACCTTCCTGGCCAGGCGGAGAAATTACTGGACGATCCCCGGATCGCTCCTTTTGTGCGCATCGTGACCTTGCTGGTGGTGGGCTTGCCCGCCGTGGACGCCAACGCGCTGGCCGCGGAGGACGGCGTCAGCACTCTGCTGGTTCCCCGCCGCACCGTTTTTCTCCCGTTCCTTTCGTCCTGCGGTCTTACGGCGGATATCGCGTATGCCATTTCTCAATCCGCGGACCATGATCGGGCATCGGCCTACTTCACGTCGGACGACGACTCCGGCCCTGGTGACGCCTTCACTCTCGACGGCCTGACACTCACGCACCGCTATCGGTGCCGGATTCCGGCGCCATCGCCCTGCACGCCACTTCAGCCTCCCTTACCGCGGTGCACGAGTTTTCTCATGCGCTATCCAGCTATTCCAACGACGGCATCGTAGACCTCTATACGGACAGCCCGGTGGATGTCAACAACCTCAGAGGCCGCCCGATCCCCCCCGCCTTCCGTACCTACAATGGGATGGTTTGTGCGTGCGACCCGATTCGCGACAGCCTCGGCTATCCGCCATCCTGGCAATCCTACCATTGCGAGCTGAACGCCCCCGGTTTTCCTGCGGTGATGGATAACTATTTCACTGCTGCCCCTCCGGAATCCTGCGAACACGACAGGATCACGTGTCAGTTCTTGCAGGATCGCATGGTTGCTAAAATAGGAAGGTAGGGAGGTGCTCCATGGAACCAGTTCGCCCCGACGTAAGACGCGCCATCCTGGATGCCAATCCACAGGCATCGCGGGCCGACATGGAAGAGTACGAACGGCTTCTCTCTCTCAGGTTCACCCGCGATCCTGATGCTCCCAGGCCTTCACTCGCCCCGCGGAACGGCGCTGAAAGCCAGGCGGATATCGAAGAGCGCCTGTCGCAACTGCACGAAAAGCTCTTTCCAGCGCGGGCACAGCGCCTTCGGACCGAAGATCGTTAGCGCTTTGCCTGTAGGGTGTCGCAGGTGGCGATCTCAGTCGCAATTTGCGCCGGCGCCAATACCGAGGTCTGCGGCAGGAGCTTCTCCGCTTCGAGTTCCAAGAGCAGGGCGCGGGCGCGCTCCAAATTCCGCCGCGCCGGCTCCAGTTTCTTTTGCGCCAGGTAAGCCTGGCCCAGCAGGAATGACCGGAAGCGGCCCTTTTCGCGATCGGCGCGATCCAGATACCGCCCTCCCAGGAGGCGGACGAAGAATTCCTGGGTGAGATCCTGCGCCTCGTCGTCGGCATATCCCCGGCGGCGCACGTATGCATAAAGAGGATACCAGTAGTTTTCGGAAAGCGAGACCAGGGCCGCGCGGCTCTCGGGACGACCTGGGTCATCGGCGGCCACCACCAGTGTCCACCGCGTGGCCGGGAATCGCCGTCCCCCACCAGCGTAAACATGGTCCTCGTCAGTGTATCATGCGCATTTGGCGTCATCGGTTTGGGTTCCCTCGGGTTGCTAAAGCTAAAGGGAATAAGGAATCGCCCGGAAAAAGTTACGCGATTTTTTCGGGTCACAAATTTTCCGGGAAAATTTTCGTCTTGTTTTCAATAACTTAGTTCACGGCGGACGGACCATTGCAATGATCGTCTGCTAGCTTTAAATCAGGAAGGGAAGTGCGAGCGGGTCTTGACCCGCAAGCGGCCTTCGCGAATTTCGCGGGGCCGCTTTTTTTTGCCCTCGAAAGAAAACCCATGCTACCAACATCGGAACCCGTCGAGAAAGCCACTGACTACATAGACCTCGGTACCTGCATCGGCCGCGGTCAGGCCTTCGGAGCCATCGCCAACAAATGTGCTGCCGCACAGGCCGAGTCCTTGAAGATGATCCTGGAAACCGGCGCCTACAAACTGACCGGCCGCAACTGGGACCAGTTTTGCGTCGAGTATGTCGGCCTCAGCCCGCAGCGTGTCGGGGAGATCATCCGCGACCTGAATGAATACGGCGCCGCCTACTATCAACTGAAAGAGGTGATCCGCATCTCGCCCGAGACGTACCGTCAACTCATGCCCAGAATCCAGGATGAGAAGATCGAAATCTCGGGCGAGTGGGTCCCCATCGTCCCGGAGAACGCCGCTCTCATCCGCGACGCCGTCAACCGCCTCCGCGCCGACCTGCGCAAAACCCATGACGATGTCCGCAAAGCCAACAACGATGTCGAGAACCTCACCTCGCCCGACATCGCCAGCCTGCAATCGCGCCTCGATTCCTGGCTGGAAGACATCTACCGCAAGCCCCCCGATCCGTCCGTGCGCGGGCTCGTCCAGTACTCCATCACCCGCCTCCAGGAGGTCGAAAAGCGATTCGAAAAGTGAAACTAAAGTTTCACTCGCTTCCTTCTAAGCGATTGATTCTGCACAAAACGCCCCGCAAAAAGTGAAACTAAACTTTCACTCGGCAGTGGGACAGGCCATCGCCTTCTGTGGCCTGCCGCCGCCAGCGAAAGACAGGCGACAAAGACCGATCGCCTGTCCCACCAAATCGCCTAATTCCCGCCGCCGCCCCCGCGCCGTCCGCCGCGCCCGTTCTGCGTCACCCCGCGACCCGCCGGCGGCGCCGCGGCCGGAGGCTTGTCCTGCTTCTCACGATTCAGCTCCCACATATCGACGCCCTGGTCGTAATCGTCCAGCAGGTAGCGCGCGAAGTAGTCCGCCCGTCTCCAGGAAACGTAGTCCGCATCGGGGCCGTAAGCATGCCGCTGCCCCGGCAGAATCAGGAAGTCGAAACGCTTATTGGCCTTGATCAAGGCGTCCGCCAGCCGGTACGTGTTACTCGGGTGGACGTTGTTGTCGATGTCGCCCGTAACCAGCATCAGGTGGCCTTTCAGGTTCTTGGCGATCTCCGAGTTCTTGTCGATCGAGTACTCGAAAGTCACTTTGCCGTCCTTATCAGCGACTTCCTTCACGCCGTGGTGCTTCTCGCTCCACGACGTGTTGTAGATGTTGTTCTCGTGGTTCCCCGATTCCGACCATCCTACCTTGAAGAAGTCGGGATAAATCAGCATCGCCGCCGCGGTCATGAAGCCCCCGCCCGAGTGTCCCCAGATGCCCACTCGTTCGATATCGATGAACGGATACTGCTTGGCAAGCTGCTCGATGGCGGCCTTCTTGTCGGCCAGGCCGTAGTCGCGCAGGTTGCCGTAGCCGAAGGTGTGATACCACTTCGAGCGGTGCGGGTTCCCACCGCGGTTGCCGATCTCGATCATGACGAATCCCATGTTGGCCATGAAGATCTGGTTGTTCCCCTTGGCAAACGTCTTGGTCACGCTCTCCGTCTGCGGCCCGGGATACACATACTCGATCACCGGATACTTCTTGTTGGGGTCGAAGTCGAACGGCTTGTACATCACCCCGTAGAGATCCGTAATCCCGTCGTCGGCCTTCACCTTGAACGGCTCGGGGAACTTATACCCCGCCGCCACCAGCGGCGCGACATCCACCTTCTCCAGCGGCATGACCGGCGCGCCCTGGGCGTCTTCGAGCACCGACTCGGGCGCCGCGTTGATCCGCGAGTAAGTGTCCACGAAATACTTGCCCGAATCCGACATGTTGACCGTGTGGGACGAGTCGCCCCCGTCCAGCATTTTCATCCCGCTGCCATCCAGGTTGGCGCGGTAGAAATGCATGAAGTACGGATCCTCGCCGTCCTCGTGCCCGGATGCCGTCAGGTACATCGCGCGGCCCTTCTCGTCGACCGAAGAGATATCCTCGGCGACATACTCGCCCTTGTCGATCTGGGTCTTCAAGGTTCCATCGGCCGTGTACAGATAGTAGTGGCCCCACCCGTCGCGCTCCGACCACCAGATCAGCTCGCTCCCGTTGTTGATCGCCTTGATTGGCTTCGATTCGATATAGACGTTCATCCGCTCCTGGATGACCGGCTTCACCTCGCCCGACGCCGTATCGGCGACGCACATGTCCAGCCGGTGCATATCGCGGCTCAGGCGGTTGAAGTAGAGTTTGTCCGAGCCCGGACCGGCCCACAGCGATTCGGTCTTCTCGTGCTCGCGGGCGCGCGCCGAAGGCCGGTCAACCTCGATCTGGATGCCCTGGTCCTTGAATGCATCCGCCTTGGCCACCACTTTGGCCTTCGAAGCCACGTCGAAAATCTCAAGCGATGCCTGCGCGATGTCCGCATCGCCGGGCATGGAGTAGGGGTACGTTTCGAGCGTGGGACGCGGGGTCGCCAGCGCATTGATCACCCACAGCGGTTTGACCTTCAGGGAATTGCGCCGCACCAGCGCGAACTTCTTCGAGTCCCGCGACCAGGAAACGTTGGCTGCCTGGCGCAGGTTCGGGTTCTGTTGCTGTTGGTCGGTGTTCTCCTGCTGGTCCTGCTGCTGTTGCTGCTGCAGATCGACGCCCCCGAAGCCGCGGCCGCCGTAGCCGTTGTTTTCGACGCCATCGGTGGTGATCTGCGTCTCGACGATGGTCTTGTCGTTGGCATCCTTCAGCGCCTTGGCATAGTTGGCGGCATCCATCATATAAAGGTTGTGATTCTTGGCGTACACCACCACCCGGTCGTCGGGCGAGACGGAGGCCCACACCGGCTTGCGCCGCGCCGGCTCGTCGAGCAGGGTCAGCTTGCCGCTCGCCAGCTCGTACTCGAAGGTGAGTTGCTTCTGGTCGCGGGTCGGAGGCGGCCCGTACATCCCGCCGCCGCCGCGGCCGCCCTGCTGCTGGGGTTCGTTGAGGTCTTCCTCCTGCTCCTGCTGTTGCTGCTGCCCGGCGTCGGTCACTGCCGTGGCCGTAGTGCTCTTCTTCTCGCCTGGAATCACGGCATCCTTGGGCACGTTGATCTCGAATTGGATGGACGCGTCGTTCTTGACGAAGCGGATCGCCGTAATGGGCAGATGCTGCGAGTCGTAGGGAATCCCGGTGGCCGTGGTCAGGCTGGCCGCCAGCTTGACCGGATCGAAGACGTACGTCTTGGTCTTCTTCAATGGGTCGACGATATAGAACTTGCGGCCCTTGGTGTTCTCGAAGGTGTACCAGAACCGGTCGCCGGATGCGAGCCAGTGCGGCGTGACGGCCACATCGAAGACCAGCTTGCCGGCCTTGGCGGGCGTCCATTCCGCCGCCAGCTCGTAATTCGCCTTCGCCTTGGCCGGGCTGGTGGACACCGGAGCATTGTCGGCGCCGATGCCGGGAAGCGTGATGGCAAGCAGCACCAGCAGCCCGCCGGAAACAGCAGCATATCGCCCCCAATGCGGGCGCGCGCTCGTGGACTTCGTTTGCATACGCAGAACTCCTCAAACGGACTCGTTTCCGTCCACTATATCTCACCGTACGTGCTGTGTGTGAGCCAGGAGTTGTGGCGTTGCTATCGCGCGCGTGCCAGCCGGCGGTTGGGTCTGATGGCGCGAATCAGCGGGCTGCCGGCGAACTTGCGGACCTCGACAGGCGTCGCCCGAACGGCGACCGCGCCGGCTGAATTCAGCAGGACGGGTTCTGTTGCGACTGCGGCCGCGATGAGGGCCCACAACTCACGCAGGCGGTCCGAGCGATCCTTTTCGCTCCCTCGACCTTGGATAAGCAGTTTCCGCCCCGCGGATTGCCGGACGCTGAGCTTACGCGCGGGCAGGCGAGCTTCCACGATCAGCTCGCGCTCCCCACCGATACCGGACTGAAGCCAGGTATCCAGTTCCGAATCGGGAATTACGCCGCGCTGCTGGACGCCGGTCTGAGCCATATCTACTACCATCAATATCCACGTTGGCGGGCAAAGTCAATTGCGCGCAGTACGTTGAGACACCCAAAACCGTAACGGTGGTCCTGGCCGGATTCACCCAGACCGTCCACAGAGCCGCAGACGAGGTCTTGGATCAACTTCGCCCGCTCTGCTGGCGATTCGCCTGGGCCAGCCATTTCTTACAAACAGCGGAATGAGCCATCGAGGTTCGGAGGCACTTCGCGAATCGCGCCAGGGCGTGCCCCTCGTAGAGCCTCCCGCGCCTGGCGGGCCACGCCGGCCCGCGCACCACCCGCCTCTACGACTGGCAGAAGCAGACCCGCTATTTACAATTGTTTTACGGTCCCCCAACGACTTCTAATTCCTTCCGGCTTTACTCTCACATCTGTGGGGGCGATGCCTCCAAGAAGATCGAAAGGAGAGAAGAAAATGTTCCAACAACTCCACACCCATAGAAATGCCAAACCCGCAGTCAGCTTCCGAGCGTTGCTTGGGGTCCTGATCGCCGGTCTCGGGCTATCTGCGGTCTCCACGAGGAATGCTTTAGCCTCGACGACCATAACTGGAACCGTGGGCACGAGCGGCAAGTACCTTGTCACGGGCGCGCCGGTGACAACTACCGCTGTGACCGTCTTGAAGCTCTCGTTTGAGAACAATACGCCGGGCACCAACCTGGAACTGTGCGCCGGCACGGCAGCGGATTTCGCGGCTGGAACTTGCTCGCTGAGGCTCTCCGATTCCGGCGGCCCGGGTTTTGTCTTCCTGACGATTACGGACACCTCGCAGCTTTCCGGGAAGATCATTTTTGTGCAGCGGGCGGTGGGAATCGCAGCGGCAACCTTCGCGCTCACGGTTGAATAGGGCGCCGGACGGGGGCCTGACCGGAGGGCACCTTCGAAACTACCAACCATCGACGGCCGCGACAAGAGTATGTAGCGCCACATCGTTGAGCGGATTTCGATTTGAGGTTCACGCCCGCCAGTGCCTCCCATCTTCCACGGATCGCACCTGAAAGCATACGGAGCGGGATACGCCCCCTATGCGGGGAATGCACGCGTTGCATACCGGAAATACCCACATAAGTTACAGATGGGATAATCACCTCTGGAATCCTTGAAGAGCGTGAGAATCTGTGGCACACTCGTTGCAAGATTCGAGAAGGACCATAGACCATATGAAAGTGCGCAATTCCAGCTCGATCGAGATGCTTATCGCGTCTCCGCAGTCCCATATGCCGCGTCGAGTCGACCCACGGAAGCTTCCGCGCCGCTTAGTGGCTCGGCGTTGCCACTGCGGCCAGTGCGCGAGTTGCGTGGACAACGCGCGCTGGGAACGGGTCTTCCAGCAGAAGTTCGCCGACCCCGACTACTACGGGCCGCGCATGGTGAGGCATTCGTCGCCGCTGGACGCTCTGGGATAGAGAAGCCGGTGTTCCAGCACGCCCGCTTCTCTCCTTGCCAGCCGGAAAAACGTCCGGCCATCAAGCAAGCCTTCCGGCACTTCGGGATGCTTCCACCGAACCATAAGCCATGATCAGCGACGCCGAATGGTGAACCCTGCCGTGGCATCTTACTTCTCCGCCTTCCGCAAGATCTTCCACGCCGCCACCAGCACCTGAATCTGCTCGGCCCTCGGTGGCCGGCCGTTCCGCTCCAGTTTGCACCGCTCCCAGGCATCGGTGTAGACCTGTTGCAGACTCGGCAGACTGAGCATGGCGTAACGCTGGCGGAGTTCGGCAAGGTCGGCCGCGGAGAGCGGCACGCCGGGGGAGCGCGAGAATTCGGGCCGGTTAGCCATATTCGCCTTGTCTTCGCCTACGATTCTACTGCTTTGACGGCGGTTGTGCAACTCAAAAAAACACACTCGCCAGTTGGGCAGCATTGGCGCAAGTTCGCGCTGCGGATCTCGCAGGAGTATTCTGGGGGAATGCGACGCAGGACCTTCATTTCCACTTCGGCCGCCACGGGACTCTCCCTGAGCACCGAATCGGCCGCGAAAGCGGCAGCGGCGGACATTCCCAAGCGCGTATTCGGCAAAACGGGCGAAAGGCTCACGATCATCGGGCAGGCCGGCGGTCGCTTTCCCATGTGCACTGTTGAAGAGGCCCGAGGGATCACGCAACGTGCCTATGACTTGGGCATCAACTATTTCGATTGCGCTCGGATCTACTGGGGTGGGAGATCGGAAGAGGTGTACGGGGATGTTCTCCCGCCCTTCCGGAAGCGCATCTTTCTCACGACGAAGTCGCCGGAGCGCAGCCGAAAGGGGGCGGAGGCGGATCTGGGGAAATCGCTGCGCGCGCTGAAGACCGACTACCTGGACCTCTGGCAGATTCATCAGGTCAGCACGATGGAGGAAGTGCAACAGATCTTCGCCCCATCCGGCGCGATCGAAGCCTTTGTCGCGGCGAAAAAAGCCGGCAAGTGCAGGTTTATCGGTTTCACAGGACACCATGACCCGGAAGTCCACCTGGCGATGCTGAAGAATTTCGCCGATTACGACACCATTCTGATGCCGCTGAATCCGGCCGACCCGGCGTATCTGAGCTTCGAGAAGATGGTCTTACCTGTCGCGGTCGAACGAAGGCTCGGAATCCAGGCGATGAAATCTACCGCCAATGCGGGCCTCTTGCCGGACCTTCACCTCAAAGAGTGCCTCTCGTACGCGCTCAGCCTGCCGATTCACTGCCTGGCGCTCGGTTGCACGACGATCGGACAGATCGAAGACGACGTGCGAATCGCGCAGCAGTTCAAGCCAATGCCAGCGGCAGAAATGGCACAAATTCGCGAGCGCGCCAAACGGCTTGCCGGTCCGCGGTTGGAGAACTGGAAGCGCGACACCACCCAGAAGATCGCCGGGGTCCGGTACTGCGATGGCGCGCTTGCGTAGATCAGTGCGGGTCGCCGAGACCTGATTCCACCGAGAGCCGAAGGAGCAGCTATGGCACTGGTCACTTCGGACGAGCGTCGCAAGTAAGTGCTCGAATTCGGATTGCCCCTGCTCGCCTGTTCGGGCTAAGCCAGAGAACGGTCGAACGGCCTCAGACACTGATTCGCCAACATACCACCGTGGAAGAGCCAGCGCAAACCAGCATTATGCGGAGTCAATTGAGCTACGGCGGCGTAACTCCCGCAAGGCGTCGCTTGCAATCCACCGCGCGGCCTTCGAGTCGATCTTCCCGATCTCCTCGGCCTTCGCGATAGCCACCTTCCCCAAGTACGCGTTCCGCTTCCCGATCTGCCGCAGGGCCCAATTCACCGCCTTTTTGACCATGTTCCGGTCATCCGTCGCGGCCTCCGCAATCAGCGGGAAAAACGCTTCGAACTGCGCATTGGAGGCGTCCTTGGCCTTCACCGCCAGGCCCGCCATCAGCGAGAATCCGGCCCGCCGCACGAACTCCGGCCGGGCGCGCGCCCACTCCCCGGCCTTGGCAAAAGCAAACGGCGTGTAGCGGAAGAGGTTCGAGCAGACCTGGTCGCAGACGTCCCAGGAATCCAGGTCTCGAACCCACCGGTCCATCTGGCGGCGTGTCACGCGGGAGGGGTCGTCCACCAGGGCCGCCAGAATGCGCGCCTCGTGGACACCCGATTCCCACAGCTCGGCGGCCAGATCGTGACTGCGGCCGGCCTTCTTCGCGAGGGCGCGGATCAGCGGAATGGTCACTCCCAGCGTCCCCTTCGGATTGATTCCGTACCGCGCCATCCCCGCCACATTCGCCGGGTTGGCGTGAGATTCCAGCGCGGCAATGATTTCGCGCGCGGTCACGGCCCAGTATAGCGCCGCTTAGGGCTTCCGGCAGCCGCGATCTGGCGCGGCGTTCTCCGGCGACCCTATGCCACGGAAAGCGTCAGTCGGCCGGTCGACCGGCTCCTGGGCACCGGCTTGATCACAATGTGGACATCCCGGCCCAAACGGGTCAGACATTCCAACAAACGGTGCTCCGAAATCCCGCGAAACTGCCCCTTCAACAGGGCGGAAACCTTGGGCTGAGTTAACCCCAGGACCTCCGCGGCTCGCGCCTGCGTGAGCGCTCGCCTCTGCAGGATCTCGGCGATCTTCGCTGCCAATTGGGCCTTAACTAACATGCTCTCACTGTCCGGATACCCGAGGTCGGTATATACATTCCCTGAGCCTTCCTCGACGGGAATGCCTCGCACGACTCGCTGTTTCTTCATCGCGATAGCTCCTTAGCCATCTGCTCCGCAACTTTGAGACGCTCACGGATCAGATCGATATCGGTCTTGGGCGTGGCTGCACCCAGTAAAGCGGCTTCAGGGACGGAGGTTTGTCCATCTCCGTTCATTATACCTACATTGGTATAACATTCGCGGCCAAAGACTCAGTACTCCACGCTCACCAGAAACAGCCCCTTGGCCGGCGCTGTTGGTCCGGACTTCGAAGGCAGCACCGTCAAATCGTTAATGTTCCCCTTGCCCGCCTCGATGAGCGTGCCCACGATATTGCGTACCATGTGCTTCAGGAATCCGCTGCCGCGGACGCGGTAGACCAGCCTTCCCGGGGGTCTTTCCAGCATGGAAGAAAACACGCGCCGCACCTTCGATTTTCCTTCGGCATCGCGATCGTCCGCCGCGGCGAAGGCCGTGAAATCGTGCTCCCCTTCAAAGGCCGCAGCCAGCCGGATCATGCGGTCTTCGTCCAGCGGGTAGGGGTAGTGATGTACGTAGGGCCACTCGAAAGGGCTGCAGACTTCCTCCCGGAACATTCGGTATTCGTAAGTCTTGGCCTGGGCATCGAAGCGCGGATGGAATTCGGCGTGAACTTCTTCCGCGGAAAGCACGCGGATCGAGTGCGGCAACAGCCGGTTGACGGCCCGGCGCAGATTGAGGAGCGGAATCGGGTTCGAGATGCTAAAAGCCGCCACCTGCTCCAGGGCGTGCACCCCCGCGTCCGTGCGCCCCGATCCGGCCACGTGCACCGCCTTCCCTTCGATTGCGGAAACGATCTGCTCGAGCACTCCTTGAATGGTCGGCAGGTCCGGCTGCACCTGCCAACCGTGAAATGCGCTGCCGTCGTAGGCCAGCTTAATCTTGATGCGTCGCATCAGACTGGGCGCGAGCCGGGCTTCTCCACCGGGATGCCGATCTGGCACAAGGGGCACACTTCCGGATAGTGCGCCGCTACCTGGAGCGTGGCCAGCGCCACGCGCTCGACGCCCACGTCGGCATGGCCGCCGCTGCGATCGATGATGGAACCCGCCGCCAAGACATTGGCGCCCGCCGCCTTGAGAATCTCGATGACATCGAGGGTGCTGCCGCCCGTGGTGATGACGTCTTCGATGACCACCGCTGTTTCGCCCGGGTCGACAACGAAGCCTCTCCGCAGCGCCATCTTCCTGGTGGCCGTATCGCGTTCTGTGAAAATCAGGCGGGTTCCCAGCGCGCGCGCCACTTCATGGCCGATGATCAGGCCTCCCAGCGCGGGAGCGGCCACCAGGCCGATTTTTTCGCCGGCGACTTTGCGCAGCTCCTGCGCCAGCAGCCGTCCCAGCTTTTCCGCCGCCGCGGGATGTTGCAGCACCAACGCGCACTGCAAATACTCGGCACTGTGTAACCCCGAGGTGAGGCGAAAATGCCCTTGCAAATATGCGCCCGTCGAACGGAACAGCTCCAGGACGGATTCGGCTTGCGGCGTCACAAACCCGTACTATACCATTGAATTCGAAATTCCCATGCATGAAACCAAACCCTACATAGCGCTGCTATGCACGCTCTTGATGCTCGCTCCCGCGGGAGTCAATGCCCGCGATAACGACAAGCCGGGCACACCCGGTCCATCCGGCCAGGACAACCCGCAACCGGCGATGAGCCAGCCCCACGGGGTCTATCGGAAGGTTACGTATCCGTACCGTGCCAAGTCCGTGGAGCCTCCCGTGGTTGCGAATTCGGGCCGCCTGGACGCGCTGCTGCGGGGCGGCAACCTGTACCTTTCGCTGCAGGACACCATCGCGCTCGCGCTGGAGAACAATCTGGACATCGCGATCCAGCGCTACGGTCCCCAACTGGCCGACGCGGCCGTGCTGCAGGCAGAGGCCGGCGGATTCGCCCGCGGCGTTTCCACCAGCGTGACCGCCGGCCCGGCGGGCGCCACCGTGAGCACGTCGGGCACGACGCCGGGCACCAATCAGAACGCCGCGTCCCAGGCCAGCGCCGCCACGGCATCGGCAGTTGGCGGGAGCGTGCTGCAATCCTCCGGGCCGGCCATTCCCAATCTCGATCCGGCGCTCACCAGCAATCTGAGCTGGTCTCACCTGACAACGCCGCAAAGCAGCGCGTTTACCACCGGCACCAACTCTCTGATCAACAAACAGGATATCTCGGACTTCGCGATTCAAAAAAGCTTCCTGACCGGCACGGCCGTAAGCTTGGGCCTGAACAACAACTCCACCACCAGCAATAGCGTCCGCAACGACTTCAATCCCTCCACTACTTCCTCGCTGGGCATTTCGATTACGCAACACCTGTTGCAGGGATTTGGCACGGCGGTCAACTCCCGCCAGATCCGCATCGCCAGGAGCAACCGCGAGGTTTCCGACCTGACCTTGAAGCTTCAGGTGGAAACCACGGTTGCCGCCGTGATGGAGCTGTATTGGGAATTGGTGGCGTTCAACGAAAATGTGCGCGTGGCGCGCGATGCCGTGGCGGCCGCGCAACGATTGTACGAGGACAACCAGCGGCAGGTCGAGGTGGGAACCCTGGCGCCCATCGAGGTCACCCGGGCCGAGGCGCAGATCGCCGCCGGACAGCAGCAGCTCACCATCGCGCAGACTTCGGTGCTCCAGGAGGAGAGCATTCTCAAGACCGCGCTCAGTAGGACCGGCGTCTCCAGCCCCGCGGTCGCGGACGCCCATATCATTACCACCGACCAGATCAATATCCCGGATGTGGAGCCGATCAACCCGATCCAGGACCTGACCGCCATGGCGCTTTCCGCCCGTCCCGAGCTGGCGCAGAGCCGCATCCAGCTTCAGAACCAGGCGCTCACCATCCGGGGCTCGAAGAACTCCCTGCTGCCGACCCTGGACGCGGTGGCGGCCGTGAGCAACGGCGCCCTGGCGGGCCAACCGAATACGCTGCCCGCGCCCCCCGGCACGGTGCACAGCAACAATCCGTTCTTTGTCGGCGGGTATGGGCAGGTGCTCACCCAGATCTTCCAGCGTAATTTCCCCAATTATTCGCTCGGTTTCAACCTCAACATCCCGATTTGGAACCGCTCGGCGCAGGCCCAGGTGATCAACGATGAGCTGACGTTGCGGCAGCAGCAGCTCGGCCTGACGCGGCTCGAAAACCAGGTGCGCCTGGACGTCGTGAACGCCGTCATCGGATTGACGCAGGCGCGGGCGCAGTATCAATCGGCCGCCAAGGCCACTGTCCTGCAGGCCCAGACGCTGGATGCCGAACAGAAGAAACTGGCGTTGGGCGCGTCCACCATCTTAAACGTGATTCAGGACCAGCAGGCGCTGACCGCGGCGCAGTCCAACGAAGTGGCGGCCAAGGCTGCCTATGCCAGGGCGAAGGTGGAGCTGGACCGGTCCACGGGCCAGATCCTGAACAACAACAACATCTCGATGGATGAAGCGGTCCGCGGGGTGGTGGCGCGTCCGCCCAGCCCGCTTCCGGCGCCTCCGGCGCAGCCGCAGAAATAATTACCAGCAGGTGGGCAGTACTATGTAGGCTTTCGGTATGTACGTGGACAGTGCGTGCCTATTTTCTTTACACGGCTGCACGCTTTACGGCCGGCGGATTCGGTTTTAAAGGCGATTGCGATTTGGTAAGACGATTGCTTAAGAGAGTGCGTGACTAACCTAACACAGCCCGACGGAGAGACGATTGACCCTCGCTGCCACCTCTCACCTAACCAGTCACCTCGCATAAAACTCTTCTAAATCTCCCCAAAATCCTCACAATCGTCTCTTCCTGGGCTGTACGATAGTAGCTATGGTCAAAGGTATGTTCGAGGTCGCCTGCCCGTGCTGCGAGGCAATGCTCAAGATCGATCCGGAGACCCGCGCAATCATTGCACACACGGTGAAAGAAAGGCCGAAGCCCATTGAGGACCTGGCGGCCGAGGTCGCCAAGCTCAAGGGCGCCGGCGCGCGCCGGGAAGAGCTTTTCCAAAAGAATTTTGAAGCCGAGAAGTCGCACGGCAAAGTGCTGGAAAAGAAGTTCGACGAGTTGTTCAAGCGGGCCAAGGAAAACCCCGACCTGGAGCCGCCCAAGCGCGACATCGACCTGTAGAGCCAGATGTGACCGCTTGCTGACGCGCGCGGCTCTGATCGGAGCCACGACCGTCCCTCGCCGTTGGCGAGCAAGGGAGTGGTCTTACAGCCGCTACCCCGCCACCAGCAGGCTCTCGGCGAAGGGCCACTCCTCATCGACCCATTGCGCGGAGAGGCGGAAGCCCGCGGCCCGCGCCATCACGCAGACCTGCTCCGGCCGGAACTTGTGGCAGGCTTCCGTCCAGATGGTTTCGTGGGGCTCGAATTCCACCACCAGGCCGGCTTTACGAATCCTGACAGTCTGACGGATGCGCGAGCGCAGGTGCATCTCGATCCGCTGCGCCTCCTGGCTGTAAACCACCACGTGCTCGAATTGGCGCAAATCGAAATCGCCGTCCAGCTCGCGGTTGATGCGCGCCAGCAGGTTCAGGTTGAACGCGGCGGTGACGCCCGTGGGGTCGTCGTAGGCGGCCAGCAACTGTTCCACGGGCTTGACCAGGTCGGTGCCCAGCAGCAGGGCGTCGCCGGCTTGGAGACATTGCCGGATGGCATAGAGGAAATCGACGGCCCGATCCGCCTCGAAGTTGCCGATGGTGCTTCCGAGGAACAGCACCAGCAGCGTCTGCCCGGGCGCGCGGCGCTCGGCTACTTCGCGCAGGCCCTCCAGGTAGGCGGCCCTCATCGGAAAAACCGCGGCCAGCGAACCGAGGTCCTGCGCGCACTTCTCCAGCGCCGTCACGGAGAGGTCGATGGGATAATACACCGCGGGCTCGCGGTCGCGGAGGGTTTCCAGGATTGCACGCGTCTTCGATCCGCTGCCGCTGCCCAGCTCCGCGGTGATGAGGTTCGGCGGCAGGGATTCGATCAGGTCGCCGGCGTGCATCTGGATCACGCGGGCGTCGGCGCGCGTAAGGCCGTATTCCGGCAGGTAGGTGATGGCTTCGAAGAGCGCCGAGCCGACGTCGTCATAGAGATAGCTGCAAGGAAGCGTCTTCTGCCCGCGGCGCGTGAGGCCCGCACGCACATCCTGCGCGAATTCGTTGTCGAGCGCCGGCGCGGACATCAGGATTCAACCATTCGGAAGGTGGCGTACAGATAAGGATAGGACGGCCGGAACCAGTTGCGGAAAGAGGTCCGCAGGAAACAGGCCGCGGTGCGCGGAGACGCGCCCTTCAGGACGTAGTGCTGCCCATCGAAGAACGGCTCCGAGTAGTTGGTGTAGAACGGGAACGGCTGGAAGCCGGGGAAGGACTGGAAGACGGTGGAGGTCCACTCCCAGCCATTGCCGAACATCTGGGCAGGGCCGGCGTGGGATCGAATGTCGTCGGCGTGGACCGGGATCGGGTCCCAGTGGCGAAAGTCGAAATTGCCCGAGGCGGGCGGAAGGCAGGCCGCGCGGTGGAACTGGGGCTCGGTGGGGAGCGACTTGCCGCGCCAGCGGGCGTAGGCTTCGGCCTCGCGGTGCGTGACATAGACCGGGCAATCGAGGGGCAGCGGGGTCTCCGAAAACATGCCGCGATAGAACCACCGGCCGTCGCGCTCCGTCCAGAAGAAGGGCGCTTCGGCGCCCGCGCGGACGAACTCCAGGTACTCGCCGTTGGTCACTTTGTGTTGGGATATCGAGAAGGCGGGGACTTCGACGGTGTGAGCTTCGAATTCGTTGTCCCAGCCGAAGCCTTCTTCGGCGGTGCGGCCCAGGCGGGCTTCGCCGGCGGGGATTTCGATGAAGCGGGAGAGATCAGGTTCTGGTGAACACAACACAGGCCTGGAGGCCTGTGCTACCGGGACCTTGCGCTCATAGGCAAGGTTGTGCAGGATGTAGGCGAAGGTCTCGGCGTGCATGAGCCGGTGTTCGATGGCTACGTGCAGCAATTGCTCTGGTACCTCTTCGAGCACGTCGTCGATTTCATCGCGTGTGCGCTGATTGTATCGCTCGACTTCCGAGAGGGCCGGCCAGTCGGAAGGCTGGTCCGCGGGGAGTTGGCCAGGCGGCGGATCGATCCCGAAAGCGAACAGGCGATCGAACTCCGGTTGGAAGGAGCGCAGGTCGAGTTGATAGCGGCCGATCAGGTTCCAATCGAAGGCTTCCAGGTGGCCGATGTAGAAGACCATGCGATGGCGTTCCGGGATGGGGCGCTCATAGAGAGAATCGGGGCGGACGAGCCGGAACAACTCGTCGGTCCGCTCGCGCGCCGTCGTGAGCGCGCGGGCCAGGTCGGTTTGCGTCCGCATAAAAACGTCCTTCCAGTCTACCCGAAGGTGGAGGCGCATTGCTGTATGCAGGGGCACAAAAAAGCACCGGCCTTACCAGAGAACTTTGGCGGATACCTGGATCAGGCGCGGGAAGTTCTGCTGGCCGACGGGCAGCATGCCGAAGCGCGCGTCCTGGTAGCCGGTGTCCGGCGCGCCGTAGAGAGGATGGTTCAACAGGTTGAACGCCTCGCCTCTCAGGTTGAGCCTCCAGCGCCGCTCGCTGAGCTGGAAGGTCTTCGAGCCCGCCAGGTTCACGGTGGTATTGTCCATCTGCCGCAGCCAGGGATACCGGTCGGGCGCCGTGCGCAGGGTGTAGGCGGCGCGCGATTTGTAACAGGACTTGGTGTTGTTGAACCACTGGTCGTGCACCTGGCCGGCGACGAAGAGATCGCTGCAGGAGAAGACCACGTCCATGCCGGAAACGGGAATGCCCGATGTATACCGGTAAATCAGGTTGAGCGTCCAGCCGCCGATCACGCCGTCCACGAACTTACTCGCGCCTGTCAGATAGTGTCGGCCTTTGCCGAACGGCAGGTCCCAGATGCCGCTCAGGGACAGGTTCTGCGGCTTGTCGTAGCTCACCAGCTCGTGGACGGGCGTTTCGGAAAGGTCCCAGTTATTGAGCCGGTTGGCAGTCTGGAAGTTCTTCGAGAAGGTATAGGCAAAGACCATAGTCAGTGCGCCGCCGAAGGCGCGATCGCCCGTGAAGCGTTTCTCCGCCCGGAGCTGCAGGGCATCGTAGCGGTACCTGGCCCAGGGGTTGGTGCTCATGGTGATGCCGTTGAACAGCGCAAATGGGAAATAGAGCTGTTTCGCGGCGATCGTCACGCCGGAGCCCAGGGCAGTATTGGCTGGCAGAATTCCGAAGAAAGGATTAGGCACCGTCCGGTCCAGGTAGTTAGATACGGCCTGGCCTTGCAGGAACACGTTCATCGGCAGGTAATCCATGTTATAAGCCATGGTGTCGTGATCGGTGATGCTGCCGACGTAAGACGCGTCGATCAGCACGCCCTTGTCACCGAAGAAGCGGCGCTGCAGGCCGAAAGAATACTGGGGTCTTCGTGAAATCGTGTGGGTGAAAAATGCGGATTTTGAGCCCTCCCGACGGCCCCTG
>OMOG01000316.1 GCA_900290305.1 Candidatus Sulfopaludibacter sp. SbA4
CATCGCTCCGATGATCTTGACGCCAATCCGCATGTGGGGAGTCAAGGTGCGGCGGCTGGGGTTCTTCTACAATGCGCATGTTCCGTGCGCGGACTTCCTCATCGCTGAGCGGCGGGAAGAGGTCTATCGCGCCATCTGGGATCATCTGTCACGGAACCAGGGTTGGGACCTTGTGCAACTCTGCCAACTGCCGGAGGGGTGTTCAACCCTGGAGGAAATTCCCAAGCTGGCGGCATCGGACGATTGTCGAACCGGAGTCTGGGCATCTGACTCGTCTCCTTACGTGCCACTCCGCTCATCCTGGGACGAGTACTTCGACAGTCTGGCCACAAAGCATCGCTCGAATCTGCGCAATCGATTTAAGCGCCTCAAGGCGGCAGGACCGGTGGAGATGGAAACGATCGCCTCGGGCCAGGGGCTGGTGGAAGGTTTGGAAGACGGCTTGCGACTGGAAGCTGCGGCCTGGAAGGGTGAAGCTCAGACCGCCATCTCCTGCGATCCAGCCGTCTCCAGGTTCTATTCGACGCTGGCCGGGCGGGCGGCTGAGCGCGGTTGGATGTGCTTGCACTTCCTGCAGGCGGGCTCGACGCGAGTGGCCTTCGATTACAGTCTCTGCTACAAGAACCGGATTCATCTGCTGAAAGTGGGGTACGATCCGGTCTACTCGCGATTCTCTCCTTCGAATCTGCTTCTCTGTCTGGTTCTGCAAAACGCCTTCGAGCAAGGTGTGACGGAGTACGACTTTCTGGGCGCGGAGGCCGACTGGAAGCAATGCTGGGCCCGGCAAGTCAATCGGTATTTCTGGCTGTTCATCTTTTCCGCAACCTTCAAGGGACGCTTTCTGTATCTCGTCAAGTTCCAGCTTGTTCCATTGCTCAAGCGGCCCGGCCTTCGTCGTGTAGGGCAACTCATTCAGCGAGTGGCCTCCTACTGGCCGCTTAGCGGCGTTCGAAGGGAGGACTGAGAGATACCATGTACATCTCATCCTGGCCGGGACTAACACCGTTTGAGTTTCTGCAATCCCACTCCGATGGGAATTTGCCGTATCCGCTGAACGCGGCGAATCGGCTGGCCTTTTGCGTGGCCCGCAGCGGCATCTATCACTTATTCCGGGCGCTGGCTTTCAAGAAGGGTGACATCGTCCTGGTACCCGACTATCACAGCGGCAATGAAGTCTCTGCGATCCGGGCGGCCGGAGCTACCATCGTCTACTATCCGATCCTCCGCAACCTGGAGCCGGATCTGGACGCGCTCGCGCGCCTGGCCAAGCTGAATCCTCGGGTCATTTACGTGATTCACTACCTGGGATGGCCGCAGCCGATGAAGGAGATCGCGGCCCTATGCCGGGAGCGAGGCAGCATCCTGATCGAAGATTGCGCTCTTTCTCTGCTCAGCGAACCGCAGGGCAAGCCGCTCGGCGCGTCCGGGGACTATTCGGTTTTCTGCTTGTACAAGACTCTGCCCGTGCCAAACGGCGGTCTGCTGGTGCAGAACCGCAACATTCTGGGAGAGCTGGCGGGCCTGGAACTGCGCGGTTGCCCGCAAACGACGGCCATCGGCCGCAGCGCCGAACTGGCCCTGGAAGCCGTACGGTCGCGCGCCGATCTCATGGGCAAGGTCTTGTTCGGAATCAAGAGGGCCTTCGGCCGGATGCTGCGGTCGGCCGACGTACGGCAGGTACCGATCGGTAACATCGGGTGGGACGTTGGCGACGTCAATATTGCCATGTCTTCCGTCTGTAATACGGTGATGAAGCGGCTTGACTATGGCCGCATCCGCCGGAAGCGACGGGAGAATTTTTTGCTCTTGCGGCAAAAATTGCAGGGCCGGGTGACTATGCTGCGGGAAGACTTGGACGAAGGCGTCTGCCCGCTGTTCTTTCCTATATTGGTCCGGGACAAACAAGCTGTAGCCCGAGCCTTGTGGAAGCGGGGTATCGGAGCGGTGGAGTTTTGGAACGAGGTCCGCCCGCTGGCGGAGCAGGACAGCGGCCCTGAGGCGCAATATCTGCGGGCGCACGTGCTGGAACTGCCGATTCACCAGGACGTCGGACCGTCCCAAGTGGAATACATCGCGGACCAAGTGCTGCGTTTGGACTTACGGCTGGCATCATGACCGCTACCATCACAAAGACGCTGGCACGCGACTCTCTCACGACGGTGGAGAGAGTCGTGGATGTGCCGGGATTCGAGGCGCTGCAGGGTGAGTGGGATGAGCTGCTGCAAGAGAGCGACTCCGATTGTCTCTTTCTGACCTGGGAATGGCTCTTTACCTGGTGGAAGCACCTGGCCGGGGACCGGAAACTCGCAATCCTTGCCGTCCGCTGTGGGGGAAGGCTCGTCGCACTGGCGCCTTTCGGGCTGCGGCCTCCGAGTCTGTGGCGCCGCCGTCCGCTTGGGGTGCTGGAGTTTCTGGGCAATGGGTGCGTGGGCTCCGACTATCTGGATTTCATAGTCCGTACCGGTTACGAATCAGAGGCTCGCGAGGCATTCGCTTCGAGGTTGGCGGATGAACGGCTGGTACTCGACTGGACACAACTGCGGCGGGGAAGCTGCGCGGCCGCGGGAATCGCCGCAGACCTGAGCGAGAGGAACTGGACCGCCACGGAGACCGTAACCAACACATGCCCTTTCATTCCTCTGGCGGGCGTGTCCTGGGAGGCCTACCTGGCGACCCTGGGGGCGGAGCATCGTTACAACTTCCATCGCAAGTGGAAGCGCCTCAACCGGGACTACTGTGTGCAATTCGAGCAGGTCCACTCTGAAGAGCAGTGCAACGAGTCGATAGACCTGGCGATGGAGCTGCACAACATGCGATGGCGCGACCGCGGAGGGTCGGATGCTTTCCATACCGCGGGCCTGGTCGCCTTCCATCGCGAATTCAGCCAGCTCGCGCTTCGGCGGGGATGGCTGCGGCTTTACGTTTTGCGCCTGGATCGGAAACCGGCTGCGTGTCTGTATGGGTTCTTGTATGGCCGGACTTTCTATTTCTACCAATCGGGTTTCGATCCCGCTTATCGCAAGCAGAGCGTCGGTCTGGTCGCGATGGGTCTTGGCATCAAAAGTGCTATCGAGGAACGGGCGGAGGAGTACGATTTGTTGCACGGTGACGAAGAGTACAAATCACACTGGAGCCGCGCGAGCCGGGAACTGAGCCGAGTGGAGCTATACCCGCCGGGCGGCCTGGGACGCATCTGCCGGCGGTCAGTGGAACTGGAGCGGGCTTCTCGCAGGATTGCCCGGCGGGCGCTGACGAGCCTACCGAGGAGAAAGCCCGTATGATTCGAGGCTGGATCAAGACCGGAACCGCGGAAGCCTTGAGCCGCACAGGCATGGACAGGATTGTCGGCTCGGTCTTTGGCCCGGCCGGAGGATCGAGACGCGTCCCGGTGGTGATCGGCTATCACCGGGTAGTGGAAGATTTTGCGGACAGTGCCGCCACCTCCATCCCCTCCATGCTGGTGAGCCGGCAAATGCTGGAACGGCATCTGGATTGGATCGGCCGGCGTTTCCGATTCGTCTCCCTCGATGAATTGGGCACACGGCTCGATGGGAACGATGGCGCCAGCGACCCGATCGCGGCGATCACCTTCGATGACGGCTACCGCGATTTTTACGACCACGCGTTCCCGCTCCTCAGGCAAAAGGGCATTCCCGCGGCGGTATTTGTGGTGAGCGACCTGGTGAGTACTACGGGCGTGCAGATCCACGATAAGCTCTATCTTCTGCTGGCGAGGCGATTCGCAGCGCGCCCCTGGGAGCCGGGCGAACTGGCAGGATCGCTGCGGCGTTTCGGCATCGTTATCGGGGACATAGTTGCAGCCACTCCATTCCAGGCCACTCGAGAGCTGCTCGAAGCGTTGCCTCAAGAGAGCTTACGAAGAGTCGTAGATGCCCTGGAAACCGAAACGTCGATTTCGGAAGACACTTTGAAACCTTTCTACTCCCTCACGTGGGAGATGCTCGACAGAGTCCGGCGAGCCGGCATGACGATCGGTTCCCATACCAAGACTCACGTGATGATGACCAACGAGAGCGGACAGCGGGTAGCGGACGAAGTGACAGGCTCCCGGGAGGAGATCGAGAAGAGACTGGGGACGGGCGTTCGACATTTCGCGTACCCCAGCGGGCAGTTCAACACCGCCTCGGTGAGCGCGGTGGCGAACGCGGGTTATCGGTTTGGCTACACCGTTTGCAGCCACCGGGACAACGGGCACCCCCATCTGACAATACCGCGGACCCTTCTCTGGGAGAAATCCTGTCTCGATTTCCGCGGCGCCTTCTCGGCTCCCATTTTGAGTTGCCAGGTCCACCGCGCGTTCGATGTGGTGAGCGGATGCCGCCAGCGCCATCGAGTCAGTCGGGAGGGCGGAAATGCCCAGCGATAGCGGATCCCGCGTCGAGCCACTGTTCTACGGATCCGGCATTTCTCAAATCCGCTTCACGGAGCAGAGCGCCACCGCCACCACAGGGGCGCCGGTGTCCTACTGGCTGCTGCTCACGTTTCTCTTTCTTCTTTACGCGAATCTGCCCTTTGTGCTGCCGGCGACAGAGGTAGTCCGCCCCGCCGCGGTCGTAGCGGGGGCCGCACTCGTAATGTTGCTTGTGGAGACCATGTTCGGGCGGAGGACTCTCAGTTTCGCCTGGCCCGAAGGAACTCTCCTGTTGGGTTTTGTGGGCGCCGCAGCACTGTCTTGCCTGACTGCGCTGTGGCCGCGCCAGGCGGCCGAATCCCTCTCCGACCTGGTGAAGATGGCCCTGGTCTATTTCTTCATTGCCAACTGCGCAAATACCGAGCGCCGCCTGCGGGGCGTGATGTGGACCATCGTCATCTGCGGACTGATACCGGCCGCCGGCACGTTGCAACACTACCTACAGGGCAACTTAACCGAGGGCCGGGCCTCCTGGCTGGGGATCTTTGCCAACCCCAACGAGGTTGCTTATAGCCTGGTCATCCTCGTGCCTATCGCGGCATTCCTGGCGACCGGTCTCGGCCTGTTTCCGCGCCTGGCGCTGCTGGGGATTTCGATAGTCTACATTGGCGCAATCTTCGTCACCTTCTCACGCGGCGGACTGGTGGGGCTGGCCGCGGTAGTTGGACTCTATGCCTGGCGGAAGCGAAGTATCTGGCTCCAGGCCGTATTGGTAGCCCTGGTGGCGGCAGGCCTCGTGCTGGGCGGCAAGTACTGGTCACGGGGAGAAGACTTTTCCGGCCTCAATGGCGATGTCAGCTTTCGGCAGCGGCTGGCAACCTCCGCCGCCGGTCTAGCCATGTTTGCCGATCATCCCCTCCTCGGTGTAGGACTGGGATGTTCGGTGATTGCCTGGCCGCTTTATGCGCCCAACGACCTCTATTCCCGCGGCGCCTTAGTAACCCATAACACCGTCATTCAGCCACTGGGGGAGACGGGGATTCTAGGCTTCATCCCATTTGCGTTGTTTGTGGGATTCGGCATCTATTACGCGCGCAAACTCGCCCTGGACAAATCGCGGCGGAGCATGGCGAATCTGGGCGCCGGTCTGGAAATCGCCGTGTGGGGATTTGTAGTCTGCGGGCTGTCGGGTGGATACGTACTGACCTGGTTTCCATATATTCTGCTCGGCATGGTGTCGTCCGCCAGGCGGGTTCAAGGAGAAGGCTGATGGCTGCCGCACCGATAATCGCCTCCGAAAGAACAGTCAGTGTTTGCCCTGCCCCGGCAACCGACTCGGTCTTCAAGCCGGCCCTGTTGTTGATGTCCGGACGAACCGTCGCCTTTGCCGCTACATTCTTTATTCCGCTGGTCTTGGCGCGGATCTTCGACCCGGCGCAGTTCGGCACTTATAAACAGCTCTTTCTGATCTGGGGCAGCGTGTATTCCGTCGCCCAACTGGGAATGGCATCCAGTTTGTATTACTTTCTTCCCCGGGCGCCTCGTCTGGCGGGTCCGTATGTGGCGAACTCTCTGCTGTTCCTCACGGCTACCGGCCTCGTTTGCCTAAGCGCTCTGGTCATTGCAGCGCCGAAGCTGAGTCACTGGCTCAGCAACAACGAGCTGTCCCACTACTTGCCTTGGATCGGCCTGTATATCTGCCTGACGATGTTTGCCATGGCGCTGGAGATTGTGCTGATCTCCCGCGGCCGGTACTTATGGGCCTCGGCCTCGTATGCCTTCTCAGACCTGGCGCGGGCGGCAGCCTTTATCGTGCCCGCTCTGTTGTTCCGGCAACTGGAGTGGGTCCTGAAAGCCGCCGTGTTGCTGGCTTTCCTCCGCGCCGCTGTAATGCTTTTCTACTTGCGCCGGGAATTCCGCGGCAGTCTCCGGCCGGACCGGGCATTGCTCAAGAGCCAATTGGCGTATGCTCTCCCCTTCGGCCTGGCGGTTCTCGTCGAGATCGTCCAAGCCAGTCTTCCCCAGTACGTGGTGTCTCACCTGTTCGATCCCGCCACATTCGCCATTTTCGCTGTGGGTTGCCTGCAGATTCCGTTGGTCGATTTCGCGGCGTCGCCGACCAGCGACGTAATGATGGTCAAAATGCAGGAGCGCCTGGCGGAGGGGCGGAAGCAAGCCGTGTTGCACATCTGGCACGACACCACGTGGAAGCTCGCCCTGCTGTTCTTTCCGTTGGCTGCATTTCTGATGGTGGACGCCCGGGAGTTCATCGTGTTTTTGTTCACTGGGCGCTACGCAGCGAGCGCTCCCATCTTCATGGTGTGGTCCGCGATGATCCTGCTCACGACTTTGCAGGTGGATGGCGTGATGCGCGTATTCGCGCAGACTCGATTCCTGCTGTTGCTGAACTTGATGCGCCTGGCGATTATCGCGGGGCTGATCCGATGGTCTCTCGGCGAGTTTCACCTGCTCGGCGCGGCGATGGTGACCGTGGTGGCAACTGTGCTCTTCAAGGCAGGGGCGCTGGTCCGGATGAAGAGACTCCTGGCAGTCGGCGCAGGCGATCTACTGCCGTGGCGCGGTTTGGGTGCTCTGTTAGCCGCGGCTGTGTGCGGGGTGGCGGTCGTTTTGGCAGTCAAGTCGCAGATCCATATGTCACCTCTCCCTTCAATCCTGGTGACGGGGGTGGCTTATGCGGTCACTTGTTTGGCGTTTCGAGCTGCTGAATGAGAGCGAGAGGTTGGCGATTGCCGGGTGGGTGCGGAAGACGCGGATCGCCACAGGACTGGCGTTGAATTACGAAAGGGGATAGCGGACACCGACTATGTGTGGAATTGCCGGCATCGTTAGCTTGGAGGGCAAGCCTGTTTTCGAACAGGAAGTGCGGGATATGTGTATGTCCATCGCCCACCGTGGCCCTGACGACGAGGGTTACTACTTCACCACTGGAGTGGGTCTCGGCATGCGCCGGCTGAGCATCATCGACATCGCCTCCGGCCGCCAGCCCGTTCGCAACGAAGACGGAACTGTGTGGGTGGTGTTCAACGGCGAAATCTACAACTTTCGCGAGTTGCGCCAGGAGATGGAGAGTCGCGGGCACGTTTTCTACACGCGCACCGATACGGAGACCATTGTCCACCTGTACGAGGAATACGGCAAGCGGGCGGTGGATCACCTGCGCGGCATGTTTGTTTTTGCTCTTTGGGACGAGCGAAAGAAACAGTTGCTCATTGCGCGGGACCGCGTGGGGATTAAGCCGCTTTACTACTCTGAGACCGGCGGCAGGCTTCTTTTCGCTTCCGAGTTGAAGTCCATTTTGCAGGTGGCGGACGTGGAGCGCAAGCTGAGCTGGAGCGCGGTGTCGCATCTCTTCACGTTCCTGTCAACTCCACCCACGGAGGCTATCATCGAGGGTGTCCACAAACTGGAGCCCGGGCATCTGCTGACCGCGACGCCGGGACGGGCGCCCGTCATCGAGTGCTATTGGGATCTCAAATTCGAGCCGGACTACGGCCGGGGAGAGGGATATTTCGTCGATCGGGTACGGGAGCTTCTGGATGAATCGGTTCGCCTGCATATGGTCAGCGATGTTCCCTTGGGGGCATTTCTCAGCGGCGGAATCGACTCCAGTGCGGTCGTGGCCGCCGCGGCGGCGCTCACGGAAGCCCCGCTGAAGACGTTCTCGATCGGCTTCAGCGAGTCCGACTACAACGAGCTGGAACACGCCCGCACGGTCGCCAAGGCGTTCGGGACGGACCATCGCGAACTGACCCTCGGGCCGGACGCCCTGGAGCAATTGGAGGACCTCGCCTGGCACCTCGACGAGCCTTTCGGCGACTCTTCCGCCATTCCCACTTACATGGTTTCCAAGCTGGCGGCCAAAAGTGTGAAGGTCGTGCTGTCGGGGGACGGCGGGGACGAGATCTTTGCGGGATACGACTGTCGGGGGACGGCGGGGACGAGCTCTTTGCGGGATACGACAAATACCTGGTGGAGCGGCGGGAGCGAGGCTACACGCCACTGCCGGCATTTGCGCGCAGCTTATTGGGAAAGGTCAGCCGAACGATGCCCGATGGGATGCGAGGACGCAATTTCCTGCGCCACATGTCACTCGCGGGCGCCGAGCGTTATCTCGATGCGTGCTCTCTGTTCCCGCGCGACGGCTTGAGAAAGCTGTTCCGGCCCGATGTCTTCGAGTCACTCGCGCCATATGAGCCGTGGCGGGCCAAGGCCGCTTGCATGGAATCGGGCAACGGCAACTGGCTGTCGGCGCTGCAACGCCTCGACGTGAAGAACTATTTGCCGCTGGACATTCTGACCAAGGTGGATCGGATGAGCATGGCCCACTCCATCGAGACCCGCGTGCCTTTGCTGGATCACAAGCTGGTGGAATTCGCCGCAACCATCCCACCCGAAATGAACCTTCGCAACGGCACTACCAAGTACGTGCTCAAGCAGGCCATGCGGGGGATTCTCCCCGACGGCATCATTGACCGCCCCAAGCATGGTTTCGCGATTCCCTTGGGTTATTGGTTTCGGGGGAAGCTCGGCGCCTATGTTCGGGACCTGCTGTTGGGAGAGACCGCCGAGCGACGCGGATACTTCAATGCGCCCTACATCGAAGCACTGGTGGCCCAGCACGAGCGTGGACGGAATCTCGACCTGCAGCTCTGGACTCTCATTTCTTTCGAGCTCTGGGCGAGAGTGTTTCTGGATCGGGGTACCAGAAGACAGGCCTGCGAGGCGGCCTGAATGGCAGGAACTATGCAGTCGAAGAAAATCAAGCTGCTGCAGATGCTGACCAACTTCCACATAGGTGGAACGGAGAGGCAGGTCGCCAACCTGGCCCTGGGCATCGATTCTTCTCACTTCGATCTGCACCTGGGGTGCCTGCGGCATTCGGGCGAACTTCTGGCTGAGTTGGAAACGCTGCGGGTTCCGCGATCGGAATTTCGGATCGGCAGCCTCTACAGTCCTAAGACCTTCTGGCAGGGCATCCGCCTGGCCCATTACGTCAGAAGGAATCTGATTCAGATCGTGCACAGCTACGGTTTCTATCCGAATGTCTTTACCATTCCGGTCGCCCGGCTGGCCGGGGCGTCTATCGTCGTGGCCTCCATCCGCAACACGTGCGACCTGTTGACTCCCCTGCAGAGATTCCTGCAAAAACTGGTTTGCCGCCTGGCTGATTGCGTTTTGGTGAACGCCGAGGCGATCCGCGACAATCTGGTCGAACAGGGATACGACCGGAGCAGGATTGTCGTCATTCGAAACGGTATCACCCAGTCGGCATTTGTGGGGAAGACGCGCGGCGACGCCCTCCGGCGGGATCTGGGAGTACCGCATTCAGCCCGTCTGGTTGCGGTCTTTTCACGACTCAATCGCCTGAAAGGAGTGCGATACTTCCTCGATGCGGCGATCGTTGTGGCGGAGAGATTTCCGGATGCATATTTCCTGGTAGTCGGCGATGGAGGAAGCAAACAGGAATTGGAAGAACAGGCACACCGCCTGGGGCTCGGGCAGCGGATTGTGTTCACCGGGTTCCGCGGCGATGTTCCGGATCTGTTAGCGGAATCCGCGATCTCGGTGCTCCCGACTTTGAGCGAGGGCACCTCGAATACCTTGCTCGAATCCATGGCAGCGGGGGTCCCCGTGATCGCCACCAGGGTGGGCGGCAATCCGGAAGTCATCGAAGAAGGAGTCAGTGGCCTGCTCGTGCCGCCGCGCGATTCGGCTGCACTCGCCGCCGCCATAGAACGCCTGTTAGTAGACGAGGATCTGGCCAAAAGACTGGGTCAGGCAGGCATGCGTCGAGTATCGGAGCTGTTCTCCATCGAAGGTTCGGTGCATGAGACAGAACACCTCTACCAGCGCCTGGTAGAAGCCAAGGGCCACGTATGAGAGTCCTGCTGATCGGTCCGCGCCCGCCTCCGCACGGAGGTATATCGGTGCACGTGTCGGGAATCCATCGGGAATTGATGGCCGCCGGAGTGACTTGCCGCGTTGTGGACACGAACCACGTTCGGCGCCCGGGGTTCGCCCTGACAGTGCTGCGCCATGCCGTGCAAGGATGGACACTGCACCTGCACACCAACGGACACAATGTGAAGAGCTGGCTGTTGGCCTTGGGATGCGGCCTCGCCGGACAATTGCGCGGCGCCTCGATACTGACTCTGCACTCAGGGATGTTACCCAGCTACGTGGAGACGGCTTCCCGTTGGCGCCGGAGACTGGCGGCACTTACCTGCTCCCTTTACAAGCAAGTGATCTGCGTCAGCCCGGAGATTAGAATCTCCCTGATTTCGCTCGGAGTGGAGTCGCGGCGCATGGAGGTCTTGCCGGCGTTTCTGGGCACAAGGAGCCCCGCAGCGCCAGAATCGGGGCTTCGGGCGTGGGTCGGGCGGCATCAACCTCTGTTTTCCACCGTACTGTTTTTCCGGCCGGAGTACGGCTTCGAACTCCTGATCGCCGGTCTCGCCCGTCTCCGCGGTATGTATCCGTCGTTGGGCTGCCTCGTGATGGGCAGTGGCGAGCAAAGAGCCGAAGCCCAGAAGCGAGTCAGTGAAGCGGGTCTCGAGGAGGGCGTTCTCCTGCTCGGAGACGTGGATCACGATGCTTGCCTGGCGTTGATCTCGGCCTGCGACGTGTTTCTCCGCGCCACGCTGGAGGATGGTGATTCGATTTCGGTGCGCGAGGCCCTATCGCTGGGAGTCCCGGTTGTGGCGAGCCGTGTCGGCACGCGGCCGGCAGGCGCCATTCTGTTTCAACCCGGCGACGTGGAAGAGATGGTGGCCAAGGTCGATCTGGCCCTGGCGGAGAAGAGAGGCAGCCTGCCACAGGCCGCCGGCTGCATGGATCGTTTGATGGAGATCTACCGCCAGGTGGATGGCTCCGAAGGCAGCTTATGTCTGAACTGACTCAGAAGCTCAAAAGGTTAAGCGCTATGAGGCCGCGCGAATTGGCGCACAGGGTTCGGGAGAAGGTGTATTCGGAACTGGATCGGGTTGGCGCCGAGGCAAGTAGGGCAGGCGGACCCAGAGGGTACCCCGCCTGCGAGCCGGATTTTGGAACCTACCTGGCCGGGGCGCCCACGGATCGCTTTTATTGCAGCCAGCGCGAAAACCTCCGGCCATTCGTCCGCGAGAATTTCCCCCAGTGGATTGACAGGGCTGTCGAAGAGGCAGAACGGCTCTGCAGGCACGAGGTCACACTTCTTGGCTACGGGCCGGCCGACCTCGGCTGCCAGATCGACTGGCACCGCGACCCGGTCACCGGGCAAACCTGGGAGCGCCGCTATTGGGCCGACTACCGGCCGGTGCAGGATGCCGAAGGGCGCGATCCCAAGATCATCCACGAGTTGAACCGCCACCAGCATTTGCCGCGGCTGGCCAAGGCATACCTGCTGAGTGGTGACGAGCGCTACGCCGAGGAAGCCGTGGCCCAACTCAATAGCTGGATCGATCAGAATCCGCCCGAGCGCGGCATCAACTGGCAGTCCAGCCTGGAAATCGGAATCCGCGCGATCTCCTGGTTGTGGACGATTTTTCCGATACTGCCGTCCCGGTCGTTCGACGATGCTTCCGCCCAACACATCGGCGAGTCACTCTTTGCCCAACTCGAGCATGTTCACCGGTACACGTCCGTGTTCAGCAGCCCTAACACGCATCTGATCGGCGAGGCGGCCGCGCTTTTCATTGCCGGGCTGGTGTTTCGGGATCGGATGCGGCCGGCCGTCTGGCTGGAGCGGGGCGCCGCCCTGTTGACCGAGGCAGCGGAAAAGCAGGTCTTGGACGATGGCGTGTATGGGGAACTCTCGTCCTGCTATCACTGCTATGCCCTCGATTTTTACCTGCAAGCGTTGGTGCTGGCGGAGCGGAACAGCTTCCAGTTTCCGGAGCCGGTGCCGCATAAAGTGCGCGGCATGCTCCACTTTCTGATGCATCTGACGCGTCCCGACGGTACACTTCCATCGCTCGGAGATGACGATGGCGGCCGGGCGCTCGCGCTCGACAAGAGGGACTATCGCTCGTTTCAGGATGGGCTGTGCCTCGGAGCGATCCTCTACCGCAGAGGAGACTTCAAATACCAGGCGGGCGCCTTCTCCGAGGAAGCGCTGTGGATGCTCGGCCAAGATGCCTGGGAAGTCTATCGCCAGTTAGAAAGCCGGGAGCCGGCTGAGATGCAGACCTACTATCCGTCGGCCGGATACCTGGTTCAACGCTCCGGCTGGGGGCCGCTCGCGAGTCACCTGGTCTTCGATTCGGGCGGGCTCGGCATGCTCACCGGCGCTCATGCTCACGCAGACGCCCTGTCGGTTACGCTGTTCAGCCAAGGCCGGGAGTTGCTGGTGGACCCCGGAACCTTCGTTTACAACTGCGCTCCGGAATGGCGCAGTTATTTTCGGTCGACGTCCGCTCATAATACTGTCACCATCGACGGCCGGGATCAGGCCGAACAGGGTGGCACGTTCCACTGGAAAACGAAGATCTCTTGCAGGGTGGCGCGGGAGTTCACCTCTTCGGGAATCGAGTACGTGGAGGCGGAGCACGATGGGTATCGGCGGATGCCGCACGGAGTGATCCATAGGCGCCGCCTGCTGTACATTCCGCCGGAGCAATGGATCATCGTGGACGACTTCCGCGGATCGGGCGAGCACACCTTCGATTTCCACTATCACGTCCCGGAAGACTTCGAGGTATCGCTGTTCGGCTCGCAGCCTCTGACGAAGGCGCGCATCGCAGGTTGGATGTCGCGCGGATACGGCGAGAAGAAGCCCTGTTCCACTCTGAATGCCACTTTCACCGGACCGGTGCCAGCCGCGGCGATGACTTTTCTAACAGGCGAATCGTGCATTCTTACAGTCCGGCAACTGACTCTGCAAAGCGGCAGCGGCATCGCCTGCTCTTACGAACACCATGGATTCGAGGATATCGCCGTCCTTTCCACCGGCGATTCCGAAATCGTAGTGAAGGACTTCCGCCTGCGCGGCGAATTCTTCTGGCTGAGGCTGGAAGAGGGCGAGCTCAAACAGGTCCTGGCAGTGCGGGCCTCCGGCTTGGATCACGGCGGCAGGAGTATTTTCCGAAGATCCGAGCCGGGACCCTATTTTGGCGTGATCAATGCCGGATCGGAGGAGGAAAGCTTATGTGCGGAATTTGCGGGATCGTAAACTTCGACTCTGACCCTGTGGATCGGGCGGTGATCGAGCGGATGACCGGCGCTCTCGCCCATCGCGGGCCTGACGACGCAGGGTATTTCATTGACGGCCGGGTGGGGCTTGGACATCGGCGCCTGAGCATCATCGATTTGAGCGGCGGAAAACAGCCGATCTTCAACGAGGACCGCTCGGCGGCCATCGTCTTCAACGGCGAGATCTACAATTATCGGGACCTGGCTGCCGTACTGACGACTGCCGGCCACACCTTCAAGACCCGATCCGACACCGAGACGATTCTGCACGCTTATGAGGAATACGGCGACGACTGCGTTCAACAGCTCCGCGGAATGTTCGGCTTCGCCGTCTGGGACCGCGCGAAGCGCCGCCTTCTGCTGGCACGAGACCGCCTGGGAGTGAAGCCGGTCTATTACTATCGCAACAGTCACTTCCTTGCCTTCGCGTCGGAGATCAAGTCTTTACTCGAGCTTCCTTCGATTCCGCGCGAGGTGGATCCCGAATCGCTCGATATGTACCTGTCGCTGCGGTATGTGCCCGGCCCGCGCACCATGTTCAAGAACATATTCCGGCTGCAACCCGGGCACATCCTCGTGGCCGATGACAGCGGCGTTCGAATCACCAAGTA
>OMOG01000713.1 GCA_900290305.1 Candidatus Sulfopaludibacter sp. SbA4
GCCGGTGACTAACTGCGGATTGGGGAGGCCGTTGAGCCAGCCCTGCGCCAGGGTTTGGGTATTCGGCGCGGTGACGTTGATGGGGCCGACGGTCAGGGTGCTGGGGCCCTGCGAGTCAGTGGCGGTGATTTGCAGGGTATAGATGCCGGCGATAGGGAAAGTGACGACGGTGGACAACTGTTGCGGAAAGGCGATCTGGACGGCGGAGGGGCCTCCGGTCTGGGTCCAGTTGACGGTGATCGCGCCGCCTGCGGGGGCGATGGGATCGGTGACGGTGGCGGTGTAAGTGCCGGTTAGCGGGAGTTGCAGCGAGGAGGGGCCGTTGACGGTGATCTGCGGGGCATTGGGCGAAGTGGCCGGCTTGGCCCAGGTGACGGTGATCTGGGCGGAGAAGAGTTGCAGTCCGTTGACCAGGGCGGAGGCTTGCAGGAAGTCAGTGATGGGGGTGGCCTCGACGTAGGTGACGGTGGCGAGGCCGGAGGCATTGGTGGTGACGTTGAAGGTTTGCGGATTGATGCCGGCGACGTTGACGGTGACGGGCAGCCCGGGGATGGGGGCGCCGGTTTCGTCGGTGGCCTTGAAGGTGAAGGAGGCGGGCTGTCCGGCGATGGGGGTCGCGGTGCTGGAGGTGAGGGTGAGGGAATCGAGCGGGCGGAGGCCTGTAGTCGAGGAGCCTTGCGTGGTGGTGACGGTGAAAGTGAGAGGGCCGCCGGTGCCGCTCTTGTAATCGAACTCGTAGGGGTAGGAGCCGGGGGACGGGAAGGCGACCACGATGGGCGCGGGGGCGTTGGTGGATGGGCCGTTATTGGCGGCCATCACGGGATATTGGGAGAAGATGGTGGCGGCGGGCGCGTTGACATTGATGCCGCTGACGCGCGAGGCTCCGTTCGCGGCGCCGAAGATGAAGCCATCCTGGCTGGTGACGTTGATGGTGTAGTTGCCGGCTTGGGTGACCACGAAGTTGCCGCGGAAGACGGCGGAGAAGCCGGTGAGATCGCCGGCGCCGGCCTGATGGCCGTTGCC
>OMOG01000138.1:0-214 GCA_900290305.1 Candidatus Sulfopaludibacter sp. SbA4
GGCACTCGTGCCTGCCGGGGTACCCTCTGGGTCGGGCACTCATGCCGACGCCTGCCTCCGATAGTGTGTCACAACTGGAAGAGGTGTCGAGACGAGTCTCGACACGGCAGGCACGAGTGCCTGCGCCACATCTGGCAGACAGGTATGCGGCGCCAGGGGGTGCGGCGCTGCGTGGGTGCAATCAAGTGGCTTCAGAATCAGCAAAAGCCTGGTC
>OMOG01000138.1:224-4942 GCA_900290305.1 Candidatus Sulfopaludibacter sp. SbA4
CCAGCCGGTGTTGTTCAAATCGTTGACGTCGCGCGCTGCCAGGTAGAAGATGCGGTTGCCGTCAAAAGCCGCGGTGAACGTTATGCTGAAGGCCAGCGCCAGGCTATTTCCACTGGCCGTCACCGGCGAGGCTCCCCATGCCACCGTACACTGGCTGTTGCCGACGGTTCCGCTGGCAGCCAGCACCTGTCCGGGCAGCAGGCCATCTCCGTTGTCGTTCACCAGGTACAGCACGTTGACGCGGCGGTCGTAGGCCAGGTAGCAGGCCTGCCGCCCATCGAGCGAACTGTTGACCAGGATGTTCTCCACGCCCAAGTCCTGGAACCCCTTGCTGTCGGAGAAGCTGAAGGTGTACGGGGTTGGGCCCAATCCGCTTCCACTGGCGGGATTCATGCCCACGACAGCCGTAGTGGTAGCCGGTGCGCCGCCGGGCACCTGCCACGTCCCCAGCGGTTGCCAGCCTGAATTACCTGCCGACTGGTCGCGCGCGGCCATGTAGACGATGCGGTTGCCGGCAAAGGCGCTGGTGAAGGTGAAGGTCAGTGTCAGAGTCAGTGTGTTGCCGATGCCAGTGACTGGCGAACCGCCCCAACTGACTGCGCACTGACTGTTGCTGGTGCTGCCAGGTGCGTTGAGCGGCGACCCGGCAAGGAGTGCGCCTCCGTTGTCACCCACCAGGTAAAGAACGTTGGACGGCAGGCTGTAGGCCAGGTAGCAGGCACTGCGGCCGTCGAGGAAGTTGTTCACCAGGATGTTCACCACTCCGAGAAGGTCATACCCCTGCGAGTCAGTGAAGGTGAAGGACATGGTCTGGCTGGAAGCGCTTCCCGAAGCCGGGCTCACTCCGCCGGGCGCGGGCACACCGGGAGTCACAGGCTGGGTAAACACCCACACGGCTCCCGTCCATGCCGTAGTCCCGAAGGACGTCTCCCCGGGGGTGTCGTGGTCTCCACCCACCAGGGCCGTGCTCCCATCCGCCGAGATGGCGAGGCCGAAGCCTTGCCTTGCCGCACCGACTGCGCCGGAGCCCACCAGTTTGCCGCCTTGCTGGCTCCAGGCTCCGTTGGCGCGAGTGAATACCCAGGCGGCTCCGGCGCTGTTGTTGTCCCTGGCCCCGCTCACCAAGGCGGTGTTGCCGCCGGCCGTGAGCGCCACGGTACCGCCCAGATGGGCCTGACCGATGTTGTCGGAGCTGAGCAGTTTGCCGCCTTGCTGGCTCCAGGCCCCGTTGGCTCGAGTAAACACCCACACGGCTCCAAGGTTGTTGTTGTCGCCATCTCCACCGACCAGGGCCGTGTTGCCGTCGGCGGAGAGCGCCACTCCGTCGCCTTGGAATGACTGGCCAATCGCGTTGGCGCCGACCAACTTGTTGCCTTGCTGGCTCCAGGCACCGCCGCTGCGCGTGAAGACCCACACTGCGCCGGTTTCGTTGCTGTCGGCCCATCCACCTGACAACGCGGTATTGCCATCGGCCGAGAGCGCTAAATTCCAGCCTTGTTGTGCCGGGCCCGCGGCGCCGGCGCCGACCAGTTTGTGGCCCTGTTGGGTCCACACACCGTTGCTGCGCGTGAATACCCACACTGCCCCCGCGCCGCCGTTATCCTGGTTGCCTCCCACCAGCGCGGTATTTCCATCGTCCGAGAGTGCGACCGACTCACCCACTTGGGCAATGCCCGACACGTCGGACGGTACCAATTTGGGGCCTTGTTGCGTCCAGACGCCGTTGCTGCGCGTGAATACCCACGCCGCTCCGTCGGTGTTGTCCCCGTTCGTATAACCCCCCATGATCGCCGTATTGCCGTCCGCGGAAATCGCCACCGACTCGCCCAACCCCTGGTCGCCGGCCTCATCATTGGCGGCCAGCTTGGGCCCCTGTTGGGCAAAGGGCGCCCCTGGATTGCTGCGCGTGAATACCCAGGCTGCGCCAACCGAGGTATTGGGGGCTACACTACCGTCAAAAGGACCGCCCACGATCGCCGTCAGTCCGTCGCGGGAGAGAGCAACCCAATAGCCCTGGTCGGCCAAGCCATTGGCGCCCGTGCCCACCAGTTTGTTGCCTTGCTGGGTGAACTGGGCGCTGGCGGACGGCAATAGGATTGCCAGCACCGCAAGAACTTCGAGACGCGGGAATGAGCTTTTCATGGGCACCCTCATGTTACGGTACGACCAATGCTCCGACTGGTCCCATCAGTTTACTCCCCGCCTGTGTGAACTGCGCGTGGGAGCATTTTATCCCCTCACGGATTCGGCGGTCTAAGAAAGACCGGTTGGGCAGGCAGAAGCGCCTGTCCCACCAGGTGTGATGACAAGGGGAGATTTGTATCAACGAATTGAAGCCACGCAGGCAGGCCCGGTGACGGGTCTAGAAATGCCTGTGCTACCGAAGCCACAGTTCGAAGGCGGCCCAATAGTGCGGATGGCGCCACACGGCGTTGTCCTGATGGAGCAGCTCGATCTTGGCGCGGCGGAGCGCGCGGTCGCTTTGCAGGCCGCGGCTCAGCCCGCGATAGAAATCCTTCATCAGGGCGGCGGTGGCGGCATCGTTGACATTCCAGAGACTCACCGCCACGCTGGACGCTCCCGCATACAGGAAGGCACGGACCAAACCCAGCATCCCCTCGCCGGACACCAACTCGCCCAGCCCGGTGTTGCATGCCGAGAGAGTCACCAGGTCGGCGTGCAGGCGCAGGTCGGCAATCTCGTTCACCTGGAGAATGCCGTCTTCCTTGCCCGCGGCCGCGGAGAGGGCCAGCCCGGAGCGCGCGGGGTGCTGCTCGTCGAGGATGCCGTGCGTAGCGAAATGGATGTAGCGATAGCGGTCGAGGGACTCGCCTTTCACGGCCTCTTCGCGCACCGCCGCTCCCAGGTAGACGGTACGCTGCTCCGGCGGAAACAGGGACGCGATTCCGTTGACTTCCTCGCGGGTGTAGGGCAGCGGAGCGAGATCGGGTCCGCGCTCGCCGGCCGGCGCCTGCCGCGCGTAAGCCGGGTCGCCGAAGGCCAGCAGAAGCTTCCCGTCGGCAGGCGGGGCGGCATCCACGGCGGCGAGCGAAGTGGCCGAGGGCGCGTAGGAAACCGGGAAGCGCTCGAGCAGAAATCCGGTGCTGCCGGAGTGCGTCAGCGCCTCGAACGGAAGGTAGTAGAGCACGCCATCGGGAACCACGATCAGGGACTGGCTGCCGGCCAGTATGGCTTCCACCGGCTGGAGCAATCGCCGGTAAAGCTGAGCGGAGAGGCGCAGCGTTTCGTTTTCCGCTGCGATGGAGGTGAGACCCGATACCGGAGCGCTGAGACTCTTGCGGAAGGCGTTCACGAGTTTTTCGATTTCCTCGCCGGGCGGCAGCACCGCGGACAGGACGCGATCGCGCGAGACCGCCCAGACGAAGGAACGCTCGGGGCCGAGCGAGTATTCGATCAGCGTCACGCCCGGCTTGAGGACTTCCTTCTGAACCTGCCCCAGGCCGAGCGGCTTGGGATATTGAATGGCGGCCAGCCGCGGATTGGAGCGGCGGATCTCGAGGCGCAGGCTTTCGAGGTCGTTCTCCGCGGACTCCAGCTCGGCGTTCTTCTGCCGGCGCGCGGCGTCGGTGAGGCCCGTATGCCACAGGTCTTTCTGGATGGCGGCGATGCGCGCGAACAGGTCGTCCTCGCGTTTGCGCTCGGAAGGCGCCAGGCCCTGGCGCAGATCGATCTTGGATTCGGCCAGGATCGAAAGGAAGGCGCGGGCGCGGGCCAGTTCAAAGGTCTGAAACGCTTGCGCGGGATCCTGGGTGAACTGAAGGTTGATGGCGTCGTCGAAGAGTTCCTTGGTAAAGCTGGACGAGGCCGCCTTGGCCATGCCTTCCTCGGTGGGCACTAGGCCTTGGCGCAGCCGTTCCACGATGGCGATGGCTTCCCGATAGTACGCAATAGCCTCGCGCTCCCGGCCCAGGTACTGCAACTCCCGCCCCACGCCTGCCTGGAAGTGCCACTCTTCGAATGGATCGTGGGGGGCGCCGTGCAGATAGTTGAGCGCCTTCAGCTCCGATTGGTATGCCGCGGCGTGGTCGCCCGAAAGCGTTTGCGGGTAGGAGAGATTGAACCAGCCCCAGGCGATCTGGTAGGGATCTCCCGAAGCGAGGGCCGTATCCAGTTGCTGTTTGTCGAATTCGATGCAGCGGTCGTAGTGGTGCAGGTCGCAGTGAGCCGTGCCGATGCCCCGCAGAATCTGGCCGCGCAGCATGGCGCTGAGCCCGGGCAATTGAAGAGCGGCGTTGAAGTGTTGCAAGGCCGAGTCGTAGCGCTTCTGCTCGTCTTCCAGAACTCCGAGAAGGTATAGCGCGGGGGCCTCGATCGAAGGGTCTTTCAGGTCGCGGGCGATGGCGAGCGACCTCGTGACGAGCCCCGTGGCCCGCGACTCGTCCCCCATCTGCCGGTAGAGAATCGCGGTCATGCGCAGGTTCAACGCCTCCGCCTTGCGGTCGCCGGAGCTTCGGATGGATTCCAACTGGCGCTCGTAGGCGGCGCGGGCCTCCTCCAGTTTGCCCTGGTCGCGCAGGCCATTGGCCGCCTGGCCGAGAGCGGCGGCGGAAAGTTGCTGGTCGCCGCTCTCCGCCGCAATCGACGCGGCGCTGTTGGCGGTTTCGACGGCTAACTCCAGTTTCCGCCAATAGTAGTAGATGTTGCTGAGGCGGGTGAGCGACATCGCCTCGCCTCTTTTGTCGGAGGCTGCGCGGCTG
>OMOG01000318.1 GCA_900290305.1 Candidatus Sulfopaludibacter sp. SbA4
CCTGCCACACCCCCAACGCCTGCCAATCCGAATTCCCCCCGCCCTGATCCCGCGCCGCTACATAGGTAATCCGATTCCCCCCGAACCCCGGCTTGAACGTAATGTTCAGCGTCAGCGTCAGGGTTGTCCCGTCCCCCTGCGCCGAGACCAGCCCCACCGTGCACTGGCTGTTCTGGATCGTGCTCATGCTCCCAAGCACTACCGAACCCGCGTACGATCCGCCCGCATCCCCTGCGTCATTCACAAGCACCAGCGTGTTGGACGGCACCACGTAAGCCAGATAGCACGCATTCCGCCCATCGAGAACCCTGTTGATGAGCACATTCACCACTCCCAGATTCTGATACCCCGCGGGATGCGAAAACTGAAACGTGAAAGCCTGCGAGCTACCGCTGCCCGACGACGGCGTATTCCCCACCGTCACCGGCACTCCGTTCAGGATCAAACTACTGCTGGACGTGCTGGCCAGCAGATCCAGGTTCACCGCGTCGCTGGTCGCGCTCACCGGATTCTCCGCCGTCAGGCCCGTGTAGGACGGATCCACGTACGCTACCACCGTTACGGTGGCGCCCTGTCCAGGTCCCAGCGTCCCCACATTAGCGCTCGACCCGCTGCAAGGGGCACCCCCTGCGACTGCGCAACTGACCACGACCAGACCCGATGGCAGATTATCCCGGATCACTACATTGGTTGCCGTCTGCGACGGGTCGGTCGTGTCGTTGACCACCTGAATCGCATAGGCCACATCCGATCCCACCGTGACCGCCCGTGGCGCAGCGTCATGCGATACCCAGCCGGCCTTAGTCCGCGCAGCCTCGTTCGACCCGGAGCCCGCCACCCCCGGCACGATGAAGGTATTGACCCGCAGGTACGCCAGATTCTGCTGCGCCAAAAAGTCCCGATATCGCGGCACCGGAGCCGTGGCGCTCGGCCCGCTTAGCCCGCTCACCGGCGCCAGGCTACCCGTCACCTGCAGCGCGCTCACATCGCCGCTGGTGGCATTCACCACCAGCAGTGGAAAGGTGTAGGTATCGATGAGTCCGGGATCGACCGCCAGGACTACCCAAGTAGCAGTCACAGTGCCGTTGGTGGGTGTCAAGAACTGATACGCACCCGCAAACGAACTTCCCGACACCGGCGATCCGCCGTATCCGCTGCCATCAGCCGAGTATAACTGCGCCCGCGCGCCTTCCATGGGATAGACCGGAGCATATACCTGAGACGTCGCAGGCACGTTGCTGAGCGACATGCGGAGCCGCGTCGCCCCGGCCTGAAACGACTTAGCCTGCGCCTCCTGAAACACCAGCGGAATGAGAGTCTGCGCTCCAGGCTGAGGCGCCGGCTGGCTCTCCGAGAAAACCAGCGTCCCGGCGGCATTGGCCATAATCTGCACGGCGTTGCTCACCTGCAAACCAGTAACACTCACCTGACCGGTAATCGCCCCAGGCTGAAAATTGCCCAGCGTAGCCAACCCGCTCGCGTCCGCCCGCACGTTCGAAATCCGCAGACTCGCCATGCCATTCCCCGCCGGCACGATCGAAATTCCCAGCCACCGAACGGAGCTGTAACCGCCAACGATCCCGTTCTGCGCCGTGCCACCGTTACATTGCGCCATCCGGCCCCTGGGCGATGCCATTAGGGGAGCTGCTCGGTGCCAAGCCGTATTCGGTGATCACTCCGGCCGTCGTGATCCGCCCGATCTTGTCGCCGTAGAACTCGATGAACCACAAGGCGGCGTCCGGCCCGGCAGCGATGCCCTGAGGTAAGCTAGAGGGCGTCGGCACCGCGTACTCGGTGATCACTCCTGTCGGGGCGATCCGACCGATCTTGTTGCCGTACCCCTCGGCAAACCACATTGCGCCGTCCGGACCCCACGCAATGCCGTCAGGGGAACTGACGAGTGTGGGGATTGGGTACTCCACGAAACCCACGGACTGCCCCGGTAATATTGCCGGCATGCCAAGCAGCAGCGCCGCCCACGCCAAGGCGTCTGCCACACCCAACCGCTGGGCCGACCCCATCATCACAACCTCCACCCTCCGGCGACGTCCCAAGGACGAGTAAGTACCTATCCTAACTCCGATACGAAAATACCGTACAAAAAGACGCCAAGACGATTCACCACACTCGGGCGCCCTGCGAGCTATACCCCCATGGACACCCCCCCGCCTCGATGTCGCCAAGCTCAAAGACCTCGTCACCGCCAAATGTCGGCCGGTCCCTGAGCCCTGGCCTGCCAAACTAGTTCCTCTATGCCGCCTTTCGAAAAGACCACCGGAAAGCCGCACAACCGCCCTGTGGGCCACCAAAGGCCACGAAAGAACTCGCGCGTCACCGCGCTTCCAATCCCCGGCCCCTGGCCCCGGCGCCGGTATTTCAGGGGAGCGGTCAGCGGTCAGCCTGAGCCGCCTCGGCCGTGCGCGAGTCGCCGGAAGAGCTGACCGCTGATTGCCGATCGCTGAAAGCTACTACCTCGCCACCGCGCTCATGAGCGCCAGCAGGTTCCGGTCGGGGTCGCGGAAGAAGGCCATCCACAGGTCGTGGTCCGGCATGCGCGCGATCATGTGCGGCTCGCCTTCGAAAGCGACCCCCCGGCCGGCCATGGTCCGATGAGCCTCCTGGATGTCGGGAACTTTGAAGTAGAGGATCGAGGAGTAGGTTTCGGCCGGCCGCTCGGAGACCGATAGCATGAGACGCACGCCCGCGCAATCGAAGAAGCCCATGCCGGGAACCTGGAACAGCAGCTTCATCCCCAGGGTGTCGCGGTAGAACGCGACGGCGCGGTCGACATCCGTTACGGTGATGCCGATCTGCCCGATAGCGGCCAGGCCGAACGGTACGGGGGCTTCCATAGGTCCTCCTCGGATTTGTCTATCATATATAAACCTCGATTCGAATGCGCACCGACTACGATGCCGTGGTGGTAGGTTCCGGTCCCAACGGACTGGCGGCGGCCATTATGCTGGCGCGCGCCGGCTGTTCCTGCGTGGTCCTGGAAGCCGCCGGCGCCATCGGCGGAGGAACGCGGTCGGAGGAGCTGACCTTGCCGGGCTACCTGCACGATGTCTGCTCGGCCATCCATCCCATGGCCGTCGGCTCGCCCTACCTGCGGTCCTTGCCGCTCGCCCAACACGGCCTGGAGTGGATCTACCCGCCGGCGCCTCTCGCCCATCCTTTTGACGATGGCGGCGCGGCCATTCTCGAGCGCTCCGTCGAGGCCACCGGGAAGACGCTGGGGCCGGACGCCGCCGCCTATGCCGGCATGATCCAGCCCCTGGTGGACCGTTGGGAGAAGCTGTTCTCCGACCTGTTGGCCCCGCCGCACCTCTACGGCCACCCCTTCGCCATGGCGCGCATGGCTCCTTATGCTTTCCGCTCGGCGGCGGGTCTGGCGCGTGCCAGGTTCCGCGGCACCCGCGCGCGCGGCCTGTTCGCCGGGCTCGCCGCGCATTCGGTCCTGCCGCTGGAGTCCTTCATGACCGCGGCCTTCGGGTTGATGTTCGCCATCTCCGGACACGCCGTCGGCTGGCCGCTCCCGCGCGGCGGCGCGCAGCGCATTGCCGACGCCATGGCCTCTTACCTCCGGTCGTTGGGCGGCGAGATTCTCACTTCGCGCCGCGTGTCGTCCCTCGAGGAGCTGCCGCGTGCACGAGCCGTCCTTCTGGACGTGACTCCGCGGCAGTTGCTGTCCATCGCGCGCGATCGCCTTCCTTCCGCGTACCGGAGCAAGCTGGAGCAATATCGCTACGGCCCGGGCATCTTCAAGACCGACTACGCGCTCGACGCGCCGATCCCCTGGAATGACGCGGCGTGCGCGCGCGCGGGCACCGTGCATGTCGGGGGGACGCTGGAAGAAATCGCGGCGGCAGAGCGTGGTCCGGCGAGCGGTGCGGCATCCGGGAAGCCGTTCGTCCTGGTGGCGCAGCAGAGCCTGTTCGACAGCAGCCGGGCGCCCGCCGGGAAACACACCGCCTGGGCCTACTGTCATGTCCCCAACGGTTCGACCGTAGACATGACCGTGCCCATCGAGGCGCAGATCGAGCGCTTTGCCCCCGGTTTCCGGGAGCGCATCCTCGCACGGCATGTGATGGGGCCGCAGGCGATCGAGGCGGGCAACGCCAACTACATCGGCGGCGATATCAGCGGAGGCTCCAATGATGCTGCCCAGTTTCTGACGCGGCCGTTTCCGCGGCTGAATCCCTACTCGACTCCGCTCCCCGGAGTGTATTTGTGCTCCTCTTCAACGCCGCCCGGTGGGGGCGTGCACGGCATGTGTGGATACCACGCGGCGCGAGCGGTCCTGCGGGCCGAGCTGAAGCGGGGTTGATCGCGCACGCGTCAGATGCCGCAGCAGGTAGTCGCAGGCGGCCGACCGGGCGGCATCCGGACCCTCCGCGGCCATGGCCTGGAGCACGCTCTCCAGCGCTTCCCGCCGCTCCTCTTCGAACGTCGACAACTGCATGGGCGAGTTCCTTAAGAGCCCTTATCGTCCGGCTTATCCGTTCCCATAGCCGCCGTCCCGTTAATGCTTTCCCGCTTCTCCGTCGATATGCTCCTTGGAGTCCATATGATCCGGTTGACGAGACTCAATCACGTATCGCTCGTGCTCAACTCCGATCTGATCGAACACATTGAGGAGACGCCGGATACGGTCGTCACGCTGACCACCGGCCAGATCCTGCGGGTGCGCGAGAGCGCCGACGAGGTGGTAGCCCGGATCGTGGAATTCCGCCGAAAGATTTTCCGGTCGGAAGGACTACGGGAAGCAAGGGATACGGCTGAGAGCTAACTCATGGCAGAAACCGCAGAAACGAAGAAGGCGCCCCCGGAGAAGGCGCCTAAAGCTGCTTCCAAGGGTGCCAAGAAGCCCAAGGGCGAAAGTGTGCGGCCGGACGTGGCGACGCTGGCTGGGATCATCGTGGCGCTGGCCGGCATCGTGGGAGGACTCCTGCTCGAAAAAGGCAGCATCCAGGATGTGGCCCAGGGCACCGCGGCGATGATCGTCATGGGGGGAACCTTCGGAGCGGTGCTGATCACCACCCCCTTGCCCGTCTTCATTCGCGCCTGGAAGCGTATCGGGTCGGTCTTCTTCGATCGGGCCGTCTCGTTTACGGCCATCATCGAGTCGCTCATTCAATACGCTACCCTGGCCCGCAAGAACGGCATCGTGAGCCTGGAGATGGAAGCCGCGGCCATTCCCGACCCGTTCCTGCGCAAAGCCCTCAGCATGGCGGTGGATGGCACCGATCTTCAGGAGATCCGCAAAATGATGGAGACGGACATCACTCTGAGCGAGCAAACGGCGGATGCCGAAGCCAAGGTCTGGGAATCGGCCGGAGGCTACGCGCCCACCGTCGGCATCATCGGGGCGGTCATGGGGCTGATCCAGGTGATGAAGCATCTGGAGGACATCAAAGAAGTGGGACACGGCATCGCCGTAGCGTTTGTAGCCACGGTCTACGGGGTGGGAAGCGCCAACATCTTCTTCCTGCCGGCCGCCAACAAACTGCGCGCCCGCATGCACGAGGCGTCGCTGCTCAAGGAGATGACGCTGGAGGGCGTGGTGGGCATCGTGGAAGGCCTGAACCCCACCCTCATCCGCATGAAGCTGGAAGCCTTCAACCAGCATCCCGCAAAGCCCAAGAAGGCCAAGGAAGCCAAGGCGGCCAAGGATCCGAAGGCCGCGCAGCCGGCCGCCAAGGCTGCGTCCGCTAAGGGTGCGCCGCAGACGGCACCGGCGGGGAATTAGCGCATGCGAGCCAAAAAGCCGCCCGCCCACGAGAACCACGAGCGCTGGCTGGTGTCGTACGCCGATTTCATCACCCTGCTGTTCGCCTTCTTTGTGGTCATGTTCGCTTCCACCCAAGCCGACAAAAACAAAGCCAGAGCCGTCTCCGAATCGGTGCGCGAAGCCTTGGAACACGGCCAGTTCAGCACCGCGATCTCCACCGTGCTGGGGCGCGGCAAGCACGAAGCCCATCGGGAAGTCCTCCCCACGGAGCGCGTGGACAAGTCGGAGAACCGGCCGCCGCCTCCTCCGCCGCCGCCGCCCGAAACCAAGGCGCCTCCCCATCCGGCCGACCTGGCGAAATCGCTGAGCACGCTGCAGCAGGGGCTCGAGTTCGAGCTGAAGAGCGGCAAGGTGCAGCTCAAACTGGAAGGGCGCGGCCTGGTGATCAGTATGCGCGAAGCGGCGTTTTTCAAGTCCGGAGACAATTCGGTGGCGCCCGCCAGCTTCCCCATCATCGCCAAGATCGCGGACGTGATCCAGGATCTGCCGCAGTCTTTGCACCTGGAAGGCCACACCGACTCGGTCCCCGTCCACAACTCGCGCTTCCGCAGCAACTGGGAGCTGTCGGCGGCGCGCGCCATCGCCATGATGGAGCTGCTGCGCCAGCGCTACCAGATCGCACCTGAACGCATGGCCGTAGTGGGGTATGCGGAAAACGCCCCGGCCGACACGAACGATACCGAGGAAGGGCGGGCGCACAATCGCCGCGTCGACCTGGTGGTGCTTTCCGAAGAAGCCATGAAGTCCGAGCCAGGCGCGCCGGCGGGCACTCCAGCCGCCCCGGCGGCCGCCCCGGCAACTGCCCCGGCAACTGCAACCAGGAAGGAACCATGACCTATCAGACCGCCCATTTGGGGCCCATCACGGTGGACGAATCCTCCACCATCGAATTCCCGGAAGGCCTGCCCGGGTTTGAAGAGTGCCGCCGCTTCGTTCCCTTGCAGCATCCGGAATACGCCGGGCTGGTGTTCCTGCAAAGCCTGGAACGCGCGGAGCTGTGCTTCCTGGCGCTTCCGGTGCGGGCCGTCCGTGCGGACTATTCGCTGGCCTTGTCCGCCGACGACACGGTGCTGCTGGGGTTCCCCGAGGACTACCGCCCGGCGCTCGGAAGCGACGTGTTGGCGCTGGCCATTCTCTCGCTGGAGGAGGGCCGGATGCCCACCGCCAACCTGCTGGCCCCGGTGGTGATCCACTGCCTCGCGCGCCGCGCCGTGCAAGCCATCCGGCCGGACCGGCGCTACGGCTGCCGCGAGCGGGTGGAGGTCCAGGAGGCGGTATGCTCGTAATCCGGCGCCACCCGGGGGAAACCATCCTCATCGGCGGCGAGATCGAGCTCGAAGTCATCGAGTGCGGCCACAACCGCGTGAAACTGGGCATCCGCGCGCCCCAGCACATTCCCGTAATGCGCGGCGAAGTGATGCTGACCAGGGACCAGAACATTTCGGCGGCCCAATCCATGGCGGGCGGCGCGATACCGGCGGTGCTGGGGCGGCCCGCCCCAGGCGGGGCCGTAGTCCCCCTTCTGGGGGAAACGCCGGGGAAAAGAACGGCATGAAGGCCAGGGTCGACAAGCTGCTGCGAAAGGCCCTGGCGTACCACGAATCGGGCCGCGTGGACCAGGCCGAGCCGCTCTACAGCGCGGTCCTGGAGCACGACCCGAACAACGCCGACGCCTGGCACCTGTTGAGCCGCATCTCGCTCCAGCGGGGCGATTGGAAGGCCGCGGCGGCGCGCGTCCTGCAGGCCATCCGCATGCGGCCGTCGATCCCCGCGTTTCACACCAGCCTGGGGGAAATTCTGACGGCGCAGGGCCGCCCCTGGGAAGCCTCGTTGTGCTACCGGGAAGCGCTGCGTCTCGCGCCCGGGCATATTCCGGCGCTGGTCAACCTGGGAAATGCGCTGCAGAGCCAGGGCCAGTATCGCGACGCCTGCGTGGCTTACTGGCGAGCCATCCAGGCGCAGCCCGATTGCGCCGAAGCCTTCAGCAACCTGGGGAATGCCTTGCGCGCGGAAGGCCGGCACGACGAAGCCCTGGCCTGCTACCTGGAGGCCTTTCGCCTGCGCCCGGACCAGCCCGAGGTGGCCGTGAACCTGGCGGCGGCGCACCTCCAACTGGGACACAACACGGAGGCCGAGGAGTGGGCGCGGCGGGCCTTGCGCTCCCGCCCGGGGTTGGTGCAGGGGCTGTCCAACCTGTCGGTGGCGCTGCTCAACCAGCAGCGCCCGGCGGAAGCCGAGCAGGCCGCCCGCGAAGCCCTGGCGGGCGCGCCGTCGGCTGCCCACCTGCACTCCAACCTGGGGTCGGTTCTGCTGCAACAGAAGAGATTCGACGAGGCCGAGATCGCCTGCCGGCGGGCTTTGAAACTCCAGCCGGGATATCCGGAGGCAACCGTCAACCTGGGCGTGGCGCTCCAGTTCCAGGACCGCCTGGAAGAGGCCGCCCAAGAGTTTGCGGGCGTGTTGCGCACGCGGCCGGCGTTCGCCGAAGCCTGGACCAACCTGGGAACCGTGCGCCAGTCGCAGGGGCGGAACGCGGAGGCTGCCATCTGTTTCGACGAGGCGCTGGCCCGCAACCCGGTCCACGCGAAGTCGCACTTCTGCCGGTCCCTGTCGTGGCTGTTGGCCGGGCGGCTGGCGGAGGGTTTCGCGGAATACGAATGGCGCTGGAAGGTTCTGTCCGAGATGCCGCGGGCGTGGTCGCGGCCGCGTTGGGACGGCTCGCCGCTGGGGGGCCGGCGCATCCTGCTGTATGCCGAACAGGGGCTCGGCGACACCGTCCAGTTCGCCCGCTACGTCCCGCTGGTCGCAGCCCGCGGGGGCCACGTGGTGGTGGAATGCCAGGAGGCGGCGGCACCCCTGGTTCGCTCGGTCGAAGGCGTGGCGGAAGTGATTTCGCAGGAAGCTCCGCTGCCGGAGTTCGAGGTGCAGGCCGCGTTGATGAGCTTGCCGGGCATCTTCGGTACGTCCCTCGATACGATTCCGGCCCGCGTTCCTTATATGACCGTCCAGCCGGCGCTGGTGGATGGCGTGCGGGCGCGTCTCGGCGAGGGATCGAGGCTGCGCGCCGGGCTGGTGTGGGCGGGCAATCGGGAACATGCCAACGACCGCAAGCGATCCATCCCCATCGAGACGCTGGCTCCCCTGCAGCAGATCCCGGGGGTCGAGTGGTATAGCCTGCAGGCGGGGGAGAAAGCCCCTGCGGAGATCGAGCGGGCCGGGCGATGGATGCGCGGGGTCCTGCCCGAGCCCTGCCGCGTGGAGGATCTGGCCGCGGCCATGAGCTGCCTGGACCTGGTGATTTCCGTGGACACCATGCCGGCGCACCTGGCGGGAGCGCTGGGGCGCGCGGTGTGGACGCTGCTGCCGTGGGCGCCGGACTGGCGGTGGCTGGAAGATCGGGAGGACAGCCCCTGGTATCCCACCATGCGGCTGTTCCGGCAGCCGCGCCCGGGGGATTGGGATGGGGTGGCGGCGCGGGTGTGCGGCGAGGTTCGCGAGTTATCCATTAAAGCTTCGCGGAGCGGGACCGATGAGCATGAGTGAAGGCCGGAACGCGAGGCGCCAAACGGCATCGCGGAAGCCGGCAACGGCAGGATGCCGAAAACTCAAAAACAGGATGTGAGATCATGATTTCGCTTCAAACCAACGTTAATTCTCTTGTCGCCCAGGAAAACCTGCGCGTCAACAGCCAATTCCAATCCAACACCATCCAGCAGTTGACCTCCGGCTACCGCATCAACAAGGCCGGTGACGACGCCGCCGGGCTGGCTGTGGCCAACACGTTTCGCAGCGACGTGGCCGAGCTGACCCAGGGCGTGCGCAACGCCAACGACGGCGCGGGCCAGTTGCAGATCATGGATGGCGGGCTGAACAACATTTCCCAGATCGTCGACCGTCTCAAGACCCTGGCCACGGAGTCGGCCTCCGCCACGTTTACCGGAGACCGAACGACTCTGAACAGCGAGTACCAGACCATGCTGGGCGAGCTCAATCGCCAGGCCTCCAACATCGGACTGGTGAACAATGGCGAATTCAACAAGAGCCTGTCGGTGTACATCGGGGGCGGGAGTACGCAAGGCAACGCCCAGGTGACGGTAGACCTGAGCGGCCAAATCAACCAGGTGGATTCGGCGGGTCTGAGCCTGGCCACTACCAACATCGATGCCGGAGGAACCACGCTGACCGGGAACACCATCAACAACCTGAACAACCCGGCCACCATGATCCTGACGGGCGGCGGCGGCGGCGGCACCCAGACTTTCCTGGTGAATTACATCGGTTCGTCCGGCGCGCAGACGCAACTGGCCGCCACCGTCACCTCCACTGGCAATGCCGGCGTCACGGTGGCGAATGCGGTTACCCAATTGAACACGCAGCTCAACCCGTTGGGACTGACCGCGGCGGTGGATTCGTCGGGGAGCCTGGTAATCGGCGGCACCGCGGCCTTTTCCCTGGTGAGCGCCAACGTGACCGGCGCGGGTGTGAGCAACACCTCAGGGCTGGCGACCCAGGCCAGCACGGCGATCAACCTGGGCGATTCCAACGTCTCCCTGGGAACTACCACCACGATGTTTGGAGATGCGGCTCCCGAGATCCTCGCGTTTACCAACGGCACCGTCACCAAGAACGTCACCCTGGACGCCACCAACATCACGACGGCGAACATGGTGGACACGATCAACGCCCAGACCGCATCCATGGGCATTTACGCGGTGAAGACCGACGGCAACGCCAACGGCGGTTTCGCCATCCAGAGCGATGGCAGCTTCAACATCACCTTGGTGCAAGCCGACACCGCTGCGGCCGGGCCGTGGGCCGGATTGGCTCTGGGGGCTTCGCCGGCCATTACCGCGGCCAGCCAGTCCGCCTCGACCATCGGCAATTCCCTGGGGGCTCTGACGGCCATCCAAGCGGCAGTCGCCAAGATCGGCCAGGTGCAGGGCCGGGTGGGCGCGGGTGAGAACCAGTTGCAGTACGCCATCAACCTGGCGCAGTCGCAGATTACGAACTTCTCCTCGGCCGATTCCAACATCCGCGACGCCGATGTCGCGGCCGAGGCGGCCAACCTGACCAAGGCGCAGGTGTTGCAGCAGGCATCCATTGCGGCCATGGCGCAGGCCAACTCCGCTCCGCAGCAAGTTCTCGCTCTTCTTCGCGGGTAGGCTGACGGTGCTTAACCCCGGGTGGGCCGGCGTTTAACCGGCCCGCCCGGGCCTTTGCGAGAGACGTAATGGGTACCACGAGCAGCGCAATCTTTACCGGCAGCAGCCAGTTCTCGAGCGACTTCCAGCAAGTGATCAGCCGGGCGGTTTCGATCGCTTCGCTTCCCATGCAGGCGATGCAGACGGATGTCACCAACCTACAGTCGCAGTCCACCGAACTGGGCACCCTGAACACCAAACTGGGCACTCTCCAGTCGGCCGTTGCCAGCCTCGATTCGGCGTTAGGGCAGGGGTCGTATACCGCGGCCAGCTCCACTCCCGCGACGGCCTCGGTGGCGTTGACCGGA
>OMOG01000630.1 GCA_900290305.1 Candidatus Sulfopaludibacter sp. SbA4
GCGTATGGCTGCCGATGGACAAGCTGGAGGTGGAGAGGCTGGCGGGCCCTCCGTTCAACTGCTGGGTGCCAATGGTCGTGGAACCGTCCATGAAGGTCACTGTGCCCGTAACGTTGGGAGGCGAGACAGTGGCGGTCAGCATCACGTTTTGACCGGGCGTGGACGAGGTAGGAGCGGCCTGGAGGGACGTAGTGGTCGCAATCCGGTTGACCGTCTCCGTGACCGGCGGCGACGGGGGACTCGGGACGTCGTTGGTATCGCCGCCATAGGAGGCTGTCAGTGTGTGGCTGCCGATCGACGGGGTGTAGTTGGAGAGCGTCGCGGTCCCTGCGATCACCGGCGCGCTGCCAATGCTGTTTGAACCCTCCATAAAGGTCACCGTGCCCCCGGCTGGGGTGGGCGAGACCATCGCAATCAGCATTACGTTTTGACCGAAAGTGGACGAAAGGGGAGAGGCCTGCAAAGATGTAGTGGTCGCATTCTGAACTGTCTGAGGGACGGTGGCCGAATCGACTCCCTGGTAAGTCAGATCGCCGCCGTAATGGGCTTTCAGGAGGTGCATACCGACCGTCAATGCAGAGGTCGGTGCACTCGCAGTTCCGTTGGACAGAGAGACCGGGCCAAGGAACGGAAATATGCTATTTCCATCAAAGAAGCTGACGTTTCCCGTGGGAGTCCCGGAGGTGCCGGACACGTTCGCGGTCAGCGTTACCGGGTTGCTTACGATGGAAGGACTGCCTGACGTCATGAGGGTAATAGTGGGGGTCGGCTGGTTGACGACGAGGACTGCAGAAAGGAATTGTGAGCCACTGCTGCTGAGATAATCATCGGCCACCAGGTTGTATGTACCGACTGGGAAGGTCGCTGGTCCAAACGGTCCCAATGTTGCGATACAAGAACCCTGACTTGTAGTCGCTTCCCCGAGGCTGATGACATTGGTGTTGCCGATGCTAAACGTTACAACTACCCCACCGCAGCTACCGGATCCAGTCAGATTTGCGATCAGAGTCACCGGCGTCCCGTAGAATACGGGGCTGGGCGGCGAGATGGTCAGGGTCTGTGCCGAGGCCAGGCCTGCCACTCCGGCGAGCAGGATCACCATATGAATAACGCGGATTCTATTCATCCGATCAACCTTGAATTTGGCAGGCCCGTTGAAGATCGGTCTGGCATTTCCCGCCGGCGGCTACGTGAGAGCCGTCCAAGCAGCCTCCGGGTGAATACGTTTGCTCTTTCGGGTTGTTGGCCGGAGCGCCGGCGCATCCGGCCCAATATTTCCATCCCTGAGTGTCCGGATTTCGCCTGATCCCTCAGAGCGCCATCGCGGATTTCCCCGATCAGCTTACGGCAGGATTCTCCCGCTGTCACCATCTGTACAGAGGGAAATCTTGTGGTGAAAGACCCCCGCGACTATCTGTACAGATAGCAAAGACGCTCCAAACCCAGAGGGTACCCCGGTCGCGGCTCTGTAAGGCTGATGAGGTCCCGTCAGACGATCCGGCCGCGAAGCGCTTTGGCGACGGCCTCGGATTTGGAGTGGATGCAGCTTGTCGTACAAGACGCTTGCAGTTCGGGACGCAGTGGAGCTCTCGAACCGGTCTGAGCCGGAGCCCCGTTAGTTGTTGTTGAACATGGTGCATCCGGTGCTGCTGAGGTCATTGCCGCCGAATGCGATCGAACCGTTCGTCATATTCCCAACCAAATTGCCGGGGCAGGTGACGAGAATTCCACCGAACCCATTCCCGAGTGTCGGGAGGAATTGTCCAGTGTAGTGATTCAGTGGACCGATGGAGTTATTATTGGTCAATTGCGCGCCCACATCTGCGTCTATCCCTACGAGGTGGTTGCCAGCGGCCGTGCTGCCGCTAACCAGCGCTCGCATACCGACGGTTATTCCATAAAATCCCCGGAATCCGCCGTCGGGACCGGCGCCGTCGGCACTGCTGTTGGTGACCATGGCATTATCACCCAGGTTTATGCCTCTGGCGCCGTAGTTTGAGGCGTGCGTGTTATTGACGATTGCATTCCGGCCGCCATCGAGCCCGTCGAAGACCATGTCGGCGATGTCCATGTTTTCAATCCGGATGGCGTTCGAAGCGGCGAGATTGATCCCGACCGCAAAATTCGCCAGCCTGCCGTTCTTTACGGTCACACCCTGGCGGCCTATCCCGAGGTCGGTGACGGCATTGCCGGCCTTCGGGCTGCCCGTGATTGAGAAGCCTTTCAAATCGATGGTAACGTTGCTGGAAAAAATCGTCAGGCAATCGCTTCCCGAAGACAGATCACGATTCAAGACGTAGGAGCCCGGCTTGTTAATAGTCATGCATGCGTTGATGTCCATGACTTGCGCCGGCGCGACGCCAGCGGATACTAACGCGAAGAAAGTCATCCGTGCCCGCAACATTTTTGGGTTCCTCTCATAAACACGCCAACGTTTCCGTTTTGGCATCCTGGCAGCCATCGGATTCCCGATCAGCTTACGGCAGGATTCTCCCGCTGTCACCATCTGTACAGACGGGAATCTTGCATTAGCGACGGCCCGCGACTATCTGTAAAGATGGTTTTCCGTCACACGATCCGGCCGCGGAGAGCCTTGGCGACGGCCTCGGATTTGGAGTGGACGTGCAGCTTGTCGTAGACCCGCCGCATGTGCCAGGCGACGGTGCTGGGGCTGACACCCGCCTCCGCGGCCGCGGTCTTGAAATTGTGGTCATCCACCAGCAGCGCTAACAGGCGGGATTCATGCGGCGTCAGGCCGTAATCGGCGTGGGCCGGCGGGCGGATCTCGCGGAACAGTTCGATGACCCGCCGCGCCACCTCCGGGGACATGGGAGCGCCGCCGCCGACCACTTCCCGGAGGCTCTCCAGCAGGCGCGCGGGCGGCGTGCTCTTGAGCAGATAGCCGCAGGCGCCGGCGCAGATGGCATCGAGAATCCGCCGGTCGTCATCGTATACCGTGAGCATCACCAGCAGCACGCCGGGGTAGCGCTCTTTCAGGCAACGGATGCCTTCAATCCCGGACATTCCCGGCAGCCCGATATCCAGCAGGACCACGGCCGGCGGGTCGCTGTCGATCGTCTCCAGCGCTTCTTCCATGGAGCCGAAGCTGCCGGTGCACCGGTAACCGGGCGTTCCGTCGACCAGCGCCTGGATGCCTTCACGGGTCCGGGCCCGATCTTCGATGATGGCCACGCGGATATCCCGGCCCTTGGCAGGTTCGGTCATGACTGTCACC
>OMOG01000319.1 GCA_900290305.1 Candidatus Sulfopaludibacter sp. SbA4
ACTTTCCAGTTCGCGGATGGTGGCGATGTACTTGCGGTGGTTGGCGTCGCGGCGGCGTCCGAGAAAGAGGAAGGTTTCCCGGTTGTTCTGGAAGGCCTGCCCGAAGACGCTGTCGGGTTGGGGCTTGTAGGCATCTTTGATGCCGCGGGTCCAAAGGTGGGCGTCGGCTTTGTCGAGGCGGAGGTTTTCCCAATGCAGTTGGATGAGGATGTAGACCAGGTAGAGTTGCTCGATGGTTCGGGGGATAAAGCGGGTCAGGTAGGCGTCTTCGAGGGCCTTGCGCTGGGCGGGATCCTCGCCGGGGGCGATTGGGGATTTGGCGTAGATGCCGTGTTGGAAGTTGTTCATGGCGGCGCGGGCCTTGCCGTCTGGCGAGCTGGGGCCGGTGGAACGCTGAGCGTTGCTCCGATTGGCTGCGTTTCCATAGTGTGGACCTCAGGGTCAATAAAAAAGCCCCTCGGCGGAGGCCGAGAGGCTTGCGGGGAGGAGTGAAATCCTCCCTAATTTGACCCTAGCACGCGATCACGGGGCGGCCGTGGGGTTCGGAGGGGGGAAGTTGTTTAGAATCAGCGTGAAAAAAAAGTTCCAAGTGCCGGACTGGTTAACCGGCCAAAGTACGGGTTTTGGGCGGGGCGGGGTAAGTGGTTGAGGGGCAATGGGTTGGGGTAGACGGCTGTTTGGGTCAAATTTCTTCGAGCGCGCCATCTGGGGACAGCGGCGGGCTTGCGCTGCGGCCGGTTGTGTCCTAAGGTTGCGTTTCCCGGGGCACGTAAAGTGAATCCGTCGTCCCGCCGATCATTTCAGTCATGACACGGCGATTGGTTCTGTTCCTTGCCCTGGCCCTGGCGGCGGTGGCGGCTGATAGACCCCCGAAGCCAACCCCGAGGCGAAAAGCGGGATCACCGGCCCGCTGCCGGGCGCCGGTGCGTCACCTGCGGCCGGAACCGCACGGCGGGAGTTCGTCCGGGAGCACCCGTGTCCTGCCACCGGGAAGACGACAGGCGCCTGCCCCGGATACGTCGTTGACCACGTGAAGGCGTTAGCGTGTGGGGGGCCCGATTCGCCGTCCAACATGCAGTGGCAAACTGTGGCGGATGGCAAGGCGAAGGACAAGTGGGAGCGGATTGGCTGCAAGTGAAATATCGCGGATGCGATCAACGCTCCTCTTTTGGGCAGTAATATGCGCCGTATCGTAAGCCTTCACGCGGCAAGAAAAAACGTCAAAGCTGGCGCCTGCAAATTCAACCCCGCCAAAGGAAATTTAGCGAGGCGGCTTAGCTTTCGCCAAGCGGTCCATCGCGGCCTCACTCTCAAGATCGAGTTCCTGCAGCGCCATGGCTGCCTCCTGCCGGTATCGCGCAACCTCTTTTTCGTGGCTCTCTGCGGCCCTGTAAAGATTGCCAACGGGCGATGGCGCCATCCCAGCGCTTTGCGCATGGCGCTAGAATGGCCACCGGAAGGAACATGGGATGGTAAATCGTAGAATCTTTCTTCTCGGCTCGGCCGCAGCGGCGGCATCGGCTCAAACCTCTCAGCAAATCATCGGCACCGGCATGATAGGGGTCGGCAACCGCGGCTCGTATCTTCTCCAGGCGGCGCTCGCGCAGGCCAACGCCAAAATCCTGGCGCTGTGTGACATCAAGCCGGATCGCCTGGACAAAGCGGCAACCGCGGCGGTCCGCGACAACCCGGCCACATACGCCGACTGGCGCAAGATCATCGACCGGAAGGACGTGGATGCGGTGTTCATTGCGACCCCGCCCGACCTGCACTCCGAAATGGCGGTGGCAGCCCTCCAGGCAGGCAAGCACGTCTACTGCGAGAAGCCGATCGGGATCACCCCGGCGCAGGTGCGGGCCGTAATCGAAGCCGCGAAGAAATCGAACAAGGTCTTCGTGCCCGGCCAACAACTGCGCTCCATCAAGGAATACATCGAGGCCGTCGGCAAGATCCGGGAAGGTGTTATTGGCGACGTGATCATGGTCAAGGCCCAGCGGCATGCCACGGCCGACCTTCCCCACGATGGCACTTCGGGCGACTGGTACTTCGACGTGAACCGCTCCGGTGGCTACCTCATCGAACAATCGGTGCATAACCTCGACCTCTGCAACTGGGTTATCGGCTCGCACCCTACCCACGCGTCCGGATTCGGCGGCATCCTGCTCCACAAGAACGACCCGCCGGGCCGAACCATATTCGACTGCGGAATGATCAGCTACCAGTATCCTGGCGGGGTCATGATGTCCTTCACGCAGAATGTATTTCATCCACGCGGATTGCCGAATGGCAACCAATACATCTACGTCTACGGCACAAAAGGCGCCGTCAATCTGATGGGTACGCCAACCATGTACGGGTTGTCGGGCGACACCCAGCCCGTGGTTCTCGGCGAGAAGGCGCATCCGGACGATCCTCACGCGCACATCGCCGCGTTCTACAACTCCATAGTCAACGGAGCGAAACTGCCGGCCGACATCACCATCGGCGCAACCGCGGCCCTGACTGCAATCCTGGGGCACCAGGCCATGACCCGCCAGCAGGCCGTGGATTGGCAAAGCTTGGGAGTCGACGTATAGCGCGGGCCTTGCGGAAAGTCAGGCACGCGTCAAAATGCGGTGCACGATTTCGGCGTCTTCCCGGACCTCGTCTCGCACGCGCGGGAACATTCCCACATATATGCCGTCGATCGGTTTGATGCTTTCGAACGCCGTGCGGAAAGCCTGCTCGATGCCGCGGTCGGGGATTCGCCCCGCCGCCAGAATCTTGAAGGCGAAGCAGGGCTTGGGGGTTTGCCGCATCACCTTGTACATGCGCGGCGGATCGCTCTGGAGGTAAATGTCATTGGCCATTTCCATCATCTCGCCGTGCAGCACCTTCTTCCATTCGTCCGGTGTGCGCGTGCGGTTGTAGACGCAGCCGGAGTAGAAGTCGACGTCCCATCCCTCTTCCTCCACCTGGGCGATGACCTCCGGCTTGTGCGTGCCGACGCCGACCAATACCCCCATATCCCGCACTTTCTTGCACCACTCTTTCACCGTATCCATCTGGCCGTTTTGATAGGCCTTGTCGACCACCTCGCCCTGGCGCTGGAGCGCCAGCGGCTTCAGGTTCTTCACCAGTTCGGCCGCATCGTCGCCGGCGGTCACCTGAACGATCAGGTGCATCTTGCCGCCTTCGGCTTGAAACCGCGCCCAGTCGCGCGGGCCGCGGTCCAGGTTGACATAGTTGAAGGCGTTGATCCCGAAACGGTTGCATTGGTGCATGACCTCGCAGACCCGGTCCTCGGTGTAAAACTCTTTCATGGAGGCGGCGAAATTGTTGTTGTAATGAGCGAACCCGTAAAACGGATTGACGCCCAGCACCATCCGGCCGATCTCGGCTTTGAAGAACCTGATCTTCGGCACTTCAACTGCGGTGGCCGGCCGTGGATTGGGCGCTGACTGATCCCGCGCCCGCCCAATGCTCTGTGCGTCCGCTACGGACGCGGCGCCGGCCAAGGCAGCCGCCATGGCCGTGCCCGATTCGAGGAAGCTTCGTCTGCTTGTCGACAATGGGTGACCTCAATTCAAGGATCCGTCTATATCCTATCAGAGTATGAGAGCTGATAGTCTCGATCTGCGCGAGCAGAGCCAGCCGGCAGAGGCGTATAATCGTGCCAGTCGCTGGAGTGCAAACATGGTGCAACGACGTAATCTGCTGAAAGCCTCCGTCTGGACGGCGGCATCCTACAGCCGTGTCTTCGGCGCAAACGAGCGCATTCGCATCGCCGGTCTCGGCGTGGGCGGGCGGGCGACCTACCTGCTGGGCCTGGTAGCCAAGGCGGAGAATACGGAGATCGTAGCAGTCTGCGACGTTTCCGAGACCCGCCGCTTGACGGCGAAAGAGAAGTTTGCCCCCAACGGCAAGGAATATCTGGACTACCGCGAGGTGCTGGCGCGCAGCGACATCGACGGTGTCGTGATCGGAGCGCCGGACCATTGGCACGTGCCCATGACGGTGGACGCGGTGAAGGCCGGAAAGGACGTGTATGTCGAGAAGCCGATCAGCCACACGATCGAAGAGGGCGAGCGGGTAGAGAAGGCGGTCCTCGACTCGAAACAGATTGTGCAGGTAGGCTATCAACAGCGGAGCTGGCCGCACTTCCTGCAGGCCCGGGAGACGGTAGCCGAAGGCAAGCTTGGCCCGATTTCATTGGTGCTGACTTCCTGGTATCAGAACTACGTGGTCACCCTGCAGACACCGCCGAAGGTGGATGCCTCGAAGATCGATTGGAAACGGTTCCTGGGCTCGGCGCCCGATCAGCCCTTCGATGCGCTGCGCTGTCTCGAATGGCGCTGGTTCTGGGATTTCGGTGGCGGCCATCTGACCGACCTGTACTCACATTACGGTGACGTGGTGCAGTGGTACATGGAGCAGTACGCGCCGCGCACCGCACAGGCCGCTGGAAGCCGCAATGCGCTGCCCCAGTTCGAGTGCCCCGACACGATCAATGCGGCTTGGGACTACCCGGGATTCACCATGGTGTACAACGGTGCGCTGAATGGCTCGCTCGACGGCGGCAACATCGTTTTCCGCGGCCATCGCGCCACCATGAAGTTGAACCGCGATGGATTCGCGGTCTACCCCGAAGGCAAGGTGCAGCGCGAATTGACGAATTGGCCGGAGCCCGAGATTGCCGTGAAATCGCCGGCCGACGGCACCATTGCGCACATGCAGAACTTCCTCGACTGTGTGCGGAGCCGCCATGCGCCAAACGCCCCGATCCGGCCCGCCGTGGCGATTGCTCGCGCGGCTCATCTGGCCAACACAGCATGGCGCAAGGGTACGGTCTGGACGGCGTGAAGCAACTCACCCCTCGCCAGTCTGTCTTTCGGATTACACCACTGCCGGCACCACATACGGCTCCCGGTAGTTCCTGGTGAACAGCGCATTTGCCTGGTCGTCGCCGATGAAGTGCCCGGTCGACTGATCCACCTTCAACACCCGGCCGACCCGGTAGCTGATGTTGGCCAGGTGACAGAACGCAGCCGAACGCGCCCCGATCGCCACGTCCGCGTGGAGCATCTTATAATCCCGCGCGCGCATCGCCTGGAAGAGATTTTGCATGTGAGGATTGGTCTCCCATTGCGCTTGCTCAACCCCCTTCTCATCCATCGTCTTCGTGTAAGCCTCCGCCCGTCCGGCGCCGGCCCCGCGCGCCGCCTCGCCGGTGATGCTGCTCCCCACGCTGCTCTTGTAGAGCTGAAATCCATTCGGTTCCACCACCATGAATCCGCTGTCTCCGAAAAAGATGTTGCCCGTATAATTGGGACGCACGGGTCCGGTGCCCTCGGGAAGTGTGGGCAGGTTGCGCACGTCGAAAGTAATCTGCGCATCGCCGAAATCGAAAGTGGTCTGCTGGGTGTTGGGCGTCTCCTGATCGTCTTGCCAGATGAATTTGCCGCCCAGCGACGACACCGAGACGGGCCAACCGCCGCGCGCCAGCCCCCACAGGCACTGGTCCATCTCGTGCACTCCCTGGTTTCCGATGTCGCCGTTTCCCGTATCCCAGAACCAGTGCCAATTGTAGGCGAACTTATTCTTGCTATACGGTTTCATCTGCGCCGGGCCGAGAAAACGCTCCCAGTCGAGTCCCGTCGGCACCGCCTCGTCGGGCGTGTGGCCGATCGAGAAGCGCCGGCGGTAGCATAGCCCGCGCGCATGATAGACCTGACCGATGGCGCCCTGCCTCAGCAGTTCCATGGCTTTCATCTTGTGCGCGATCGAGCGGCCCTGCGATCCCACCTGCACCATGCGGTTATACTTGCGCGCTGCCGCCACCATTTGTCGAGCTTCGAACAGATTGTGGCAGGCCGGTTTCTCGACATATACGTCCTTGCCCGCCTGGCACGCCCAGATGGCCGCCAGCGCGTGCCAGTGATTGGGGGTCGTGATGGAGACGGCGTCCACTTCCTTCGACTCGAACATCTTGCGCATATCGTCGAATTCCGTGGGCGTCGCGCCCCCCAGTTTCTTCACCTGCGCCACCCCGCGCTCACGGGCCGCCTGGTTGACGTCGCAGATTGCGGCCACCCGGCTCTCGGAAGCCAGCGACGAGTAATAGTTGATATGGTCGGTGCCGCGTCCGCCGATCCCCACTTGCCCGACGTTGATCCGGTCGTTCGCACCCAGGATCGGGAAACGGGTAGTGGCAATGGCGGCGGCGCCTGCGGTCAGGAATGTGCGTCTCTGAATGGATGCCATAGCGGGGCCTATTGTATCGCTATTCAGGCCCGCGAGTCTGATGCTTCCGCCAAAGATGCCTCTGCCAAAGCTTTCTGAGAAATTCTCGCGGCCATGCGAACTATTTTGAGGAACTCGCGCAAAACGGCCGCGGCGCGATCGGTTCCTGTGCTGTATGGGTGCCGCGCCGCGGCCTTTGCGCTTCAAAGGGAGGTCGCGTATGGACGATTTCCGCTTGGGCGCCATTGGCCGATATGACCTACAGGCCGAACGGAAGCCTTCCGATTCGAGCAGCCGCCGCAAAAACAAGCCCCCGAAGGATCCCATCCCCGGGGAAGACCAGTTTGTCGTTACGTCCGAAGACTCCACCCCGGATGCCGAATGGGTGGACGACTCCTACACGCCTTCGGGCGGATAAGGTCCGGCCGGAAGGCGAAACCCTCTCCGCGCGGCTTGGTGGGGCGGTCCCCCTGGACCGCGCGGGACGCCCTCGTCCCGCTGCCACAAGCGGACGCAAGGGCTTCGTTGCGGGCGAGGCGCCCGTCCCCACAAACCGCTGCCAACGGCACCACCTGAGTCAGGCACATACCCAACTTGCGCTATTCGGTCGCGGGTGATGGATTGGGGGTCACTTCCAGGCCAAGTCGAAAAACGGCGCCACACGGGGAGCAATGTCGCACGATCCCCGCGCCGCTGAAGCCCATGCCCACCATGCGAACCGGGCTCCCAGGCGCGGCCTGCATCTCTGTTTCCACGCATAGACCGAAGGCCGAAACGTCACGGATGGTTCCCTTGATGCAATCCCGGTCGCCGATCCAGAGTTTAACCACGCCGGGGGACCGGACGCGCGACTTCCTTCGAAGATCGAAAGGCTTCATCTCAAATTCCTTATCGGCTCTCCTCGGAAAATCTTCTACTCGCCACCACCGCGTTATAAATCACCATAGCCGCGGTCGAGGCCAGCCCGATGCCGGACAAGATATACCACATCGTGTCAGGATGCCCGCCGCGCACATAGTTCGCCACCAGCCAGCCCGCTAAGGGTCCGGCCACAAACGACCCGATCGATACCGGCAAAAACGCAAACCCCATGAACGTGCCGACCTGGTCCGGCGGCGCCAGACTCGCAATGTACTCGTAAAACCGCGGCGCGAAAGTGGCCTCGCCGGTCGCGAACAGAGCCATCGCGGCGATGCAAACCGGTATCGTGGGCGCCAGCGGGATCATCATCCATGCCACGCTCGCAATGAAAAACCCCAAGGTCACGGCGCGAATCGGCCTCCAGCCCTTGACCATCGCCGTCGCCGGCACGGTGAGCAGGATGATCGTCCAGGCATCTACCGTTTCGAGCAGCTCGAACCGCTCGTAATGCAGCGTCTCCTTCACGTAAAACGGAAAGGAGTAGAAGATCTGCCAGAACAGAATGTAGAATCCCGAGGCGATGACCAGAAACAGCATGAAGCGAACATTCGCGAACACCAGCAGCATGTCCCGGAGCACCCCGGCCATTGTCCGTACCGATCGCTTCTCTTCGAGCGAGGGCGGCTCCTCGAAGAAGAACAGCGTACCCAGAAACAGCGCGAACGATGTCACCGAAGACATGATCAGGACGTACTCGATTCCCAGGTTCTGCCTCACCTGCAGCGCCAGCACCGGCCCCAGCGCGCCCCCGATGTTCACCAGCGTGTAGTAGATGGAATAACCCAGGGAGCGTGTCTTGTCGGTCGACGTGTTCGCTACCGTCCCCACGATGCAAGGCTTGATCAGCGACCCACCCACCGCCGTCAGCAGCAGCACGGCGATCATATATGGCGTGCGGCCGATGCTCTGGACGATCCGCTGTCCAAATTCGAGTCCCGCCAGGCCGATCAGAAAATATCCGATCGTAAAGATGCCAAAGCACGCGGCCAGCGTTCGCCGGAAGCCGTACCGGTCGACCAACGTTCCCGCCAGCACCGGCAGCAGGTAAAGCACTCCGGAAAACGCTCCCACCAGGGACCCCGCGATCTGCGGACCCAGTCCCACCTTCTCGGCCAGGTAGACAGCCAGCACGGCCTTTGAGCCGTAGAACGCGAACCGCTCGAAGAGTTCGAGCGTGTTGGCGATCCAGAAGGTCCGGTGAAACCCGCGGCGCAGGTCATTGAGGCGCTCGGTCAGCGGCATACAAGTTACTTACGCCGCGCCTTTTGCGCCATCACAAACCGCCGCGCTCCTCCCAGAATGTCGCGCAGCGCATCGGGGTGAATTCGCGATAACCTCACCAGTACGCACGGATAGCCCACATAGTGATCCTTCAGGTAGTACACGTCCGGATCCTCGGCGATCAATTCGTCGCGCCGCGCAATATCCATGCGGACCACCAGCGTGCCCGGTTCCGCCGATTTATGACTGGCCATACCCGTGAAGACGTGCCCCCGAACCTTGAAGGCCGGCTCCCCATACGAAGTGCCCTCCGCGACGTCGGGAAAGCCCCGAGCGATCTCGCGCACCTTGTCGAAAATGTCCTTCATCCCGGAATTACCATCACTTTGCACCGAAGGCCAGCAGCACATTGCCAGGCATACTTGAATAGCCGGAGTTCACATACAGCATTCCGTCCGCCACCGTCGCGCCCGTGGCCGCCATCGATCCGCCTTTCGCCTGGATTCCGTTCACCGTGGGAAACTCGCGTGCCGTGTCGAAGTCCCAGATGATCTTCCCAGTCTTGGTGTCGTGCGCCCGCACATGTCCATCCATCGAAGGCGAGAAGACCACACCCGGAATCGCCGTCGGCGGCGATTTCTGGGCCACCGAGCATCCTCGCTGGCCGGCGCAGGCCGGCGTTGGAGCCGGTTCATTCCAGACGATCCGCCCCGTCGCCGGATCGATCGCGAACAGCCCCGTCTTTGCTGCCGCGGCCGCCTGTGCGCCGCGAGGCGATTCACCCAATCCCGCGAACACCAGCCCGTCTCCCGCGGCGATGCCCCACTGGATGCCGCCGCCGGCGCCGCCCACACCAATGCGCGTCGACCACACGATCTTGCCGTTCTGGTCGGGATCGAGGCCGTGCACCTCGGCCGACTTCTGCCCTTGTACCAGCATCTGCTTGCCGTTGCCGATGTCCAGCAGGATCGGCGAGCCGCCGAGATCCACGTCCGTACCTGCATTCTCCGGGCAGTTGGCCGTGTTGCCGCCGCGTCCCGCGCATCCCCAATTGAACATGTCCGGCGCGGTCTGCCGGCTCCACTTGATCTGGCCCGTCTCCATGTCCATCGCGATCACCGCATCCGCGGTCTGGATGTCCGGCCCCGAGTAGCCATTGCCCGCGGCCACGTACACCAGTTTGCGCTTCAGGTCGAGCGTCGGCGAGGACCAGATGGTAGCGCCGGACGGGCCGTAATACTGTACGCCGGCCGCACTCTTCCTGGTGGGCTTCGGCTCCGGCACGGTGTAGGTCCGCCAAACGACGCTTCCGTCGACGGCCTTCACCACCACCAGGTTGCCGCGAAACGTGCAGCAGGAGTACTGAGGATTGGCGCCGGCATTCTCTTCCTGGGATGCGATCGGCACATAGAGCCGGCCATCGTGCAGGGTCGCCGTACCGGTGATGCGGGTGAACGGCTGGTTGTCCAGCTTCACCTGCCACACCAGCTTGCCGGTGTTCGCTTCCAGCGCGTAGAAATTCGATTCGAGGTCGCCAAAGTAGGCGCGCGGCCCGGGGCCGATCACCACCGCATCGCGCACCATGGCCTTCGCCTGGTACATCCAGTACAGGCAGCCGCTTTCGGCATCCAGCGCGTAGACCGTGCCGTCGTTGCTGCCGGTGTACACGCGGCCGCCCACCACGGTCGGCTGGCTGTAAGCCGTCACGGTGTTCGGAAATCCGAACGCCCACTTCAGTTGCAGCTTGGGCACCTGCCCGGCGGTGAGTCCCGCCGCCTTGGCCGGCTGAAACCGCGTGTNNGGCCCGGCTTTGCCCAGGTAGCGCGCCACCGCGATCTTGTCCGCCGCGTTCAGTTGCGCCCCGATGGCCTTCATCGATCCCGTCTCGAGCGCCTTCAAGATGTCCTGCCAGGGCAGGTTGCCCAGGGCTTCCGGCAGCGGCGCGTGCGACTCGCTGTTAGGATCGTGGCACTGGATACAGCGCGCGATAAAGACGTGGGTTCCTTCCTGCGCGGCGCACAATGCCGCCAGCGCCAACCCGATCGCCACACTTCGCATCGTATGCATGTCGAGACTCCCGTCCTAAAACAATCCCTGCGCGGCCGCCAGCACCAGGCGCTGCCCCGATCGATCTACTATGGTAAGTTTTCCGCCCTCCAGGGTAACGTCGTCGATCCTGGTGAAGCCTTCCGGCACTTTCGTGTAGAACAGCAGAAAGCGCGTCCGAATCTTGGCCTTCGCCGGCAGCCAGCGGAATGTGGGTGTGCCAAACAGCGGACTCATAGCCACGGTCTCCGCGTGCGAAACATCGAATGGCTGCGTGGAAAACTCCATGCCGCGCGCCGCCCGATTGTCGCCGGTATAGTTCATCCAGCTCATCAGCCACGGGTAATCTTCCTGCCGGAACACATATCCGAACAACAGGTGCTTGTCCAACTGCAAAGCCGTCACGAATTCCAACTTGCGCTTGGGGTCCATCTGGCAGCTTGCCAGGTCCAGCCAGTTCTGGTCCGGAACCAGCCGCAGGTCGGCCTGCCCGCGGTCGTTGGTGGGCGCCATGGGCCATTCAAAATCGCGCTCGTACACCAGCCGTCCGGGAATCGGGCCCGGCTTGAACGGCCGCACGCGACAGTTCAACGCCGGCATATCCACCACGGTCTTGCCCTTCTCGAGGAAGGGAGGCCCGATGGTCGCGTGCTCGGCCCACGAGATCGGCCGGTCCACGCCAACCGCGCTCTCGAGGTCGCTGGTGATGTAGACCACGTTTTCGCCGTCCCTCATCTCCACCGTCCTGGTGAGCGTCTCCTGCGCCAGCGGAAGCGCGATCTCGAGGACCACCGAGCGCAGCGGTCCGGAACTCTGCGACGCCTTCACCTTGGCCACCTGCTTGGAGGCCTCGCCGTGGAAAGGCATGCCCGCGGCGCGCTCCTGATCCGAAGGCGCGCCGAAACCATCCAGCGCCAGAAAATGACCGATCGTCGCCAGCGGGCTCACCGGCTCCTCGCCGCGCAACGTCAATCGGGAGAGCGTGCCGCCCGTCCCCAGAATCGTCAGCTCGATCCGATCGTTGGCCAACACCAGGTTGGGCGGGCGGGGCGGTTGTTGCGCGGAGCCCGCCATCACCATCAGGAAACCGGCAGCCAGCGAAATCGGTCTCACTTCGATACCTTGGTTAGCCAACCGTTCAGCTTGAGCCACTCCTCTAACCGGTCCAGGTAGTGGTCCGCGCCGCCGCCCTTCTTTCCGAAGCCGTGCTGGCCGGTCTGGAATACGTGCAGCTCGGCAGGCAGCCCCGCTTTTCTCCAGGCGCCAAACAGGTCGATCGACCCCTGGTATCCCACGGTTTGGTCGTCCGCTGCCACCGCGATGAAAAGCGGCGGCCCTCCTTCGGGCGGTGGATTCGAATTCGCACCGGCGGCGTAGACCGGGGCTGCGAAATCCGGCCTTCCATCGGCCGGCCCGTACACCGCCGAGAGCAGCACCGCGCCTCCGGCCGAGTAACCAATCATGCCGATTCGATTGGAGAGCACGCCATATTCGGCGGCATGCCGCCGCACCAGCCGCACCGCTTGTTGTCCGTCCGCGCCGGCCATCTCACGCACATTCTGGCCCGCCTGCGGACCTGTGGTGGCGGGACCTCTCCCGGCGGCGGGCGGCGCATTCGGGTCGACATAGGTCGTGCGGTACTTCAAAACAAACGCGTCCACACCCATCTGGTTCAGGCGCTTGGCGACATCCACTCCTTCATAGGACATCATCAGCGTCCGGAAGCCGCCGCCCGGCGCGACAATCATCGCCGTTCCCACCGCGTTAGCCTTCTCGGCCGGATAATAGAGCAGTACCGGCCGAACGATATTCTGCGCCTGCGGCCTCTCCGCCGTGCCGGCGGCTCTTTCCGGATAGTTCCAATTCTCCGAACCGGGAGCCACCCCCGGATAAAGCGGGATTTCCCGGGCCGGCGGGGCCGGTTGAGCCCGCCCGGCAGCCGCCAATCCAGCCAGAATACAGACCCTTGGAA
>OMOG01000331.1 GCA_900290305.1 Candidatus Sulfopaludibacter sp. SbA4
GCCAACAGTATAACTACATGCACGGCTAGTGCTGCCTGGCCCGCAGGAAAGCCCTCAGGTCCTCCATGAGCAACATCAGCCGCAAATCGTCGACTACCGTGGGACTGAAACCAAACCGCAAGTAGAAGCTTCGAGCCGTCTCATTGATCGCTTGAACCAGGACGGCGCGAACCCCCACCCTGTCCGCGGCCTGCTCGATTCGCGCCAAGGCATCCTGTAGCAAAGTTGTACCCAGCCCTTTGCCTTGCTGAGTAAGGTCAACCGCAAGCCTGGCGAGGACCACAACCCCGATCGGGTGCGCCGCCAGCCCGTGAGAAATTCTCGCCGGAGCGTCATCGCGGCTTATGCTTCCGGCAGTAAGAGCGTGATACCCGACCACTACGTTGTCATCGCGGTGGGCCACATAGACCCGCGCCGAATCGTTCTGCACATTGATCCACGCGAATCGCTTCAGCCAGAGATTGAGGGCCCCATTCCCGGAATCGAACAGGTTCAATTCATGGGTCTTCGCCAGTTTCTCGATGACATATTCCGTGCCCGCCATCAGCGGCTTTCCGCCACGGGAGCGTGTGAGAACAGCCGCTTGAGGCCGGCGGGCACTCTGGGCGGGCGATCCAGTTCCTTGAGAAACGCCGTCCACTTGTCTTTCGGCAGCACAAAGTGATTTTGGTCGGCGAGGTCCATTTCCGCCTGGGCGCAGAGCGAATCGATGATATAGTCCGTAAGCTTCACTCCTCGACGTGAGGCTCCGGCCCTGATCAATTCAGCCTGCCGGCTGGTCGCGCGAACATGGAAACGAGCGGACTTGGCGAGATCGTTCGGAATTCTGTATGCCATACTTTTCTTTCATTGTACGCCTATCGTGTGCTGCAATTAGTCCAGCCAATCAGCCGCTGTGATAATATTCTCGCCATGAAATTCTCCCCGGTGCTATTACTGATAACCATGTCCATCGTTTCCTCCGCACAGAACAAGCCGCGGGCGCGCGATCTCGGCGTGCCCTTCGAAGGCAGTCCCGGGCCGCTGAACGCCATCGTCGACGTCCCCGGTGTTGCGGTCGGCCATAAGACGCTCATCTCGGGCGATGGCAAACTGCAAGTAGGCGCGGGCCCGGTTCGCACCGGCGTCACCGCGGTGTGGCCGCGCGGCAAGCAGTCTTCCGACCCGGTCTTCGGCGGCTTCTTCTCGCAGAACGGCAACGGCGATATGACCGGCACGCACTGGATCGAAGAGTCCGGCTTCCTCGATGGCCCCGTGCTGATCACCAACACCCACAGCGTCGGCGTGGTCCGCGACGCGTATCTCGCCTGGCTGGTCAAGAATAAACGGCAGCCGGGCACCAACGTCTTCGACGGCGGCTTCTACACCTACCCGATCGTCGCCGAAACCTACGATGGCTTCCTGAACGACATCAACGGCTTCCACGTCAAGCCCGACGACGTGGCGGCCGCGCTCGAATCGGCCTCCACCGGCCGGGTACCGGAAGGCAACGTAGGCGGCGGCACCGGCATGGTCTGCTACGGGTTCAAGGGCGGCATCGGCACCTCGTCCCGCAAACTCGCCGGCGGATACACCGTGGGCGTTCTCGTCCAGTGCAATTGCGGCAGCCGCCGGCAGTTGCGCATCGGCGGCCTGCCCGTGGGGCAGGAGATCGCCGACAACATGCCGGTGGCCAGCGTGCAGCATTCCTTCCGCGACGATACCGGCTCCATCATCATCGTGGTGGCCACCGACGCTCCCCTGCTGCCGCACCAGACCAAACGCCTGGCGCGGCGCGCCACCATGGGGCTGGCGCGCACCGGTTCTACTTCCGGCAACGGCTCGGGCGACATCTTCATCGCGTTTTCCACCGCCAACCCGAATGCCGCGGCGGCCAAAGCTCCGGTGAATGTTTCCATGCTTCCCAATGACGCGATCAATGGGGTCTTCGAGGCGGCGGTACAAGCTACCGAAGAGGCCATCGTCAACGCCATGGTGGGGGCGGAAACCATGACGGGAATCGACGGCCACAAGGTCTCGGCCCTGCCCCACGATCGCCTGCGCGAGGTGTTGAGGAAGTATGGGAGGTTGCTACCATAGGGGAGGACTGACAGACGACAAAAACCGATCGTCTGTCCTACCAAGCGATGTCTTTGTCTCCTTCCACGCGTCTCGGACCATACGAAATCCTCTCGCGGCTCGGCGCGGGCGGGATGGGCGAAGTCTATCGCGCCCGCGACACCCGCCTGGGCCGCGACGTGGCCATCAAAATCCTTCCCGGCGATCTTTCCGGCGACCCGAGCCGCCGCGCGCGCTTCGAGCAGGAAGCCCGCGCAGTAGCCGCGCTGAACCACCCCAACATCCTGGGGCTTTACGACATCGGCGGCCAAGACGGCACCGACTACATGGTCACCGAGTTCGTGGCCGGCGAAACACTTGCCGCCCTGATGGAGCGCGGTCCCATCGCGACACGCAAGCTGCTCGACATCGCGGTCGAGATCGCCGACGGCATGGCCGCCGCGCACGCGGCCCGCATCACCCACCGCGACCTGAAGCCGCTGAACATCATGATCGACCGCGACGGACGCGTGAAGATCCTGGATTTCGGCCTCGCCAAACAAGCCCCTCCCGCTTCGGCGGACGCCGACGAAACTATGACCGCGGCCCAAACCCAGCCCGGCATGATCATGGGCACGGTCAACTACATGAGCCCCGAACAGGTGCGCGGGCAGCCCGCCGACCACCGCTCCGACCAGTTCTCTTTCGGCCTGATCCTTTATGAAATGGCCGGTGGCCGCAAGCCTTTCGACAGGCCGGATACGATCCAGACGATGTCGGCCATCCTCACCGACGACCCGCCTCCCATCGAGCGTGTGATCCCCGCCCCGCTGCGTTGGGCCATCGACCGCTGCCTGGCCAAAGACGCGACCGGCCGCTACGAATCCTCGCGCGACCTGTTCCACGAGCTGCGCAGCCTGCGCGATCATCTCTCCGAAACTTCCACGACCACCCAGGCCGCCGCGCCCACCGTGGCGGTTGCGCCCACTGCGGTTGCACGCCGGCCGATCCCATGGACGCTCGCCGCCGCATTCGCCCTGGGCGTGCTGGCAACGTTTGCGGCCCTGTGGCTGATGGCGGGTCCCGAAATCCCCGACCAATCCGCCTATCGCTTCGTCCCGCTCTCCTTCGCGCCGGGCGGACAGTCCGACCTCGTCTGGTCGCCGGATAGCAAGGCCGTAGCTTACGCCGCCCGCGAGGCTTCGGGACCGTGGCAGGTGTTTCTTCGGTACCTCGACTCCCCGACGCCGATTCAGCTCACTCACACCGCGGAGTCTTCCAGCCCCGTAAGCTGGAGCCCGGACGGAAAACGCATTTTCTTGAGAGTCGATCGGAAACCGCGCGCCATATGGTCGGTCGCCACCGTGGGTGGCGAACCCGAGATGGCCGCTGCCCTTCCCGAGGGTCTGGTTACCGGGGCTCTCTCGCCGGACCACAAAGTGGGGGCTGCGCTGCGGCGGGGCGGCGATGGCATCTACACCGTCTGGCATGGATCCGTGCCCAGCGGGCCGTTCCAAAGATACTCACCCGATCCCTTCGCCACCCGCGCTTTCTACAACTACCCCGGGCTCGCCTTCTCACCGGATGGGACCCAGATCCTGCTCCTCTTGAATGGCGCGCAGGACCGCGAAGAAGCCTGGCTCCTGCCCTATCCTCCCAATCCTTCCCATCCGCCCCGCCTCGTTTTGCAGGGGTTGCCCAGCTATGAGGGCACTCCGGACTTCTCATGAGGGCACTCCGGACTTCTCGTGGATGCCGGACAGCCGCCACGTCGTGGTGGCGATCAAGACCAGCCGCGAGGCGGCTACGCAACTCTGGATGGCGGACACCCGCTCCCAGGAGCGCCACGCGTTGACCAGCGGCACCACCACAAGCATTTCTCCGGTGGTATCGCCGGATGGCCGCAGGATTGCCTTCACGGAATTGACACGGATTTTCGACGTCCTCTCGGTGGACCTGGCGACGGCCGCCGTCCATCCGCTGGTACTCACGGAGCGCGACGAATCCATGCCGGCGTGGGCCTCGAAGAAGCCGGCCCTCGCTTTTGTCACCGACCGCAACGGACCCCAGGAACTCTGGTTGCATGTGGACGGCAGCCCCGACCGCCCCCTGGTCACCGCGCGCGACTTTCCACCAGACACCACACAGTGGTTCATGGGGCCCGCGCTTTCGCCCGAAGCCGACCGGGTAGTCTACACGCGTGTGGAAACCCAGGGGGGCGGGGCGCATCTTTGGATTTCGGCCCTGGCCGGCGGCGCCCCCGTTCCGCTCACCAACGACAGCGTATCTACCGAATATCCGGGCTCCTGGTCTCCCGATGGAAACTGGTTCGCCTATCTCTCGATGCGCAACGACCACTGGTCGCTGATGAAGGCCAAAGCCAGCGGACAGGCCGTTCCGATCGCGGTCAAGGCAGACGCGGACCGCACCAACGACGCGGTGCCCTGCTGGTCGCTTGCCGGCGATTGGATCGTCTACGGCGAGAATCTCTATTCTCCGGATGGGGCCACGGTGAAGTCCCTGGGCAGCCACAAGTCCGCGGCATACGTGTTCGCGCCGGATGGGAAGCGCGTCTATGGCATGCGCGCGGATGGCGATAAGGAACTGCTCTTTTCGGTGGACATTGCCACCGGGCAGGAGAAGATCGTGGGAGACGCCGGCAAGAACTTTCGGCCCGCCAGCAATCTCAATCCCGCCATCCGGTTCAGCATGGCGCCCGACGGCAAGAGTTTTGTCTACAGCGCCCCCCGGTCCAGCAGCAATCTCTGGATTCTGGAGGGCTTCGGCGGGAAGGCCGGCTTCTTCGCACGGCTGGGGCTGCGGTAAGGGGCCGAGGGCCGGAGGCGGGAGACGCATCTCTGACGCGTGTGTCAGCTTATTTTTCACGGAGTTGTAACTTCCTTTGTTTCTGTTGGTTGCGGCGGCGCTCCGAAATCGGGAGACGCATCTGGAGGGTCGTTTTTACAATATGCGTCTCCCGGGGGTCAGGGGTCGGGGAGAGGGCTTGTGACGGCGATTTTCCGGAGAGTCGATTTATTGTTTCTAACGTATGAAGTTCCTCTTTTTCTGCAGGTTGCGGAGAGGCGCCAAAAATTTGCGACGGCGATTGAGGGCCTGTTTTAAAATCGCCGTCACAAACCTCGCGGGGGTGGCGGGGNNGGTTTGGTTCGGTTCCATAATTCTGCTCAAAAAAGCAAAAGCCGCTCAAAATGAGCGGCTGGTGGCACTACCGTGCAATCCATCTCTTCCTGATTTAAATCTAGCAGACGATCATGCGGCGCCCGGCAGTTGCGGGGGTGCCGCGGCGGCGTAAATGGCTTTAGAATGAGTGAAAGTGTGCGAGAAAATAAAGTTCGTTCCTTGGTGACTCGGAAAAACACGAATCCACAGAAAAGGGGGGCTTCCGGGCAAGTGACTGATAAAAAGAGGGATGAGTCGATCAGGCTAAGTTGTGAGGGGTTGGCAGGCGAAAGCGCCTGCCCCACCAAGTAGAATAGAAGAAGATGCACCTTGCGCTCCTATTTTTCGTCTCCCTGGTGAACGACGTCCGGACCCTCGTCGCCCAACACGATTATGCGGCCGCCGAGCGGGCCGCGCGGACGTACCAATCGCAAAGCGGCGCCACTCCTGAGTATGCCGCGGCGCTCTCCTGGATCGCGCGTGGCGCCCTCACCGACCAACAACTCGACCGGGCCGAGAGCTACGCCGCCCAAAGCCGCAAGGTGGCGGTGGAACTGGTGCGCACTCGCAAACTGGATGCCGACCCATGGCTGCCTACCGCGCTGGGGGCATCCATAGAGGTTCACGCGCTGGTGCTGGCGGCGCGCGGCGAGCGATCCGAGGCGGTCGCGTTTCTGCGGGAACAGCTTGCCGCATGGGGCACGACCTCCATCGGGGAGCGGATTCGGAAGAACCTCAACCTGCTGAGCCTCGAAGGCAAGCCGGCGCCGCCGCTCGAAACCAACGAGTGGGTGGGGACCGGGCGCGCCAGTCTGGCGACTTTGCGCGGCCATCCCGTTCTCCTCTTTTTCTGGGCACACTGGTGCCCGGATTGCAAGACGATGGCGCCGATGCTGGCATCGTTGATGCGGACGTATGGTCCGAAGGGCTTGATGCTGGCCGCGCCGACCAAGCTGTACGGTTACGTCGCGGGTGGGGAACCGGCTGCGCCGGCGGTCGAGAGACCATACATCGAACGGGTCCGCCAGCAGTATTATCCGGCTTTGGCGGGCACCCCTATTCCACTGAGCGCGGCAAATTTTCTATCTTACGGATGCAGCTCGACCCCGACGATTGTGCTGATCGACAGTGCCGGCATCGTTCGCTTCTATCATCCCGGCGCGGCATCCGAAGTGGAACTGTCCAGCCGTATTCAGAAGATACTGGGGAAGTAACGCCGGTCAGGCCGTTTTGCGTTTGCCCGCGTGCCTGGTGGGCCTTCGCAGGACGCGGCGGTATTGCTCCAGCGCCTCGATCATCGCATTGACAGCGGAGAGGCGTATGTACAGATGATCCAATTCCTTGGGATAGTTTCGACCGGGAAATATGACTACAGTGGACTGCGCACGAGGCATGGTACTAGCTGTACCAGAAGTCCCGGCGTAGTGCAATCCCTCAAATTACCGAGGATAGGAGACAGGAGTCAGGAGCGCAAGCGCAAAAGGGGGTGGGGGGGGTTTGGGGGTTGGGGGT
>OMOG01000320.1 GCA_900290305.1 Candidatus Sulfopaludibacter sp. SbA4
GTGGGGCGGACCCCCTGGTCCGCGGCCGACGCCCTCGTCGGCCTTCCTCGCGTCCTGCCGAATCTTGATTCTATTGGCGAAAGCGGGACGAGGGCGTCCTGGCCCAGAGGGCACCCCGACCAGGGGGTCCGCCCCACAATTAGTGCAGAATCGCAAAGTAAGCGGCATTGCGCTCAGAGCGTGCGCCACGGTTGAATACGAGACTGTAGTTATGAAATGGGGTGCGGCTAGAGATGACATTGTTTGCACTCCCGTGGAGTACCCTTGTAGATCACTGACCGACCGCGACGGTTGTGGCACATCTGGCAGGGAACGCGCTCGTGCGCGCCATCGAGCTTGAAGGTGGAATGGCGGCTGTGGTCGAACTCGGTCGGCCGCCAGGTCAATGTCGTATGGCAGGGCGCACACCCACCCGCGAATTGGCCGGCATGTACGTCCGCATGGCAACCGGCGCAATCCTTCGCGGCGCCGCGGAAAACGATGGTCCGGGTGGTCTTTTCGACGGTTGGTTTGTGACACGCCAGACAATCCACCGCTGCATGGCGCCCCAGCAGTGCGAAGTCCGTCTGGGTGTGATCGAAGCGGCTGCGCTCCTTCCAGGAGACGACGAAGTGGCAAGTGTCGCAAAGGGGCTGCTTCGCCAGGGTTCCGTGCGGGCTCCGATGGCAATCCTCGCACCGGGCCGCCGCCGGGTGGAACGGCGTATCGCCGCCCCGCGGAATGTGGCAACCCGAGCACGCTACGGCAACGTGCGCTCCTTTCAGGGCGAAGCTGGTCCGGTTGTGGGAAGCGAGGGTGAAGGTTTCGGGCTTCCAGCCCCCCACCTCGTGGCAATCCTCGCAGCGGTTGTTGTGCGGTTTGGCCGCGAACTGTCCTTTGTGGGCATCCTGATGGCAGGCAGTGCAGGCGGCAAAGGCCACGCGGTAGGGAGTGTCCTTTCCCTTGGGGAGATGGCACTTCGCACAGGCCACGGCGGCGTGCTTACCGAGCAGCGGGTAAGTCGTTTTGGCGTGGTCCTCCGCCGTGAAGTGCGCCGGTTTCCATGCGCCCTCGTCGTGGCAGGCTTTGCAATCGCCGCCATCCTCGCGGCGCGCCAACTGCCCTCCGTGCTGGTCCTGATGGCAATCCAGGCAGCGTGCAAACGGGACGTGGGCTTTGAAGTTCTCGCCCTGGTGGCAGTCCTTGCAGGCCGCGGCGGCATGCTTGCCGAGCAGGGGATAGTCGGTCCGGCCGTGGTCAAAACCATTGCTGGGGAGAATCTGCTTCCAGGCGCCGGTGGTGTGGCAGCCCCGGCAATCGCCGCTGAAGGCGTTGCCGTGCGGGTCTTTGTGGCACGACGCGCAGTAATTGAACAACACCTGGCTCTTATACTGCACCGGGCTGTCGACGACCGCCGCCGCCGGCCGGTGGCACTTGTCGCAGGCCAATCTGGCGTGCAGGCCGGTGAGCGGATAGTGAGTGCGGTCATGCGAGAAGCCGGGCGGGTTTTTCCAGGTGTCCTGTGAGTGGCAGTCGGTGCAGCGGGCGCTCAATTGACCGGCGTGGACATCGCGGTGGCAGGAGGTGCAGGATGGGTCCAGCCCCGCGAAAGTGGTGTTGAGGTCGTGCCGTTTGAGGACGGCGCGATCCGGCGCGTCGACGTACCTGGCGGTGTGACACTCGGCGCACTTCAGTTGAGCATGCTTCCCTTCGAGCTTCCATCCTGCCTGCGCGTGGTCGAACTTGTCTTTAGCAACGGGCCATCGCACGAGGTGGTGTTTTAGCCCGTTGTGCTCGGCGTGGCAGCGCGCGCAGTCGTTGCTGCCCTGGCCCGCTTTGACCTGCGCCGCATGATAGCCACGCTTCTCGGCCAGGCGGTGGGCGATTTCCTGGTGGCAATCCAGGCAGCGAAGCTGGGCCGATCCCGCTCCGAAGACGTGGCATTTGGCGCACTGCAGGGGCCCGTCAAGATCCTGGTGCGGCTTGCTGAGCGGACCGGGCGACATTTGTGCCAACATTTCGGGCGCCAGTGCGATGAACAGCAGGATCGAAAGTAAGAGCGCGGCCAGGGGGTTGCGAGTAGACGCGGGCGTCCGCCCCACTTTGGGGCAATCCACAGGCAGCATTTGGACTCTCGCAGGATGCAATCGGAGAACCAGAAAGGGCCGTGGGCGATTTCTCTAATAAATCAGGCGGATTCCGCAGGGCGGCACCGAGTTGGAAGGCGAGTCGGGCGGCGCTTTGCCGCAGGGGCGTGGGGCATGGCGGCGGCGGGAACGCTCGGCGTATGCGGGGCGGGTCTTTACGGCGCGGCTAGCCGTTTGACTACCTCGCCGGGCGGAAGTAACACGCCCTGTTCCGCGGTTCGCGCTTTCCACTCGACGTTGTCGCCGGTCCGTTTGGAGAGCACCAGGCGGATGGGGATGCCGACGAGATCGGCGTCGCCGAACTTGACGCCCGCCGATTCGGGGCGGTCGTCCCAGAGCACGTCCACGCCGGCCGCCTGAAGGCGCCGATAGAGCGCTTCCGCGACCGATTCCGCGGGCGGGAGGGAAACCAGATGCGCGGCGAACGGTGCGACGGCGGGAGGCCAGACGATGCCGCGCGCATCGCGATTCTGTTCCACGACAGCCCCCAGGAGGCCCGCCAGATCGAGCCCGGCGCACGCGGCAGGAAGCGGGCGGGTGGTCTTCTCCGCATCCAGGAATTTCGCGCCCAGGAGTTCCGCGTAGAGAGTGCCGAGTTGGGTGACGTGGCCGATGGCGATCGCGGACTTCGCCCCGAGCGTGCCTTCCTCGCAGTGCGCGCAGGATTCGCCCGGCTGGCTGAGCCGGATATCGAAGAAGCTTTCCGGGCGGGGAAGATCGCGGCCGAAGTTGAGGTTGACCAGGTGATGGCCGGTGCGGTTGGCGCCGGCTTCGAAGTTGGTGCGCTGCGCGGTCGAATGGTCCCAGACCACGCGGACCGAATCGGGGAGGCCCACCGGTCCGGCATAGCCGACGTCCGCGTGGGTCAACTCCTGTACGGTATCGGGAGAAGCCAGGGCGAGCCGGCGGCAGGCCAGGACGCGGGCGAGCTTGGTTTCGCTCACCCCGTAGATGCCGGCCACGCAGGCGGCGACCGTCTGTCCATCGGCGTCGAAGAGTAGTGTTTTGGTGGTCTGGTGGGTGGGAATGCCGAGGAATTTGGCGAGCGGCTCGACCTGGATGAGGCCGGGGCCATAGATGGCTTCGACGCCCCCGGGTTCGGTTTGCTGGGGCCACTGGGGCACGCGCGAGACGGCGATTTCCGACGGGGCGCGATAGCCGCAGCGCTCGCACGCCAGGATGGGAAGCGCGGCCAGATCGGTTTCGATGGCGAGCGCGGTGGTCGCGGGATCGCGCGTGGAGGCGAGCGCGAAGGTGGTCAGGGCGGCGCGCTCGAAGGTGTGCCGGTAAGCGTTGGCGACGCTCTCGAGTTGGGCGGCCACCTCGGCATCGGTTGCGCCAAACGCGTAGGCCGAATGGAACGGGAATTCCGGCGCCGAGAGGAGGCCCCAGTTGGGATGCGCCTCGTCACGGTCCGCCCAGCGTTGGCCGGCGAGCAGCAGCGGCAGATCGCGGTAGCTCAGTCCGAGGCTGCCGGCGAGTGTCGCCAGGGCGGCTTCATGGTGCTCGGCGAAGGGGTAGTCGGAGCCCTGGTCGCGGCGCTCGAGGCGGAGGCTGCGGCTCAGGTCGGAATTCGCGGATTGGCGGCCGCCGGGAAATCCGAGGGTGGCGGCGCCAGAGGTCTGCAACTCTTCGGTGAGGATCGCTTCGATGCGGTCGAGGACCCGGCGGCCGAGAGGCAGCAGGAGGAATCCGCCGCCGGTGGCAGGGCGCAGGAATCCGGCGCGCAGGAGCAGTTGATGGCTGGCGGAATCGGCGTTACGGGGCTTGTCGCGGACGGTCTTGCCAAAGAGTCTGGAATAGCGCATGAGGGATGCGAGTGACTCTAACGCGGAAGGGCGGCGGGAGTCAAGGCGTGGGCTTGCAATTGCGGCGGGAAGCGGGTGTTAATAGTAGTAGGACGGAAGATGACCATCGACGAAAGACTCGAAAAGCTCACGGAGCGGCATGAGGCCCTTGCGCAAACGGTGGAGATACTGGTTGCAAACCAAAGGGAACGGGATGAGCGCGACCGGCAACGGGATGAGCGCCAGGAGAAGAGGGACGAGCGCCAGGATGCCTTGATGCGGACGCTGACAGATCGCACCATACAAGCCATGGAGGCCATCAATCGCTTGGGTAATATCGTCGGCGCGCATGACGTGCGACTGGACGAGCACGAAGAGCGTCTCGACGATCTGCAGGGCAAGCACCCCGATCTTCCATAGAACACCAATCCCCCTCCGGCGCGCCTGTGGGAATTCTAACCGCCGGGAAAAAAACTCCGCATATCCCCACCACACGGTGGTGCATTGATATACAATCCTGGGTATGAAGAGAATTTCAGTATCTCATTATCTTCTTATAGCCCTCGCCGCAGGGCTGATGTGCTTTTCGGCGAACGCGCAAAACACATTCGTCAAGAAGGTCCCGGCACGCCCGACAGTGGCGATTGACGGCAAGAGCATCTTCGTCCAGTACTGCGCCGTGTGCCATGGCGCGGATGCCAAAGGTGGCGGACCCGCCGCCGATGCGCTGAAGCAGCGACCCACGGATCTGACCCAGATCAGCCGTCAGAACAACGGGAAATTCCCGGAAGAGAAGTTTTTCACGGAGCTCAGAGGAGGCGGCGGCATCACGGCGCACGGTTCCGAGGACATGCCCGTATGGGGCCCGATCTTCGGCCAGATGAGCAGCAATTTGAGTCAGAGCCAGGATCGCATGCACGGGTTGTTGGATTACCTCGAGAAGATTCAGGCCAAGTGACGCCGGCTGCGGCCGCGACGTACGTGAAAACACACACAGACCTGGGGGTCTGTGCTACGCCATAAAGAGGTATGGACATCAATCGGTTCACGGAGAAACTCCAGGAGGGAATCCGGTCTGCGCAAAGTAAGGCGGTGCGCTACGGCCACCAGCAGATTGACGTCGAACATCTGCTTTCCGCGCTGCTGGAACAGGAGGGCGGGCTGGCGCCATCCATTCTGGCCAAGGCGGGAATCCAGGTAGAGCCGCTGACGCGGCGGGTGGAAGCCGAGATCGAGCGCATGCCCAAGGTCTCCGGCGCAAGCGGCGGGCCCGACCAGGTGTACGTCACCGGCCGTTTGAATCGCCTGCTCGCCAATGCCGACGACGAAGCGCGCCAGCTCAAGGACGAGTACATCTCGGTGGAGCACGTACTGCTGGCGGCCATCGAGGACGGCGGGGCGTCGGGGCGGCTGCTGAAGGAATTCGGCGTTAACCGTGAGCGGCTGATGCAGGCGCTGCGCGAGGTCCGCGGCAGTCAGCGCGTCACTTCGCAAAATCCCGAGGCCACTTACGAAGCATTGGAGCGCTACGGACGCGACCTGACGAAGCTCGCGGCACAGGGCAAGCTCGATCCGGTGATCGGGCGCGACGAAGAGATCCGCCGCGTCATCCAGGTGCTCTCGCGGCGCACCAAGAACAACCCGGTGCTGATCGGCGAGCCGGGGGTCGGCAAGACGGCGATCGTGGAAGGGCTGGCCCAGCG
>OMOG01000702.1:0-146 GCA_900290305.1 Candidatus Sulfopaludibacter sp. SbA4
GAGACAGTTGGGATCGCGATCCCACAATACCCGGTGCCGGAAGCATCGGGTCATCAGAGAGTCAAGCATCCCTCGAGGTCGCGTGCTCACAAGCCGTGTAATTCCTCGAGGATGCGGCTCAAACCATTGGCGGCCGGACAACGCAC
>OMOG01000702.1:156-5221 GCA_900290305.1 Candidatus Sulfopaludibacter sp. SbA4
GCCCCGGCCGCCGCAACGAAACTTTTCACCCACCCGCTCAGCCGTAGTGTGTCTGATCGGCCATGAATCTTTTGGAGACCCTATGCACCAGATCGAAACTGCGAAAGCACCGCCGCCCCAAAATCCGGGAGACGCAAATTGTAAAAATGGCCCTCGATTTGCGTCACCCAAATTCGATGCCTCTTCGCAACCCACAGAAACAAAGGAGCTTAAAATACCGAAAATAATATTGCGAGACACCCGGAATTTTGCGTCACTTGCGTCACCCGCACGGCGCCCCCACTCATTGGCGTCAGGTCTACCTGTGCGTATTCCTCACCACCCTGGCGACGCTTCTCCCGGAGTTGTCGCTCACGCGTGTGATATTCTACCCCCAGAGGGATGCCCATGCGTTGGTCCTACCTGGCGATTATTCTGACTGCGCAGGCTCATCCGCTCGCGGCGCAATTCGTCTATTCGCCGAACAGTCACGACGGTACCGTATCGGGGTTTTCGATTAACCCCAACACCGGGGCGCTCACCCCCATACCCGGCTCGCCTTTTATCGCGTTCAATGCCGGCCTGCCTCAGTCCGTTGTGGTGGACCCCACGAACAAGTTTGCCTATACGGCCAATACCTTCAGCAATAACGTCTCGGCGTTCACCATCAATCAGAGCACCGGTGCGCTGACGTCACCGCCCCCGTACACTTACGCCGCAGGAAACGGCCCGACCGCCGTAGCGGTCCATCCCACAGGCAAGTTCCTCTACGTCACAAACTACAACGACGACACGGTTTCGGCCTACACCATCAATCCCGGTAGCGGCGCATTGACGCCGGTGGCCGGCTCCCCGTTTGCCACCGGAAGGGACGCCGGGAACGGGCTGGTAGTCACTCCGTCGGGTAAATTTCTTTACGTAACAAATGGCGGCGGCAGCGTATCGGCTTTCAGCGTCGACCCCGGCAGCGGGGCGCTGGCGCTGCTCTCCGGCTCGCCGTTTGACCTTTATGGTGGAAATGGAGACGCCATCGCGGCGGATCCCTCGGGCAAGTTTTTGTACACCGTGAGCGACCAGTTTTTCGGCACCGCTGCGGCGTACGACATCAATACCGGTACAGGGGCTCTGACGTCGGTGGCCGGCTCGCCGTTTACCACCGGGGACTCGGCCTCATCGGTTGCGGTGCATCCTTCCGGCAAGTTTGCCTACGTCACGAACTTTTACGACGGCAACGTGGCGGTGTTTGCCATCAACACCAGCAACGGGGCGCTCACGGCCATACCCGGTTCCCCCTTTGCCACGGGGCTGAACCCTGTTTCGGTAGCGATCGACTCCACCGGCAAGTTTGCCTACGTGGCTGGTGGCGCCAAAGACCAGTTGTTCGCATACACCGTCAACACCAGCACCGGAGCGCTGACGCCCGTGGCCGGCGGCCCGGTCTCTACAGGGTCGGATCCGGTCAGCCTGGCCGTGACTTCGGCGGCGCCGGTCGTAGCCCCAGGCAATCCCGAACCTGTCTCCGCCAGCCCCGGCGCGGGCAGCGCCATGAGCCAGATGATGACGTTCACGTTCACCGATCCGCGCGGCTTTACGGATTTCGACGTGGTGAACATCCTGATCAACAATTTTCTCGACGGCCGGAGCGCGTGCTACCTGGCCTACAACTCGATAGGCGCGCTGTACCTGGTGCCGGATTCGGGCGGCGGACCGCTGACCGGCACAACGCTCAACGGAAAGGGTAACGGCGTGAGCAACAGCCAATGCTCGGTGGCCAGCGCGGGATCGACCGCCGTGGGCAACGGCGCCACTCTGACCTTGACGTTGAACATGACGTTCACCTCGAGCTTCGCGGGCAATAAGGTGACGTATCTCGCCGCCCGGGATATCGCGGGGAACAACTCGGGATGGCAGGCGCTGGGCACGTGGGCCGTGCCCGGCGCGACGACCTTCCCATCGGCCGGCGGAGTCAGTCCGGCGCGCGGCAATGGCTCGAGCCAGGCCTTCACTTTCACGTTCAGCGACACCAAGGGCTACCAGGATCTGGGCGTGGTGGACATCCTGATCAACAACTTCCTGGACGGACGCCAGGCCTGCTACCTGGCCTACAGCCGGCCGTTCAACGTACTGTACCTGGTGAACGACACCGGGACCGCGTTGTCGCCGGGCCTGCAATTGAACGGCTCGGGCACGGTGAGCAACAGCCAGTGTACGGTGAGCGCGGCCGGCTCTTCGGCCAGCGGCAGCGGTAACACGCTGACCCTGCTGTTGAACCTGAGCTTCACACCGGCCTTCGATGGCAACCAGGTAATCTACATGGCCGCGCGGGATTCGACCGACGCCAACAATTCCGGATGGCAGGCGCTGGGGTCGTGGACCGTACAGTAATCTGTCGGCCGGTCTGCCGTCGTAATAAGCTTTGGAGGGATTCAACAATGAAACTTGCAGCATTGGCTGCGGTCGCATGCCTGGTAATTCCGTCGCCGGCCATTGCGGATGCGGTGACTTACTATGTGCTCAACGAAAATGGTCCTATAATCCGGATTCCATCCGACGGCAGCGCCACGGCCACAATCTCCGACCCGTATGGCGGTGATGGCTTTGCCCTGGATAACCTCGGCAATTTCATAGCGGCTGCCGTGAGTGCGCTGGTACAAGTCTCACCATCGGGAAACGCAGTGGTCATCGCGAACGCGCCGGGTAATTCCCAGTTCATCGACGTCGCCATCGACGGGAGCGGGAACTACATCGTAGCCGACAACGCGCAGCACCAGGTGGTTCGCATCTCGGCCGCCACCCATGCCATCACTCCGGTGGCTTTTTATCCGGCGTCGCCCAACGAACTGGAAGATTCGTACGTGCGCGTCGATGGCTCCGGCAACTATATCGTGGCTGAAGACAACGGTTCGCAGCTCCATGTGTTCCGTATCACGCCTGGCGGCACGGTCACGACCATTCCCCTCAGCGGCACGATTCCAACGAGAGTGGGCGGGATGACGTTCGATGCTTCCGGTAACTACGTGATCACCGACTATAACTTGGGCGCCATCGATGTCATTACGCCTTCCGGCGCGATCACTACGCTCTTCCAAAACGACACGCTGGCCGCCGCCGAACTCACCGGCATCGTTCGCGACCCGGGTACCGGGGACTTCATCGTGGTGGGACGCGTGTCAAAGTCGCTTTACTCGGTAGCACCCGACGGCAGCGGTTTCGTCCAGTTCTTCTCCGGATCGCCCCTCAACGCACCGGAAGATATTGTGGCAGCCGGCGCCACCGGTTCGACTCCCGCACCCACGCTCGTCAACCCGGCCTCGGGCAGCGGATCTACCGCGACCTTTACTTTCACCTGGTCGGACACCGGTGGCTGGGAGAACCTCTCGGTTGTCAACGTGCTCATCAACAATGTCCTCGATGGACGGAAGGCTTGCTACGTGGCGTTCGCTCCATCCGGCCCCGCCTCGGGAACGGTCTACCTGGTGGATGATGCGGGCGATTCCGGCGGTCCCTTCTCGACCCTGGCGCTGCCCGGCAGCGGAACCGCGCAGAATGGGCAATGCAGCATCGCGGGCAGCCTGAGCTCCGCCCAAGGCAGCGGCACTGGGTTGACCCTGATGCTCAATATTACGTTCGCCGCGGGCTTCGCCGGCAACCAGGTAATCTACATGGCGGCGCGGGAGCCGGTGGCGAATTCCGGCTGGCAGGCGCTGGGCACGTGGAACGTCCCTGGCCCAGCCGCTGCCGGCCCCTCAGTCAGTGGACTGAGCCCGGGGCGCAGTACCCTGGCGGCCCAGACTTATACGATTACTTATACGGACACCTTCGGCTGGCAGGACATCGCGGTGGCCAATGTGCTGGTCAACAGCGCCATCGATGGCCGGGTTGCCTGCTACGTGGCTTACGTCCCCGCCGGGGCCGCTACCGGCACGATCGATCTGGTTGACAACGCCGGCGACGCTGGAGGACCCTTTTCCGCCGCCGTGCTGCCGGGTTCGGGCACGGTATCGAACAGTCAGTGCACCATCTCGGCCACGAGGATCTCCGCGACTGCCAGCGGCAATACGCTGGTGTTGACCCTCGCGATCACTTTCAACCAGAGCTTTGCGGGTAACCAGGTGATCTACGCCGCGGTGCGCAGTAACACGCTGAACTCGGGCTGGCAGGCGGTCGGGTCAGTGACCGTCCCCTGAGTAACTGTGGGGCAGGCCATCGTTTTTTGTGGCCTGCCCTTTCCGCCAGAGGTTCGGCCCGTTTGGCCAGTCTTTTGTGGCGCAGGCTCTCAGCCTGCCGGGGTGCCCTCTGGGCCGGACACTCGCGTCGATGCTTGCCCGCGTTCAGACCCCCCGCATCGGCCGGCTGTAGCCCTGCCGCTGGTATTTCTCGAGCAGCGCGGACAAGCGCGCCACGATCTCCGGCCTCTCCCGGTAAAGATTGCGCGTCTCTGCGAAATCGGCCGCCATGTCGAACAGCTCTCCGGCGGGCTCGCCGGGCTGCGGCGTGTATTCCACCGGCGGCGTGAATCCGCCCGAGCCCCGGCCGAGATTCAACTTCCAAGCCCCCTGGCGGATGGAAAAATGGCCCTGCGAGGAGTGGTGCACGATAGCTTCGCGGACGGGATGCCGGAGCTTCTGGCCCAATAGCGCGGGCAGCATCGAGTAGCTGTCCTCGCCCGCCGTGCGAGGCAGCGGAAAGCCGGTGATAGCGGCGGCGGTGGCCATCAGGTCCGAGAGGCACATCAACTCGGAGCACGTGGTATTGGGCGCGATGCGGCCCGGCCAGCGCGCGAGGAACGGGATGCGATGGCCGCCATCCCAGATGTCGGCCTTCTGGCCGCGCAGGCCGTCGTTGGCGCGATGGCCCCACTGGGCGATCTCCTCGGGCAGCCAGTGGGCGCCGTTGTCGCTGGTCATGACCACCAGTGTGTCGGCGGCGAGTTTCCTTTCGTCGATGGCGCGCAGCACCTGCCCGGCCGCGTCATCCACCATGGCTACGAAATCGCCGTACTCGCCGGCGGCCGCCTTGCCTACGAACGGCGGAGTCGGCAGCCACGGTGTGTGCGGCGCGGTCAGCGCGAGATAGAGGAAGAATG
>OMOG01000326.1 GCA_900290305.1 Candidatus Sulfopaludibacter sp. SbA4
GCTCCAACGTGGCGAACCTGCAACTGGCGCGGGCCACGGGCCGCACCAGCGAAATTGCCATCCGGGCGGCCATGGGCGCGAGCCGCGGGCGCATCGTCGCGCAGGTGCTGACCGAGAGCGTGATGGTATCGATTCTGGGCGGCCTGCTGGGACTGGGGCTGGCTTTTGCCGGGGCGAAGGTGCTGATGGCGACGATCCCGCCCAACGTTCATCCGATGAACGAAGACTTCATGGATTTCGGCGTGCTGGCTTTCACCGGCGCGGTCGCGATTCTTACGGGAATCGTGTCGGGGCTCGCTCCCGCATTTCAGATTTCGCGCGTGAGCGTCAATGAAACGCTGAAGGAGGGCGGGCGTGCGGGTACCGGCGGGGCCCGCGGACGGCTGCGCGGCGTGTTCGTGGTGGCGGAGGTTTCGCTGGCCATGGTGCTGCTGCTGGCGGCGGGGCTGCTCATCAAGAGCTTCAACCTGCTGCTGGAGGTGAACCCCGGATTCCGCGTGGAAAGCCTGCTCACCGCGCGCATCTGGCTGCCCAACGCCAAGTATGCGACACCGGAGCTGCGGGCCCAATTCTTCCGCGACCTGGTGGAACGGGCGGGCGGCATCCCGGGGGCGCAATCGGCCGCGGCGTCCACGAATATTCCCATGACGGGCGGGGGCAGCGGCACGAACTTCGCGGTGGAAGGGCAGCCGGCGCCGGTGGCCGGACACGAGCCCATCGGACGCGTCCGCTCGATCACACCGGGATATTTCCAGACCATCGGCATCCCGCTGGTGCGCGGGCGGTATTTCACCGAGCAGGACGACGCCGGCGCGCAGCGGGTGGTGATTATCAACGAGCGGATGGCGCAGCAGTTCTTTGCCAACCAGGACCCGATCGGCAAGCGCGTGAAGTGGAACAGGGATCCGGCCTCCAGCGCGCCCTGGTTGACCATCGTGGGCGTGGCGGGAAACATCGTGGGCGTGGCGGGAAACGTGAAGCCGTACGGGCTGGCCTCGCAGCCGGTGCTGGAGATGTTCGCGCCGGCTAACCAGGAGCCCAGTGCGTTTATGTTTATCCTGGTGCGCACGGCGGCGGCGGACGCTGCGAGCATGGCGGCGCCGCTGCGCGCGGAGCTGCGCAATCTCGACCGCGACCAGCCGATGAACGGCGTGCAATCGATGCAGCAGATTGTCGAAGACACCATGATCGTGTCGAAGTACATGACGATTCTGACCGCGATCTTCGCGGGTATCGCGCTGATGATGGCGGCGATGGGGATCTACGGAGTGATTTCGTACACGGTGGCGCAGCGCACGCGCGAACTGGGGATCCGCATGGCCCTGGGGGCGGGCTCGGCGAACGTGGTGCGGCTGGTGTTGACGCAGGCGTTGTGGGTGGTGGGAATCGGGATTGGGATCGGGGTGCCTGGGGCCGCGGCGGTGACGCGCGTGCTGCAATCCTACCTGTACGGCGTGGGGCCGCGCGATCCGGCCACGTTCGTGCTGATACCCGCGGTGCTGGCGGGGGTGGCGCTGGTGGCGAGCTACGTGCCGGCGCGGAGGGCGACGCGGGTGGATCCGATGATTGCGCTGCGATACGAGTAGAATTGAGTCAAATGCTGACGCGGCTCTACATCGACAATTTCCGGTGTTTTGTGAATTTCGAATACCGGCCTGGCAGCCAGGAATTAATTTTGGGGCGGAACGGGTCGGGGAAGTCTTCTTTGCTGGATGCACTGATGCTGTTGCGACAGATAGTCGTCAAAGGCGACGCGCTGGACAACTACGTAATCCTGAGTCAACGAACGCGTTGGCTGAGCCAGCGTGAAATCACCTTCGAACTCGGGGCAGATTTGGGCTGGGGAAACTACGCGTACCGTCTGGTAGTTGAGCCATCGGAAGAACCGCGGTGGGCGCGAGTCGCGTCGGAGACGCTTCAATACCAGGGAAAACCGATATTCGAATTCGCGAATGGCGAGGTTCGTCTTTATAACGAGCAGTTCGAACCCGATGTCACCTACCCACTTGACTCGTCTCGTTCGGCTCTAGCCACGAGCATGCTGCGTGGGGACAATCGCGCGCTGGACCGCTTCAAAATCTGGGTCAGATCCCTGCTCTGCTTTCGGATTAACCCGTTTGCGATGGGCGCGAACGCGGATCGTGAGGCCTTTTATCCGGACGTCGACTTATCGAACTTTCCGGCTTGGTACCGGCACCTGGTCCAGGTTGAACCCAAGCGGCTTGCCGCCCTGTTTAAGGACTTGCGGGAGTCTATTGAGGGCTTCGATAGCCTTCGGTTGCGGCCCGCGGGGGAGAACGTCGGCCTGCTCGTTGCCGAGTTTAGTCGGTCTGACGGTAAGAGCAGTGAGTTCTACTTCAACGAGTTGTCCGACGGTCAGAGATGTTTGATCGGTTTGTACGTGATTCTGCACTTTGTCCTGGCCAAAGGGGGCACCGTTATTCTGGATGAACCAGACAATTTTATATCCCTGCGCGAGATTCAGCCCTGGCTGATGACGGTCGCGGATATCATCGAGGAAAGCCACGGACAGGTACTCCTGATCTCACACCACCCGGAAATCATCAACCAATGGGCGCCCTCGAATGGTGTCCAATTCGTCCGGGACGAGGCCGGTTCCATTCATGTCGAGAAATTTCGCGGCGATCCGGAAAGCGGACTGCTTCCGGCGGAACTGGTAGCGCGTGGATGGGACCGTGAGTAAGCGTTCGCTGGTCGTGGTTCTTCCCGAGGACAAGCGGCATCAACAGTTCGTCCGGCGCTTTCTTTACCGAATGGGGTTCTCGAAACATGAGATCGTCATGGAGGCCATTTCAGGCGGGAGAGGAAGTGGCGAGCAGTGGGTGCGCAGATCGTATCCAACTCAGGTTCGGGCCTATCGCCGGAGATCCGCGCGGGCGCAAACGGCGCTCATGGTGGTGATCGACGCCGACACACACGGCGTGGAGAGGCGTCTTCGTCAACTTCGAGACGCACTCGCTCACGAAGGACTGGCCGAACGAAGCGAGGACGAGGCCATTGTTCATCTGATTCCGAAGCGCAACATCGAGACTTGGATTCTTTGCCTGAGCGGAAGGGCCGTTGATGAGGATACAGATTACCGCCGCGAACCCGGCGTCGATGAACTGATTGCAAACGCCGCAGTCGCGTTTTTCGATTCGAGCCGAGTGAACGCGGCCGTGCCAGCCTATTTCGTCGAGTCGTTGCGATCGGCAATCCCGGAGGTGAGGCGGCTTGACTGACGCGGTTCCGGGCAACAGTGGCGCTCCAAGAGGATTATCATGTACTGAGGCTGCGCAACAGCCGCGCGGCGACACGCGAAACCAAAAGAAAGGTAGACGAACATGTTGCACATGATTGGGCACGCCATCTTCGGACTGATCATTGGTCTGGTGGCTCGTGCCGTAATGCCAGGCAGGCAGCATATGGGCCTGATCCTGACGATGATTCTGGGCATCGTTGGTGCGTGGCTGGGAGGCCTCATCGGCCGAATGACCGGCATGTACCGGGAGGGCCACCCCGCGGGCTTCTTCATGGCGCTCGTGGGAGCGTTGATCGTGTTGTATGTTTACTCGGCCGTTGGCTGACGGTACCACTCCAGCGTCCGCCGCATGCCTTCGTCGAACGAAAACCGCGGAGCGTGCCCGAGATCTCGCACGGCCGCCACGATATCGGCCTGCGAATCGCGCACGTCGCCGGGGCGCGGGGGTCCGTACTTCGCAGGAATCGTCACGCCCTCCAGCTTCTGCAAAAGCGCCCACGCCTCGTTCAGGGTGATCCGGCCGCCGTTGCCGCCGTTGTAGGTCCGGCCGGAGACGTTCTTCGCGCGCGCGGCTTTCAGATTCAACTCGGCCACGTCGTCCACGTACGTGAAGTCGCGCGACTGTTCGCCATCGCCGAAGATGGTGGGCGCGCGCCTCTCCAGAATCGCCTTCATGAACAGCGACAGCACGCCCGAATAGGGGCTGGACGGGTCCTGGCGCGGGCCGTACACATTGAAATAACGCAGCGCCACCGTTTCCAGACCGTAGACTTGGGAGAAAACGCTGCAGTAATATTCGCCCGTGAGTTTCTGCAGGGCGTAGGGCGATTTGGGATGCGGCGCCATGGTCTCGACCTTGGGCAGCACCTGGGTGTCGCCGTACGCAGAAGACGAGGCGGCGTACACCACGCGGCCGGCTTGCCCCTCGCGGGCGGCGCGCAGAACGTTGAACGTGCCATCGATATTGACCTCGTGCGAGGGCACGGGGTCCTCGATGGAGCGCGGCACGGAGGGGATGGCCGCTTCGTGGAACACCGCGGCGGCGCCGCGCACGAGGGGGGCGATCTCTTCGTAACGGCGGATGTCCGCGCGCTGGAAGTCGATGGAGGCGCGCACTTCTTCGAGGTTCGATTCGCGCCCCGTCAACAGGTTGTCGATCACCACGACCTTGCGGGCGCCCTCGCCGAGCAGGCGCCGCACGATGGCGGAGCCGATGAAGCCCGCGCCTCCAGTGACTACGTAATGGCTCATGATGGCAGTTGGGCGATCTCCGATTCCAGGTGGCGCAGCGATTCGTTGGCCAGCCGCTCGGCGCCAGGCGTGAAGTCGAAGGCTTCGAGCGAGACCCAGCCCGCATAATTGCGGCGTTGCAGAACTTCGAAGACCGGCTTGAAATCGTAGTTGCCGGCGCCGCAGTGGCGGCCATCCAATTCGTTCACGTGGACGTGGCGAATCACGTCGAACCAACGGTCGGCCAGCGCGGCGTGGGGCTCGGCTTCGTCGATGGCATTGTGCACGTCGAACATGGTCTGGATGGCAGGGCTCGCGATTTCCCGCACGATGGCGGCGGCTTCGGCGAGCGTGCCGACCACGTCGCACTGCGCGATGGGCAGCGCCTCCACCAGCACCGTGACGCGCCGCTCGCAGGCGTGGGGCGCGATGCTGGCGAGCCCTTCGACGAAATGCCGCGTAGCCTCGGTGCGGCTTAGCCCGCCGCTGGTGGATCGCTGATTGGGGGAGCCGAAAACCATGACGCCCCCGTCACCGAGGTCGGCGCAAAGGTCGACCAGATTGCGGATATGCTGCCAGCTTCGCTCGCGCAGCGCGGCGTCCGGCCCGGTGACGTGCAGGCCCTTGGGGCTGACCATCAGCCAGTGGAGGCCGGCGAATGCCAGGCCCTCGGATTCCATGATGTCGCGGTAGTGGCGGCGCTCGGCGGGGGTGATATCGGTGGGGTTCTCCGCCAGGGTGAAGGGCGCGATTTCGATGCCCGAGTAACCGGCCTTGCGGATGGCCTTGCAGGCATCGGCGAAGGGCCACTTGTCGAAGGCTTCGTTGCACATCGCGTGGCGGAAACGGTAGGGCATGAACTTTTAGTGTAGCTGAGGCCAATGGCAGAGCTACGATGGGGACATGGCGGCCCGCGATTTCGAGGTGCTGGAACATCCCGCGGATATCGGCTTTCGCGCGTTCGGCGACACCTTGCCGGAGCTGTTCGCGCGGTCGGCTGTGGCCATGCTCTCGATCGCCGGCGATCCGCTGGCCGCGGAGCCGCGCGGCGAATACCCGCTGCACGTGGAAAGCGGGGACCGCGATGCCCTGATGGTCGACTGGTTGAGCGAGGTGCTGTACTGGTTCGACGGGAAGCGGATTGCGTTCCGGGAGTTTCGCGTCAATGAGTTTTGCGACACGGCCATCGAGGCCGCCGGCCTGGGCGAGCCGCGCACGGAGCGCCATCGTTCGCGCCTGATCGTGAAGGCCGTTACCTACCACCAGTTGAAGATCGAGCAGCGGGACGGCCTGTGGACGGCGGAAGTTTACCTGGACATCTGAGAGGCACATCGCTGACATGCATATCGAAGCCCTGGACGCGTACCGCTACCGGATTCCGCGCGACGAATCGCGGGGCATGCGGACCGACGTCATCGTGTACGCGAGCGAGGCGCTGATGGAGCACATCCGCAAAGACCTGTCGCTCGAGCAGGCCATGAACGTGGCCACGCTGCCGGGGATCGTGGGGTCGAGCCTCGCCATGCCCGATATCCACCAGGGGTATGGATTCCCGATCGGCGGAGTGGCGGCGATGGACTACGAGCACGGCGTGGTCTCGCCCGGCGGCGTGGGCTTCGACATCAATTGCGGGGTGCGGCTGGTGCGGACCACGCTGGCCGAGGGCGACGTGCGCCCGCGCCTCGGCGAGCTGATCGACCAGATTTTTCGCGACGTCCCGTGCGGCGCCGGAGGGTCGGGATTCGTGAAGATCGGGGCGCGCGACCTGGAACATGTCCTGGTGGAGGGCGCCGGCTGGATGGTGAAGAACGGTTACGGCGAGGAGCGCGACGCGGAATTCGCGGAGGCCGGCGGAGCGCTGGAGGGCGCCGACGCATCGGCCGTCTCCGAGCGCGCCCGCGAGCGCGGGTTGCCGCAGCTCGGGACCTTGGGAAGCGGCAACCATTTCCTGGAGGTCCAGTACGTGGAGGAGGTGCACGACGAAACTGCCGCGCGGGCCTACGGGCTCGCGGCGGGCCAGGTGGTAGTGTTGATCCACTCGGGATCGCGCGGGCTGGGCCACCAGGTGTGCACGGACTACGTCTCGACCATGAACAAGTCGCTGGCGAAATACCAGATCTCGCTGCCCGACCGGCAGCTCGCCTGCGGGCCGATCCGCTCGGAAGAGGGACGGCAGTATCTGGCCGCCATGTGCGCCGCCGCTAATTTCGCGTGGGCCAACCGGCAGGCCATCATGCATTTTCTGCGTGGCGCGTTTCGCAGGATCTTCGGCGATGGGGCGCGGCTGGCGCTGATCTACGATGTCTGCCACAACATCGCCAAGCGCGAACGCTACGAGGTGGAGGGGCGCAAGCGCGAAGTGCTGGTGCACCGCAAGGGCGCCACGCGGGCGTTTCCGCCGGGACATCGCGAGATTCCGGCCGATTACCGCGCGGTGGGGCAGCCGGTATTCGTTCCGGGCAGCATGGGGACGGCCTCATGGGTGTTGGCCGGAAGCGAGGGCGCCATGCGCGAAACCTTCGGCAGCGTCTGCCATGGCGCGGGCCGCCTGATGAGCCGCACGGCCGTGCGCAAAGGCCGCGATGCGCGCGAGGAGCAGCGCAAGCTCCAGGACCGCGGCATCCTGGTGCGCAGCGAAACCCGCGACGGAATCCTCGAAGAGCTGCCCGAGGCATATAAGAATGTCGATGAGGTGATCGAGGTCGTCGACCAAGCGGGGTTGGCGCGGAAAGTGGCGCGGCTGCGTCCCATGGGCGTGATCAAGGGATAGGGTTTTCTCCGTGCTGGCATCCACGATAATGTGGTGTTAAACTCTTATATGGGCAGACAGCCCAGACCAAACAGGAGAGATCATGCTTAAGAAGTTTGTGGTGGCATTCGCAGTCCTGGCGCTCGCCGTGGCATTCGCGGGCACCATCCCGGGCGTGGGAGGCAACTACAAGATCACGTTGCTCCAGCCTTCCGTCGTGAAGGGCACGGTACTGAAGGCGGGGGAGTATCGCCTCAACGTGGGCGCTGAGAAAGTCACGATCGTCAACGGGAAAGACTCGATCGATGTGCCGGTGAAGATAGAAAACGTGGACAAGAAGTTCGACAGCACCGCCATCCGGTATACGGAGGAAGGTGGCAAGGCCGCGATTTCGGAGATTCGTCTGGGCGGCACGAAGACCAAGCTGATCTTCAATCCGTAAGTTCTCTACCACCTTTTTTTACTTGGCTTGGAAGAAGCCGAAGATCAGCCAGAGATTCCGCACCTGGTGGTATCCCAGGTTTTCTGGAATCGCCGCCAGGAACCGGACCGCCAGCGTGGCGGGATCGGAACCGCGAAATGTAGCCAGTTCGCGCAGCACTACCGCCGCCATGGAGAGCAGAATCCCCATTCCGGCGGTCGAAAGCAGCACCAGGCCGGCCAGGGCGGGCTCGATCCAGCCCATCATCCAACCGGCGGCGACGGCTGCCAGGGCGGCGGTCTCCAGTACGGGCCGAATCAACCTCAGCAGGAAAAGAGCGGGCAGGCCCCAACGAATGGCCCACACTCCGCCGGTTCCCCGTTTCCGCAGGGCGCGCGCGATTTGCGCCTGGTCCTGGGAGATCCGTCGGCGCAGGTCCGCCCAGGAACGCGGAACGCGCGCATGGCTGACAGACTCCGCCACGAACGCGATCCTGGAATCCCGGCCCGCTCGCGAGCGCGCATGCAGGTCCAAAAATAGTTCGAGTGGACCGCCGCGGAAACCGCCGGCGCTTTGAATGGCGTCGCGTCGCACCAGGATGGACGTCCCGGGCACCGGCACGAGGAGATCCCAACCGGCGAAGGCGGCGCCGCGGGCCAGCCACGACCGTAGCGATTCGAGCGCGCCGAACCATGCGGCAAAACCCGCGGGCCCCGGCGGAGGGGGCGTCAAGCCGCACACCGCGAAGGTCTGTTGCGGATCCTCCAGCATGGGCCGAATCAGGTGCAAGAGAAGGGTGGAGTCGAATTCGCATTCTGTGCCGATCAGCCCGATGATGGGGGCCGACGCGGCTTCGAGGCCTGCATTCAGAGCGCCGGCCGGCCCCGCCTCCACTACCACCAGGCGCAGCGGATCGCGCGATTCGTAAACGCTGCTGGCCGGTGCGGAGCGCGACAAGTGAAACTCCCGTATCCAGGCGGCCATCTCCGTCTCGGATCGTCCCTCGATCGCCAGCACCACTTCGAGGTTCCCGAATTCGAGACCGAGAAGCCGCCGCACGAAATCGCGCGACTCGGGAGAGGCATCGGGAGGGTTGGCGATCACCGAAACGCCCGGCACCAGCGAAGACTTCAGCAAGGGGAGCACGTCGAGCGACGGAGTGCGGCGCGCGAGACGGCGCAGCACGAAGCACCCTTTCAACATCGCGCCGAAGCTGGCCATTCCGATGAGGAACAGGAACAGCGCGAAGCCCGCGAGCAGGGAGGAGACCGCCGTCATGCGCCCGCCTGCCCACGCGCGCGGGCCAGCGCTTCGGCGGCAACGGCGGCCGCCGCCGGGCTGGAATTAGCGCTCAACTCCTCGAGGGTCCGCCAACCGCGCGGAGGCATCGCCGCCAGGGCCGATGCCGCGCTTCGCGCCACGCCGGCGGGGCCCACGCGCACCAGCCTGGCGAGAGCCGGGAGCGCCTCCGCAATCCTCAGCCTCCCGGCGCTGAGAGCCGCGGTGGCGCCGACCTCCGCATCCGGATCTGTGAGCGCTTTCAGGATGGCGTCTCGATTGGCCGCATCCTGCGGCACCAGCGGGGCCAGTTTGAGGACCTGGATGCGAATTCGGGGATCGGGGTGTTCCAGCAGGCCGAGCAGGTCGTCGAAGGGAATGGTGCGCTCCCACGAGACCAGGGTTTCGAGGGCGGCCAGGACACGGCTGGAATCGGACGAGCCCAACGCCGCCGGAACCGCCGATCCGGAGAGGGCCAGAGCGTGGTGGCGGAGCACATCCGCCAGCAGGATACGGGACAGCGGGCTCTGCGAAAGGGCGGATTCAAAAAGGCGTGCGGTCTCCACGCTGAAGGGGGATTGGGCCGTTCCGCCGGCCGCGGCCAGCCGCACTTCCGGGTCGGCGTCGTTGAGGGCCAGCACGAGGATATCTCCCATGTCGGGACGGCAGGGTCCGTAGGCGTTGACGAAGGCCAGGCCGGCATAGGCCGCGCGACGCCGGATGGAATCGCGCGAGTGAGTGTCGGCGATCCACTCGTGCACCAGTCCGAGTTCCAAGGCGACCCCGCACAGCCGGTCCAGAGCGGCTCCGGCTATGGCTCCCCGGAAGCCCATGAGGGCCTCGGCCAGAACGTGCCGGTGGGCGCGCGCCAGACTGCGGAGGCGGTCGAGGTCGTTGCCTCCGGCCAGATAGTCCGCCAGAGCCTCCCGGACCTCGGGCAGGTGCGCGGCAGAAGCATGCTCCCGCCGGCGCCACGCCAGGGCGCGGACCATGGCCCCAGCGAACAGCGCGAGTATCAGGAGCCCGTAGCAGGCCAGTAATGCCGCGCCGACATTGAATGCGAAGGCCGTCATCGCAAGAGCAACCGCTTCAAGCGAGCCATCAGCTCCATGGGGCTGAAGGGCTTGACCACATAGTCGTCGGCGCCCAGGCTGAAGCCGCGGATCACGTCGTTTTCCTGCTGGCGTACCGTAAGCATCAGGACGCGGACGGGGATCTCTTCGGCGCGAATGGCGGCCAGCACTTCATAGCCGTCCATGCCAGGCATGTTGACGTCCAATACCGCCAGATTCGGGCGGATCCGGCGGACGCTTTCGAGGGCGCTGCGGCCATCGGCTGCGGTATAACACTCCATTCCGAAATTCCTGATGGCGGCGCGAACCAGGGTCAGCACCGTGGGGTCGTCATCGGCCAGCAGCACGGTAGTGCGGCCTGCCGGAGCGTGGCTCGCGCCGGTCGACGGCGCGGCCGCCATCGGGCGCGCGGAAACCGCGTGGCAGAGGCGCACCAGGGCCTCTTCCGGCTCCCAGGAATCCATCAGAAACTCCGTGGCCATAGACTGAACGGCCGGGTCCAACGCGAGCAGGTGCTCGCGGCTGCCGGCCAGGACCAGAGGGCGGCGCCCGCTGATTTCCGAGGAGGAGTCGAGCCACGCGCAAGCGGCCGTTTCGGGGCGGACGTGCACCACTATGGCGTGGCACTCCTGCACTGTCTCCACAATCGGCCGGTCGGCAGGCGCGAAGAAGATCACCCCAGCCTCCGCCCGTTCCAGAGTCACCAGGAGGCGTTGCGCTTCATTCACCGGGAAGCCCACCAAGGCGATGCGCTTTCCGGACAGCGCCTGCACAATCGACTCGGGCACGACTCGATCGCGCGCCTCCCTGGGATTGCTGAAGGCCATCGCAAGGTCGGTGAGGGATTCGCGCAGTTGGGTCTGATCGAGCGGGCGCTCCAGCAGAATGGACTCCACTTCGCGCGCCAGGCGGCTGAGCGCGGTGTAGCCCAGCAGGCCGCCGGCACCGATCCACTGGTGCACCACGCGGGCCGCCTCATTGGCATTGAACTGGCCCTCCAGGTCCAGCAGCCACTGCCGCGCCCGCTCCTGGCCTTCATCCAGGAACCGACGGCGCAGCGCCCGCAACTCTGCCGGAGGGATGGCGGCGACCCCGTCGGGATGGGCGGGATCGGGACTGGCGGGAGGCGCCGGTCCGGCGCGGGATTCGGCGCGGCGATCGAGAAGCGCGCGAATGCGCGCCCCCAAGGAGCGGGTGTCGATGGGTTTGGTGATGTAGCCGTCGCAACCCGCGTCGATGGCCTTCTGCTCGTCTCCCTTACTGGCGAACGCGGTCAAGGCCACCACCGTGATATCGCGGGTATTTTCGTCCTGCTTGATGCGGCGGGTCAGTTCCAACCCGTCGATTCCCGGCAGTTGGATGTCCGCCAGCACGAGGTCGGGATGGAACCCCCGCAGAAGCTCGAGCGCCTCCTCCGCGCTGGCTGCGGTGAGTACCTTATATCCTTCGTTGACCAGGATGATGCGCGTCAGTTTCAGGTTCACTGGCGTATCGTCCACGATCAAGATAGGCTCACCAGGCATGGGCTCGCATCTTACCGTACGCCATTTTAGCGCATGCCGGCGCGTCCGAAACAGGAAATACGAGAACTGGTTTGAGAACTGGTTTGGGCGGTCATGGGGAGCGGGGCGTCAGCACTCCTCCCTCCACGCACTCGTAGGCCGCCGCTCGCACGCTCTTGAATTCCTGCGCCTGCCCGCTGGGCCATTCGATGGTTACGCGATCCGCCTTTTCCCGCTTCCCCAGCCCGAATGTCAGGGTCAACTCGGATTGCGACAGGTAACTGGAACCGGTCCGGACCATGCGCGACTGCATGCCATCGGGGGTCGAGACGCGCACCACCGCGCCTATGGCGTCGCGATTCGACCTGGTCCCGGTGAGCCGCAGGCGGAGCGAACGGTTTCCCGCCGTCACATCGTTGCGGTAGAGAAACGCCGGGCCTTGATTGGTGGTGAGCAGGAGGTCGACGTCGCCATCGCGGTCGAAGTCCCCGCAGGCCAGCCCGCGCGCGACCTTGGGAGCCGCGAAACCGCCCCCGGCCTGGCCGGCGGCATCGCGGAAATTTGCCTTGCCGTCATTCAAAAAAAAGTGCGGCGGCTGGGCGTAGCCCGCATTGCTGCGGATGTGACGTACGGTTTCGTCGATGTGCCCGTTTACCGCGAGCAGGTCGAGATAGCCATCCAGGTTGATATCGACGAACGCGCATCCGAATCCCAGGCTCTCGCGCGAGGCCTGTCCGATGCCCGCCTTCACCGCAATATCGGTGTATACACCGGGACGGGACGGGCGATAGAGAGCCATCATCTCGTTGTCGAAATTCGTGATGGCGATCCCGGCCGCGCCCGAGTTGTCGAAATCGCCCACGTCCACGCCCATGCCCGCGCGCGCCTTGCCATCTTCGCTGAAGGCCACGCCGGCGTGGACGGCCACGTCTTCGAAGGTGCCATCGCGCCGGTTGCGGTACAGCTTGTTGGGCTGCGTGTCGTTGGCGATGAGCAGGTCGGGCCAGCCATCGTGGTCGTAATCCAGCAGGGCCACGCCCAGCGATTTCGACGAGGTGTCGAAGATGCCGCTGCGGGCGGTGACGTCCTCGAAGGCGCCGTTCCCGCGGTTGCCGAACAGCCAGCAGGTCGAGCCGTGGTATGCCTCCGGAGTGCAGTAGGATTTGCGCTTGCCATCCACGCTGCAAAAGACGTCGTGCTCGGGCGACCACTTCACGTAGTTGCACACCAGCAGGTCCAGCAGGCCGTCGCGGTCGAAATCGAACCAGAGCGCCGAGGTGCTGAACGCGCTGCGGCCGCCCAATCCGGCCTTCTCGGTGACGTCCGCGAAGCGCCCGTGGCCAGTGTTCTGAAACAGGCGGTTCTGGCCGACGGCGGTCACCAGAATGTCCGGGAAGCCATCATTATTATAATCGGCGATGGCCACCCCCATACCGTACATCTCCACGGCCAGACCGGCCCGCTCTGTGACATCTGTAAAAGTACCGTTGCGATTGTTCCGGTAGAGGTGCATGGTACTACGCTGTCGCTTGTGACCCGGCCAGTCCATGCCGTTGACGATCAGGATGTCCAGCCAGCCATCGCCGTCGTAGTCGAGAAAGGCGCACCCCGGACCCATGGTCTCGGGCAGATATTTCTGGCCGAA
>OMOG01000405.1:0-8189 GCA_900290305.1 Candidatus Sulfopaludibacter sp. SbA4
CCGCGGCGGCCCGCCGGTCGACCCGATCCCGATCATCATGACCGGCTTGCAGGAGGAACTCGGCTTGAAACTCGAGTCCCGCAAGATGCCGCTCGATCTGTTGATCATCGACCACGCCGAAAAGGTCCCGACCGAAAACTAGGCCTTCGACCGCGTGATGCGGTGCTTCTGCCGAAAGACCACTCCCTCGCTCGCCAGGGGCGAGTTACGGTCGTGGCTCCGTTCGGAGCCTCAGCTACGGCACTGGTCCTTGGCGGCCCGCGTCGCCAGCTCGTCGCAGCGGTTGTTGTCGTCGTGGTTCGCGTGGCCTTTGGTCCAGGTCCAGGTAGTCTTGTGGTGGCTCACCTGCTCGTCGAGCGCCTGCCACAGGTCCTGATTCACCACGGGCTTCTTGGCAGCCGTCAGCCATCCCCTGCGCTTCCAGTCGTGGATCCAAGTGGTGATACCGTTCTTCAAGTACTCCGAGTCGGTCACGACTTCGACTTCGCACATTTCCTTCAGCGCGCGNNTTCGATCGCCGCGCGCAGCTCCATGCGGTTGTTGGTGGTCTGCGGATCGCAGCCCCACATCTCTTTCGTGTGCTCGTTATAACGCAGAATCGCGGCCCATCCGCCCGGCCCCGGATTGCCCCGGCACGAGCCATCCGTGATCAGCCGAACCTTTTTCACTGCGCCAGCACCGGCTCGGCCTGGAAGAATTCGTCCACCAGCGCGAGAATGGCCGCGGCTTCCTGCGCCCGGTAGATCGAGGCGCGAAGCTGCGCGCCGTGGCGCACCCCGTGCGTGAAATAGGTGGCGAACTGCTTCATCTTGCCGACCGTGTCCCTCTCCCGATGTTCGATCAGCATGGCGTAGTATTGGCGCATCATCTCGTAGCGGTCCTGTTGCGTGGGCTCGTCGTAGGCGCCGGTCTCGAGATGCTGCTGGATCTGCCGGAAGATCCAGGGGTTCGAGCTGGCCGCGCGGCCGATCATGACGGCATCGCATCCCGTCTCGCGCACCATGCGCACCGCGTCCTCGGGCGTCACGATATCGCCGTTGCCGATCACCGGAATCTTCACCGCGGCCTTCACCTCCGCGATGCGGCTCCAATCGGCCTTGCCGCTGTAGCCCTGCTCGCGCGTGCGCGGGTGCAGCGCCACGGCCTGGAGGCCGCAGTCCTCCGCCAGCCTGGCCATCCGGACCGCGACGAGGTGCTCGTCGTTCCATCCGGCGCGAAACTTCATGGTGAACGGAATCCGGATGGCCGCGCGCACTTCGCGCAGCAGCCGCTCGACCAGCGGCAGGTCGCGCAGCAGGCCGGAGCCGCCGTTGCACTTCACCACTTTGTTGACGGGGCAGCCGAAATTCAGGTCGAGGATGTCGAACCCCAGGTCCTGGCAGACGCGCGCCGCATCGGCCATCACTTGGGGATCGGCGCCGAACAACTGCGCCGAGATGGGGTGCTCCTCCGGCTGGAACGCGAGGTACTTCAGCGTCTTCGTCGGCTTGCGCGCGCCCAGCGCGGCGCTCACTCCGTGTGAGCTGGTGAACTCGGTCATGATCAAACCGCAGCCGCCCAGGTTTCGGATGAAGCGACGGAATACGGTGTCGGTCACGCCCGCCATCGGCGCCAATACCGTGGCAGGACCGATCTTCACCGGCCCGATCGAAAAGTGAGTAGGGAAAAGCTGCATGACTGTGTCTTCTAATTCTACAAGTTACGATCCGGAAACGGAACTGCGCGTCCAAGCGTCCCTTTGATTTGAGGAGACCCGTAGTTTAAGGAGAAACGTCGAATGAAGCCGCTGCAGATCGCACTCCTGGTCGTTGCCGGCGCGCTGGGGGGCGCCGTGGTGATGAAGGTGTGGCAGAGGCCTCAGGCGGCTCCGGCCCCCGCGCCCCCCGTTGTCGCGCAGGTCGAGACTCCGGCGCCCGCGCCTGAGGCAGTTCCCGCGCCCGCGCCAGTCGAGCCCCCGGCTGTGCAGCCTGCCCCCGTTAAGCCGGCCCCCGCACCGGCCAAGCGAGTTGCTCCGGTTCGGGTACCGCACTCCCAACCGATGCGCCGCCCGGAACCTGTAATCGTAGCGAAGAGCGAGCCGGCCGTTGTGAAACCGGCGCCGGCTCCCGCACCGGAGCCGCCGGCGCCTCCGCAGCCTGTCGAACCTCCTCCTCCCACTCCACCCGCGCGTAGCGAACCGGAGAACGTGACTCCGCCTCCTCCGCCTCCCGAGCCCGAGCCACCCAGGGTTACGCTGAACGCCGGAATGCTGATTCCGGTGCGCCTTGTGGACGGACTCTCATCGGAGCGGAACGTGCCTGGCGATACCTTCACGGCCACGCTTTACAGAGAGCTGGTGGTGGATGGTTTTGTAATCGCCGAGCGCGGCGCGCGGGTGGAGGGCCGGGTAGTATCTGCCGGCCGCGGCAGCAAAGGAGCTGCTTCGACGCTCTCCGTGGAGTTGACCCGCATCCACACTTCCGACGGCCAGAACGTGGACATTCAGACCGACAGCTTCGAGCGCCTTTCGGATCCGAGCCAATTAACCAATGCCGAAAAGATCGGTGGCGGGGCTGCGGTGGGGGCAATCATCGGCGCCGTCGCCGGCGGCGGTAAGGGCGCGGCCATCGGAGCCGGAGTGGGCGGAGGCGCCGGCGCGGGCGATGTGCTGCTCACACGCAAGCCCGCAACGCTGCCGTCGGAGACCCGCATCACGTTTCGGCTGAAGGCTCCGGTGACTCTCACCGAGAGGCGGTCGGAGTAGAGTCACTCCGGGCGGATCTGCGCCATCGGATCGACCCGCGCAGCCCGGATGGCAGGCAGAACGGTCCCCGCGAGTGTCATCGCCAGAGTCAGTGCCACCGCCGTGGAAACCGCTATCGGATCGGCCGGTCCAACTCCCCACAGCAAAGCGCGCATGGTCCGTGCCACTGCCACCGCTATGGCACTACCAAGAGCAATGCCCGTTCCGCCGAGCGCCAGCCCACGCAGGAACACCGCTTCGAGGATTTCGCGTGGCTGCGCGCCGAGCGCGATCCGAATTCCGATCTCTCGGGCGCGCTGGGAGACCACAAAGGAAAGGAATCCGCCAATGCCAATGGCCGCCACGACGATCGAAATCGCGGCGAACGCCACCACCACCCCCGCCTGAATCGCGCGCGGAGCGGTCTCCGCGTCCACGATCCCGCTGAGAGACCGCACGTCCGAGACAGGCTGCTCGGGATCCACCGCGCGAACCACATCCCGCACCATCGGCGCCAGCGCCCCGGAGGCGAGAGTGGTGCGAACCACCAGGTCCTTGGGCGCCCAGAAGGGCGCCGCTCCATTGGGTACCTGCTGGTATGGAAGGTAAACCTGGGGCTCGCTTTCCGACTCGATGCCGCGCGCATGGATATCGCCCACTATGGCGACCACCTGCCGCACTTGAGGACCCAATCGAAAACGCCGGCCGAGCGGATCGGCATACGCCCAGTAGCGGCGGGCGAAGGACTCGCTCACCACCGCAGCCAGGGGCCGATCGAGCGCGGCCGGCTCACGTCCGCGCAGAATGGGGATTCGCAGCGTCTCAAAGAATCCCGGGGTGACAAAGCGGACGATCGCCATTCCGGAATCGTGGTCCCGGCCGGCGAGCAGCACTGGCCACATGCCTCCCTTCATCGCCATCGGCAGAAAGCTGACGTAGCCGGCCGCCGAGACATTCGGCAGTTGCCGGATGCCCGCCAGTACCCGAATGTAGAACTGTTCGCGCCGCGCGGGGCTTGCGTATCGGGGCATGGGGAGCGCGGTACGCATCGTTACCACATCGTCGGCCTGGAACCCCGGGGAGACCGACCGCAGTTTCCATAGAGTCTGCAGTAACAGCCCTGCCGCGACCAGCAGCACCAACGACCCTGCCACCTCCGATATCACGAGGGCCGAACGCACCCGCGCCGGCTTGCGGCCCGCTTTATCCGCGCCCGCCGACCACTGCAACGCCGGGATCACGCCAAAGCCGGCGCCCGTCACCGCCGTCACCAAGGCGGCGAAGAGCATCACTCTCCAGTCGATCGCCACCGATACCGGCACCGCGCCCGGAATGAGTCCGGCCAATACGGGGTTGGCGCGCATCGCCACCATCACTCCCACACCCCCGCCCAGCATGGCGAGAAGCAGGCTCTCCGTCATTGCCTGGCGGACCAGCCGCTCGCGGCCTCCGCCGATCGCGATCCGCACCGCCATTTCGTTGCGCCTCGCCGACGCACGCGCCAGCAGCAGGTTCGCCAGGTTCGCGCATGCGGTCAGGAGGACGCACAGCGCCGCGCCGCATAGCGCGATAATCAGGAGTCTCGTTCGCGGCTCAATGTCGAAGGCCAGTTCCGTCACCAGCCCACCGATTCCCTTGTTCTCGGAGGGATAACTCCGCTCGATCTCTCTGGCGATGGCGCTCACCTCCGCTCTGGCCGCGGCGATCGTAACTCCGGGGCGCAGTTTCGCTATGACTTGCAACCGCCGGTCGTTGCGAAAGGCGAAGTCTGCCTCGCTGAGCCGCATCGGTCTCCAGAACGCGGTATCGTTGCCGGGAAAGCGGAAATCGCGCGGGAGCACTCCGGCCACTACGTAGGGCGTTCCATCGAGTACGATCTGCTTGCCAACAGAGGCGAATCCCTCGCGCATCAGGATGCCGCCAGTGCCACGCCCTTCGTCGCCGTCATTGAGGAGGCGGCCCGCAAGCGTCTGCGCGCCCAGCATCGGCAGAAGGCCGGCAGTGACTTCCGCCCCCTGCACACGTTCGGGGTCGCCCGCGCCTGCCTGGCCGGTCGGTCCGGCCGTGGGAGAAAAGTTGGCTGCCACCGGGCGGAAGCAGCCCATCGCTTCGAAAGAGTCGCTCGATCGCTTCCAGTCGCGATAGTCGGCGGGCGAAAGCTCGAAAGGCGGCGTACCCGCGCGCGTTTCCCAGAGCCGGACCAGCCGGCCGGCATCCGGGAATGGCGGCCTGCGAATCAGGACGGGATCGGCAAGCGAAAACGCCGCGGTGGTCGCGCCGATACCCAGCGAGGCCACCAGCACCGCCGTCAGGGTGAATCCCGCGTCGCGGCGAAGTGTGCGCGAGGCATAGCGCAGATCCTGGCGGAAGATGTCCCAGTGCACCGCACCGGCATTGCACGCAGTCTCCGCGGCCGCTTCGAGCAGCAGCGCCAGCACCGCGGCAAGGCCGGAGGCGTCGCGCCGACGGCGCCGGAAGATCCCGCACATTTCCTCGCCGTACTCCGCGCGGAACGATGCGGGATAGAGCAGCAGCAGCGCCCGGTAGAAGCGCATCAGGCCCCTCCCGGGACGAACCCGCTGGCCCGCGCCAGCTTGATGAGTTGGGTAAGCCGGCGGGCTTCGGCGCGCGCCACAGTGGCGCCGAACGGCGTAATGCGGTAATAGCGCCGGCGCTCGTCATCGTCTTCCGGAGCGGGGCGCTCGCGGGTTTCGACAATCAAACCCTGCTCCAACATGCGCTGGATGGAACGGTACAGGGTGGCAGCGCTCAATTTGAGGGCGCCGCCGGTGCGCGCCGCAACCTCCTGAATGATCGCGTATCCGTGCCGGTCTTCGCCGGCGAGCGCCATCAGGATATGAAATGCCGCCTCCGGCAGAGGCAGAAGCGATTCGGGTTTCATACAGGATACCCGGCTTTCATACTGGGTAGAAGTTGAGGTACGCTACCTTGCCTTCGGCGGTCAGCCAGAAGGTGAAGTAGAAGGTCTTACCCGCGACCTCGCCGCGATAATAACAGATCCGGCTGACCGGCTGGCTGAGCCGCCGCACGCCAGGTGAGGAAACATCGGCGGCGATAAAAGTCAGTGACCGCACTGACTGGAATAGGTCGGTGACATCGCTCCGCTCCTCGGGCGGCAGCCGTTTGAAGAAAGCCTGGTGCTCCACGGTCAAGATGGACGATTCTTTGCCTCCTCCCAAATCCGACAGTAAGTCGCGAAGCATGCGCGTGGTCTCCGGAGCCGGATCGGGCCGGGGTTCGAGCGTCTCCGGCGGACGAAATTCGTCCCTCGTGTAACCTGCGATTCCTCGCGCCAGCGACGCGGGCCGCGAACCCGACGGGCCGTCCAGGTTGGTCAGAACGATCACGCTCAGGTCATCGTCCGGAAAATGCAAAAGGAACGTGCCGGACGCGCCCGCATGCTGCACCACCCGGTGCCCGCGATAGCCGCTCAGCATCCAGCCGAATCCGTATGCGTCGCCCGTTACCAGTGCGTCCTGGCCATTGCTGAGCCTCGCGGGAGTCCACATCTGCTCGATGCTGGTCTTTTTCAACAAGCTTTCGCCGCGGAAAGCGGCAATCCACCTGGCAAGGTCTTCCACGGTCGAGCAGACTCCGGCAAACGCGTTGACCTCGTATTGCCAGTCGCGGCGCCAGTGTGAAATCCGCCCGTCGTGGATGGTGTACACAGGCACGCTGTTTCTGACGACCTTCCACTTGTCGAGCATCGTCGAGTCCGTCATACGCAGCGCGTCAAAGATACGCGTCTGCATAAAGTCCCGGTACGCGTGGCCCGAAGCCTTCTGAATCACCAGGCCGAGCAGGAAGTATCCGGTGTCGCTATAGAACGCTCCTTCGCCGGGTCGAAACATCAGGGGCGGCTTGGACACAAAATCCAGCGCGCGCGCCGCGGTGATGTCGATCAGGGGCGTCCCATCGACTCGTACGATGGCTCCCGGAGTGATGCCGCCGGTATGAGTCAGTAAGTTCCTTACCGTTACGGAGGACCACGATGCCGGCGTGTTCTCGATGTACGAGGAGATCGGAGCGTCGAGCTTTACTTTGCCCTCTTCGACCAGCATCATGACCGCCGCGGCCGTGAACTGCTTGGTCAGGGACGCCAGTTGAAAAACGCTGTTGGTCCGCACCGGCGTGTCCGTTTCCAGGTTCGCAACGCCGTACGCTTTCTTGAACGTCACCGCACCGCGCTCCACCACCGCGACCGCCACTCCCGGAATCCGCCGCGCCTGCATCTCGCGTGCGATGTAGGCGTCGATCGATTCCGGCCGCGTCCCCTGTGCCAGGGCCGCCATGGCGAGCACCGCCATGACCGAACAAAACCGCATCGGGCCCTCCTATACCCACTGAGTATATATCCACATCGGGTATATTGTCAATGGGTATAAGGGGTCACCGGCAATGGCAAGATTTGCCGCTGGCCGCTGAAACCGCGATCGAGAGGACCTGGAAAAAAATCGGTTGGCAGGCGAAAGCGCCTGCCCCACCAAGACGAAAGCCCTTCCGCACCAACGTGGGACAGACGGTCCGGCACTTGAAGGGTACAGGGAGCGGTCCTCGCTACCCGCCGTTGGCCATGCTTGACGAACTCCCTGCGCCCGCCGGCAGCCCCTTCGGCGCCATCGGCAGCGAGCGGATGCGCTGGCCCGTGGCATCGAAGATCGCATTCCCCACCGCCGGCGCGATGCCCACGATGGGAGTCTCCCCGGCGCCCGCCGAGACGATATCCTTGCGATCCAGCAGGACGCTCTCGATCACCGGCATATCGGCGAAACGCGGCACGCGGTAGTGCGACAGCTTGTTCGTAATGATCTTATTGTCGGCGAAATCGATCTGCTCGAACATCGCGCCGCCCAGCCCCATGGCCACCGCGCCTTCCACCTGGTTGGCCAGGTGCTCGGGGTTCACCACAGCGCCGCATTCAAACGCTTCGACCACGCGGACCACCTTCACCGCGCCGTGAGTCACGCTGATCTCCGCGCACGCGGCCACGTATCCGCCCTTCTCGAAACCGGCGGAGATGCCGAACCCGCGGCCCAGCGTCTTCTTCCGCGACTTCCATCCGAACTTGTCCGCCGCGGCTTGAATCACGTTGCGCAGACGCTCGTTCTTCGCATTCTTGAGCCGGAATTCCAGCGGGTCCATCTGAATGGAGTGAGCCAGCTCGTCCATGTAGCACTCGCGGGCGAAATGGTTCGCGGTGGCCGCGAGGCCGCGGTAGGAACTCTGCCGCAGCGGCGACTTCGATTGATGCTGGTGTTCCTTCTTGCTCCCCACCTCGTAGGGCGTCTGGAGCCCCGATGGGCCGGAGTTGTAATTGTGGAACTCCCATTCCGCAATCGTGCCGTCAGGATTCAGCCTGGCGCCGGCATCGATCACGCCGCCGGGACGGAAGTAGGCCCACGTCATCTCCTCCTCCCGGGTCCAGTTGCGTTTGACCGGCTTGCCC
>OMOG01000405.1:8199-10344 GCA_900290305.1 Candidatus Sulfopaludibacter sp. SbA4
GGCTTGCCCACGGCCTTGGCGAGCCGCGCCGCCTCGTCCGCCGCGTCGCCGGTGTGCTTGCCGCCGTAGCCCGAGCCCGTGTCCGGCATGATCACGTGGACGCGATCCTCGGAGATCCCGAATCTTGTCGCTAGCTCGCTGCGCACGCCGAAGGGGCGCTGCGTACCGGTCCACACCGTCAACTGGTCGCCAGCCCATTCGGCGACGGCAGCGCGCGGTTCCAGCGGCACGTGGGCAATGTACGCGATGGTGTACGAAGTCAGCTTCGGACTGGACTGGTCGCCATCCCGGCTGGTCTTCTTGAAGTAGGGATACACATCGCGGCTGGAGGTTTCGGCAACCAGTTGCTTCCACTCCGCCTTCAGCGCCGCCAGGGCCTTCTCGGCGGCCGCCGGATCGGGCGCCGTGACGCCCACGAAATCGCCGTCCCGCACCACCTTCACGCCGGGCATGGCCTCGGCCGCCGAGCCATCGAGCGACGTCAGCGTGGCGCCGTACGACGGGGGATAGAGAACCTTTCCGTATTGCATGCCGGGGCGCTTGATGTCGTACGCGTACTTGTGCGCGCCGGTGACCATCTCGCGGCCGCCGACTTTCGGCACCGACGTGCCCGCGACCTTCCATTCCGCGGCGGGAGTGAGCGCCGCGCTGGTGGTGATCGTCTTGGCCAGCTTCTCGCCGTGCGTCAGCTCGCCGAAACCGGCAGAGCGACTGCCGGAAGTGACCTTACCATTCGCGATCGAGACCGTCCCGCGGTCCACCATCCACTTCTGCGAAGCCAAGTCCACCAGCATCTCGCGCGCCGAGGCCGCGGCCTTGCGGATCTGCGGCCACATTTGCGGAGTGGTCTGGCTGCCGAAGGTGCCCATGTCGAAAGGCGTGAGCGTGGTGTCGCCCATGATCATCCGGATGGACGAGACCGGCGCGCGCAACTCCTCGGCCACGGCCTGCGTGAGCGACGTGCGCGAGTTCTGCCCCACTTCCACCTTGCCGGTGTAGCAGGTGATGTTGCCGTCCTCGGCGATGTGCAGCCAGGCGCTCACCTGCTGGGGCACCGGCTCCCTTGTGCCGCGGCGCGCACCGCCGCCGGCTTCCTGGGCATCCGAATCGTCCACGATCAGGACCACGACAATCCCGCCGCCCAAAACCGCAAAGAAATCGCGCCGTGAAATCATGCCCGGCCTCCTTTCTGCGCCGCGGAGCGAATCGCGGCGACCACCCGCGGATAGGTGCCGCAGCGGCAGATGTGGCCGTTCATGCCGGCCACGATCTCGGCCTCGCTGGGGTGCGGAGTGTGCCGCAGCAGGCCCACCGCGCCCAGGATCATTCCCGGCGTGCACCAGCCGCACTGCATGGCGTCGGCTTCGAGGAAGGCCTCCTGCACGGGGTGCAACTTGCCTTCGTGCGCCAGCCCTTCGATGGTGACGATGCGCTTGCCGGCCATCGCACCTACCTTGGTCAGGCACGACTTGGTGGGCTGTCCATCGACGAGCACCGTGCAGGCTGCACACTGCCCCTCGCCGCAGCCGTACTTGGTTCCGGTGAGATCCAGATCGTCGCGAAGGACGCTCAGAAGTGTGCGGTCGGCATCGGCATCGATCCGCCTCCGCGTGCCATTGACATCGAGTTCCGTGATCCTGGCCATGATGTTATTGTCTCTCAAAAGTGGCACAGGCATTCCTGCCTGTGTGGTTTGGGGGCTGTGCCGTGGCGCAGTGTGGTTTGGGGGCTGTGCCGTGGCGCAGTGTGGTTTGGGGGCTGTGCCGTGGCGCAGTGGGAAAACCACACAGGCAGGAATGCCTGTGCCACTATTGAGCCATGGGGCACAAATATACCATCTCCCGGCGGCTGGCGCTTCTGGGCGCCGCAGGATCGGCCACCCGACTGTTCGCCGCCGCGCCGGCCGCGAGCAACATCGAAACCCACGTTCACCTCTTCGACCCTTCACGCGTCCCCTATGCGCCGGACGCTCCCTACAAGCCGGCAGCATACACGTTGGAGGACCACCTCAAGCTCGTCGAGACCGCCGGACTGGCGCACTCCATCATCGTTCATCCGGAGCCCTACCAGGACGACCACCGCTATCTCGAATACTGTTTCGCGCACGAGCCGCGGCCCGGCTATTTCAAGGGCACCTGCCTGTTC
>OMOG01000327.1 GCA_900290305.1 Candidatus Sulfopaludibacter sp. SbA4
CCGGCCTACGAGTGGAACTTCAGCGACGTCAACCCGCCGGTGCATGGCTGGGCCGCGTGGCGCGTCTACAAGATCGAGCACAAGCGCCGCGGCAAGCCCGACCGCGCCTTTCTCGAACGCATCTTCCACAAGCTGCTGCTCAACTTCACCTGGTGGGTCAACCGCAAGGACGTCATGGGGAAGAACGTCTTCCAGGGCGGCTTCCTGGGCCTCGACAATATCGGATTGTTCAACCGCAGCGACCCCCTGCCCGGCGGCGGCTTCATCGAACAGGCCGATGGCACCGGGTGGATGGCCGTCTACACCCTCAACCTGCTGGCCATCGCGCTCGAGCTGGCCCGCGACGACTCGGCCTATGAAGACGTCGCCAGCAAGTTTTGGGAGCACTTCCTCTACATCGCCCACGCCATCAATCATCTGGGCGACGATGGCACCGGCATGTGGGACGATGAGGACGGCTTCTTCTACGATGCCCTGCACCTGCCCGATAGCCGCCCCATCCCCTTGAAGGTCCGCTCCATGGTCGGGCTGGTCCCGCTGTTCGCCGTGGAGACGCTCGAGCCTCGCCTGATCGACCAGTTCCCCGGCTTCAAACGCCGCATGCAGTGGTTCATCGAAAACCGCCGCGACCTCACCCACAACGTGGCTTCCATGGTGATCCCCGGCAAGGGCGAGCGCCGCCTGCTCTCCATCGTGGGCCCGAACCAGCTCCGCCGCATTCTGGTCCGCATGCTGGATGAGGACGAGTTCTTATCGCCCTTCGGGATCCGCAGCGTCTCCCGCTTCCACAAAGACAACCCCTGCGTGTTTCGCAGCGATGGGACGGAGAACCGCGTGTGCTACGAACCGGGCGAATCGGCCACCAGCATCTTCGGCGGAAACTCCAACTGGCGCGGGCCGGTATGGTTTCCGCTGAACTACCTGATCGTCGAAGCGCTGCAGAAATTCCACCACTACCTGGGCGACGAGTACAAAGTCGAATGCCCCACCCGTTCCGGCCGCATGCTCACGCTGTGGGAAGTGGCCGGCGAGATCTCGCACCGCCTCTCGCGGATTTTTCTGCGCGACGATCACGGGCGCCGCGCCGTCCACGGCGCCAACGAGGCATTTCAGACCGACCCCCATTGGCGCGACCTGGTGCTGTTCTTCGAATACTTCCACGGCGAAACCGGCGTGGGCCTGGGAGCCAGCCACCAGACCGGCTGGACCGGCCTGGTCGCGAAACTCCTGCAACAAAGCGGCGAGTGAAAAAAGCTTTCAGCAGCAAAGCCGTCAGCGATCAGCTTTCAGCTCTCAGCCAACCCGCCAACGTGGCGCAGCCACTCCTGGCTGCCGCGTCCGAGCCCCCGGCCCTGTTCTCTCAGCGCTCTCTGCTCCCCCCGCGCTCTCAGGTTTTGACTTTCTCTTGGTTTTCTCCGCGTCGTCCTCCGCGGGCTCCGCGCCTCCGCGTTTAGGACACAGTTTCCTTGGGAACCGGCTTCGGCGGGTAGGGTTTATTGAACCCGCGGACGCATGTGCTCGTTCGACACCAGCCCGTCGAAGATCGCCAGCACCTGCTTGCGGTACGAATAGACACGTTGCAGGTTCTCGCGGAAGCAGGCCTCGAAATCGTGGGCCCGCATCCACTTCTCCAGCATCGACCGCGGTACGTCGATATCCTGCCGCAGGGTTTCCACATCGTGTCCGCGCAGAAAGAGCCCGTAAAAGAAGGCTGCTTCCCGTTGGGGTGCCAAGGGATCGAAATCGTCTCTCGCCGTCATAAACGTCTCAGCGAAAATGTCAGTATACCGGTGGCCCCAACTTCATGGCAAGTCCTATTCTGGTGCGGCCCGCCTTTGATAAGGTAAAAGTCGTGCCCACCCTGATACCCGCGCCCACGCGCGTAGAAGCCGCCGGCAACCAGATCAAGTTGATCGATGAATATGTCGGACGTGTGAATTCCGCGACCAGCCAGCTCAGCATCGCTCACATGCGAAGCCCGGGCGGATGGCAGGAGCCCGGACAGTCGCCGGAATTCGAAGAGTTTACAATTGTCCTGCGGGGGACGCTGCGCGTCGAACATGCCGGCGGCGAGATGAACGTTCACGCCGGCCAGGCGGTTGTCACCCATCCCGGAGAATGGGTGCGCTACAGCACACCCGAACCCGAAGGCGCCGAATACGTGGCGGTGTGCCTGCCGGCGTTTTCCATCCAGTCGGTGCACCGCGACGCGTGATCTCCGCTCAGGCGATGGCGGCGGCAGCGGCAGCAGCGGCCGCTCCCAGTGCCGCGGAGCCGCGGGTCTTGAACTCGTATCGCTCGATGCGCACCGCCGCCTTATCGGCGTCCGCTCGCACCACCCGGCCCACTGCCACGAACTTTAGCGGGCAAGTGCCGCCCAGGCGCGCCGGCCAGTTCACGGAGATTTCCACCGTGCGGCCCAGTGGCAACTGTTCCTCCGTGGTAAACAGGATGCCACTGCTGCCAATGTTCAGGGTCTTGCCGGTGCCAATGCTTCTGGCCGCCGCCCGGTGCAGCACTTTGTATTGAACTTCCTCCTGCAAGGGAAACCGGCTGGTGCCACGCCGCTCCGTCCTGCCTGGTAAATCTGGGCCTCGCATTACTTTCCTCGTGTCCATGCTGAACATATCATCCCGGAATTGTAGCGATTCGAACAATAGAACAAAAGGCCTAATCACCGATTCTGACTGGTACTTTAGTAATACTGCGTACCTTCCTCCCAGCCGCTCGTCACCATTCTGTTATTCTGGCCACATGGACCAGGAGCAGCTTCGGGCGCTCTTCGAGCAGGTGCGCAGCGGCGCCGTGGAGATCGATGCCGCCATGTCGCGCATGCGCCACATGCCCTTCGAGGACCTCGGCTTCGCCAAGGTCGATCACCATCGGGCCTTGCGCCACGGCATTCCGGAGGTGATCTTCGCCAAGGGCAAGACGCCCGAGCAGGTGGTGGCTATCGCGGGAAGTCTCCTGGACAATGCCCACAACGTGCTCATTACCCGGGCCGACCGCGAATGCGCCGAAATGGTGACCCGGCGTTTGTCCTGCGCCGAGTACTTTCCGCTGTCCGGGGTCATCCGGTTCTGGCGGGACCGGACCATCCACGGCAAGGGCAAAGTCGCCGTGGTCTGCGCCGGCACGAGCGACATGCCGGTGGCCGAGGAGGCGCAACTGACCGCCGAGGCCATGGGCAACGAAGTCGACACCATCCACGACATCGGGGTGGCCGGCATCCACCGCCTCATGCACAATCGCGAACGCCTCACCGAAGCGCGCGTGATCGTGGTCTGCGCCGGCATGGAAGGGGCCCTGCCCAGCGTCGTCGGCGGTCTGGTATCGTGCCCGGTGATTGCGGTGCCCACCAGTGTGGGCTACGGGGCCAGCTTCCACGGTCTCGCCGCGCTGCTCGGCATGCTCAACAGTTGCGCCAGTAACGTGACGGTCGTAAACATCGACAATGGCTTCGGCGCCGGGTACGTCGCCAGCCTGATCAACCGGTTGTAGGGCTCCTACTCCTGGCGCAACGCCACCACCGGGTCGATGCGCGTCGACCGGCGCGCCGGCAGATAGCAGGCGGCCAGTGCCAGGCCGGCCAGCAGCAGCGGCGCTCCCACCACCAGCAGCGGGTCCGAGGTGCTGGCGCTGGTCGCGGTAGCAATCGCGGCGATGATCGAAGACAACCGGCGCGTCGAGCCCCATGCGCCGGCCAGCCCGATGACTGTGCCTGCTCCCACCAGCACCATCCCCTCGTGCATGACCAGGCGGAGCACGTCGCCGCGCCCCGCGCCCAGTGCGATCCGGATGCCGATTTCCCGGCCGCGCCGCGAAACGGAGTAAGCCGTCACGCCCGCGAGGCCGACCGAGGCCAGAATCAGCCCGAAGACGCCGATGGTGTCATGGATCTTCATGGCCAGCCGCACCAAAAACATTAATTGGTCGATTTGTTCCGGCATGCTGCGGGCGTCGAACGGCGTGAGGTTGGCATCCATGGCCGATATCTCGCGCCGCACCGCGCCTGTGACATCGCTGCCCCCGGCCCGCATCATGAGGGTCACGCCCCGCAACGAAGGCTGTCCATAATCCGCCGTGCCCATCGGGAAATAAATCGCCGGACGCGCCTCCTCCATGGCGAATACCATCTTCACATCGGGCACGACACCCACCACCTGGAAGACCTCGCGCCCCCTGGCAGCCACGGACCGGTGATCGAAGGTCCCCATGGAGTCGAATCCTTGCGGAGATTTCTGGGTGGTATGGATCTCGAGGCGCCGGCCGAGGGGATCCTCGCCCGGCCAGAACTGGCGCACCAGCTTCTCGCTCACGATGACCGCCGCCGCGCCGTTGGCCTCGTCCTCCTTGCGGAAGCCGCGGCCGAGGATGGCCTGTCCCACCTCAGGCTCGACAAAAATGGCTTGTCCGCAGACGAAGGCCCACGGCCAGAAAGTCGCCGACCTGCGGCTGCCAAGCTACTTCTTGAATGCCACGAACCCATGATTCACGCCGCTCGCGTCAATAAACTGACCGGCAAGGTCCCCCCGATCATCAATGCATTCGATACTGGTCGCAACTGCGCCGGGGGGATCGACGGTTGTAAACTGCCCGTGCCTGTCCTGAACGTATCCATGAGGGTTGCCAGCTTGATCATAGTAAGTGCCGGCGATTTCATCGCTGCCGTTGATACCAAGGGCTTCGGTGTTCGACGCCGCGGGCACGTCAATGGTGGTGAAGCGGCGACCGTCCTTGAGAAAGCCGTGAGAGACGCTACTGGCGTCCTCGAACCAGCCCACTACCTGGCCCCGGCTATTGATGCTGAAGGGGTACGTGCCTCCCAAGGCCTGGTCCGCTTGGGGTGCGGTAAAGAACGAATACGCACCTTCGTCCCAGGTCCACCCGACGCAGTTGAAATTGTCAAAGAGGTTACCCTTGCAGGCGGCGCCCGTCCCGACGCCTGAATTGCCGATGCCTTGCCCAAGATTCAGCGGGTATCCCGGGATGTCCGGAAGCGCGGTCCAGGTGGCGCGCCGGGTGTCATAGGTGGCGGCGTGCAGCGTGGTCACGTCGCCATGGCTCAAAATGACCAGGCCCCCATCGTTCACGCCGGTGAAAAGCGTGACCGAGTCACCGGGATAATCTACTGTCCGCAGTGCTCCGTCCTGCCACAGGAAACCATGAATGTTGCCAGCGGCATCCAGGTAAAACCCCGAGACCAGCCCCGAGTTATTAACCCCGACCGCGTCGGTGTACGGGGGGCCTGGGGCGTCGATGGTGACGAACCGATACTGCGAGCTTGCGGGAGTAGCCGCCGCGGGTTGGCCTCCGTGAGCCGATCTCCATATCTTGTGCGGTTGGGCTCCTGCGAGCATGGGCGTCAGCAGCGCAGCGGCTGCGGCGATAGCGAGTTTGAGTGTCTTGCTTCTTTGCGTTTTCATGATTCGGTTTACCTCTTGATGGAATTTTTGAGTTGATCGGGAGATTTCGAACCCTCTATCGAAGGTCAACGGTCAGCGGTTTGGTCGCCAGCGCCTCCTAGCGCCGGACAAGTCTCTATTGATAAGCCGGCGCGCTTCCGGTTCCCAGCAAGGCCGAAAAGGTCGAGCTGACCGTTCCGCCGGCGGTCAAGGGCGCCGAAAACAGCCCGCCTCCCGCGGTAGGGTTAACCGTGGAGAGCACTTCCAACAGGCCGGAGGCGGTGTTGGCCGCAATCGCGCTGGCTGTCACCGCCGGCAACTGCGTGAGAATCGAGGCCGGCACCGTGAAGGTCCCCGCACCAGCCGTGGTCGTGCAAACGAACTCGCCGCCGGTCAGAGCAGAGTTGGCGCCGCTCGAGTACGTGCCCGCCAGTCCCACGATCTCCACGAGGTCGGTGGCATTCCCGCCCGTCCAGTTCAGCGTCAGACCCGCGCTGCGCGTGACCACCGCCGGCAATCCGCCAGTGATCGTGAGCGGCGTACCCAGGGTCAGGGATGCGCTGAACTTCCCTACGTCCTTCCCGCCTGCGCCGCTCAACGAATACGCTCCGGCCACGATCGTGCCGTTCCCCACGCCGGGGGTTCCGGCCGGCAACCCCTCTTCGCCGATGGTCGCTGTGTAGATGTTGCTCGTCTCCGTCAGGGCCAGGTTGGTGATGTTCGACCCGCTCGGCCCGTTCAGGGTCACCGCGCCGGCATCCAGATGCGTGCCGGTTCCGGTTGTCAGCGGATTTGTGGCCGACCCCGCAAGCGGAATCACCACGCACGTTCCCGCCGGGTTCAAGACCAGCGTCGCAAGAGGCGATATCGCGCCCAACTGAAAACCGGTGTACTGGGTGAACGCCCCGGAGGCGGAATCGAATTTGACCGTCCCGGCGGAGGGCACTGTCTCCGTAATCTGCAACAGTGAGAAGCCGCCGGTGGTGTACGTTCCGCCTTGATCGAAATTCTGCAATTGGGCGGTGGTGAAAACGGGGCTGACGCAAGCGTTCGCGGAACTTGTCGGCGCGATCGAAATAAACGTGGGCGCGCTGAGCACTCCGTTAACCGATACCTGGAACGACACCGTGCAGCCCGTCGGCACATTCGAGGGCAGCGTGAAATTGATC
>OMOG01000672.1 GCA_900290305.1 Candidatus Sulfopaludibacter sp. SbA4
TCCCGCCACAAACCGCACCTCTGGGAGGTTGCTACCTCATCTTGCTTATCGAACGGCTGGCGTATTTCTTGAGCGTCTCGCAACATGCAGGCCCGTGGGGCAGGCTGGTAGCCCAATGCCGCTTACTTTGGCTGTGGGGCGGCCATTCTGCACAAATAGCGGGGCAGTTAATCTTGGCTGCCGACGGCTTCAGCCAGGCTTCAGCCGGCGCTTGCCAGGCACGAAAACCCGCCTGCGGCCCCGGGGAAGCCGCCTGAAAGGCGGCTGCGGGCAATATTGCCCGCCCCACAATTTGTGCAGAATCCCAAAGTAAGTGGCATTGCGCTCTCAGCGTGCCGTGCCGGCATGTCTTGGCCGTGACCAATGAGAAACGCGCACTAGAACAGCCGTGCAGGCGTGCTTTCCTCTACATAAACGACGCCGTCGAACAAAGACGGCCAGCTTTCGTCAGTCCGCACCCAGGCGGGATTCAATCGCAGCAACCCGTGCGCCTCCTGCAAGTCGTGCGCGAACCGCGGCTGGCTCAGCCAGGCCTCCACCGAGGGGTCGTCCTGCATCGTGCGAAAGTCCAAAAAGAGGATAGGTCTGCCGATTCGCCGCAAGGCAGCCGCGTAGTAACCGTTGTCCGCCGGTTCCGCCTCGTAGGTCCGCACCCACTCGAAATTCGAAGTGAACCGGCCGTGGTGAAATTCGAATCCGGTGAGATAGATCTGATTGCGCAGCGTGTTCTTCAGGTAAGATCCCATCCATCCCGGTCCGCTCGAGATGTGCTGGTTGTGCGCCCACAGAATTACCCGCTCTTCCGCGCCCAGGTGATTCAACAGCGCGAGCGTATTCTGCGCCATATGGAAATCGCGCCGCTCGCCCTGGAAGTCGAACCCGTAAAAGTGCACCCGGTCGGGCGCGGGCGCCGAAGCGTTGTACTGGCGCATCCAATCGGCCATCGCAGCCATTTCCCGCGTTCCCCAAGGCCAGGAGAGACCCGCCACCGGGTTGCGGCCGGGATCGCCTTGTATATAGTCGTCAATCGGTTTGGCCCATCGCTCGTCCAGTTCCAGGGCGAAATGCCGGAAGCCCATCCGAATGACCAGAAACTCCGTCAGCCGGTGCTTCATGCGAAAGAATTCGCTGGTGCCGTGGGTGGCCTCGCCGAGCGCCACCACCCGCACTCCCTGCCAGATTCGTTCCAGCGGAGCCAGGTCGGCGAAGCCGCTTCCGGCGTCCACGCTGGCGAGCGGGATCGCGGCGCGGCCGATCCGCCGGACCAGTTCCTCCGGCTCCGCACTCGGCCTGCCGCGCAACCGGTCCATCACGGCAGGGGCGCTGACCAGCGCACTCAGGCAGGCCACACTGGCCACAGTAATCCCTCCGCGCCACCGGGAGTGTCTCAGCAGGAACCACATCGAGACCGCAAAAGCGATCATGCCGGCGCCCAGGTTTACCCACAGCGCGCCGGTGAGGCCGAACGAGAGAAAGAAAGCGGCGAAGGCGCAGAGGATGGCCGGCACGACGGCCATCACTGCCCAGATTGCTCCTGGCACGCTGCCATTGTAGCGTCATCCCATTCCGCGCCGGTCCTTCCCAAAAGCGGACACCGGATCGGCGGCCATCGGGGAAAACCGGCGCGGCGCCAAGAGAAACCAATGGCACAGGATTTGCACTAAGAGGCCCAAGATGCTGTTCACCGAGGACATTCGATACGCTTTCCGTACCTTGTACAAAGCCCCCGCTTTCACCGCCACCGCGGTGGTGGCCCTAGCGCTGGGGGTCGGAGCCAACGCGGCGATTTTCAGCCTGGTGGACGCGCTGCTCATCCGGCCGCTGCCACTCGATCACGCCGATCGCCTGGTAGATGTCTGGGAGGACGAATCGTTCCTCGGGTTTCCGCGCGACACGCCCGCGCCCGCCAACTTCGTGGACTGGCAAAAGCGCAACCACGTCTTCACCGGCATGGGCGCGATGCGCGGCCAGATCTTCGCCATCACCGGCGATGGCCAGCCGGAACAGGTGGAAGGCAACGCCATCACGCCCAATCTCTTTCCCGTTCTGGGCGTGACCCCCATCCTGGGCCGCAACATTCTCCCCGAAGAGGATCGGCCGGGCAACCAGCGCGTGGTGCTCATCAGCCATCGCTTGTGGCAGCAGCGCTATGGCGGGAGCCGCTCGGTGGTGGGGCGCGAGATCCTGCTGGATAACATCGCGCACCGCGTGATCGGCGTGATGCCGCGCGGCTTCGCCATGCCCGATCGCAGCGACCTCTGGGTGCCGATTGCCCTCTCGCCCGAACAACTGCAGGCTCGCGGCAGCCATTACCTGTTGGTGATGGCGCGCCTGAAGCCGGGGGTCACCATAGCCGCCGCGCAGCGCGAAATGTCGGCCATCGCGGCCCAACTCGCGGTGGAGTATCCCGACACCAATCGTCGCGTGGGCGCGGTGGTCGTGGGGCTCCGCGAGCAGCTTCTCGGAAACCTGCAACTGGGTGCGTTGGTGCTGGCCGGCGGAGTCGGCACGGTGCTGCTGATTTCGTGCGCCAACGTGGCCGGCTTGCTGTTGGCGCGCGCCGCTGGACGCCGCCGCGAGATGGCCATCCGCGCCGCCCTGGGTGCGGGCCGCTTCCGCCTGGTGCGCCAGGTCATGGTGGAAAGCTTCATCCTTGCGCTGATCGGCGGCGCACTGGCGGTATTGCTGGCTGCCTGGCTGGTTCCGCTTCTCGATCGCATGGTGCCGGCCGTCCTCGCGGGATGGGCGCAGCCTAAGGTGGATGCCAGGCTGATGGCGTTCGCATCGGGGCTTTGTGTTCTTTCGGCGTTGCTGTTCGGCAGCCTGCCTGCTCTGAAGATGGCGCGCGTCGATCCGGCCGGCGCATTGCAGCAGGGCGGGCGCGCCGGGATCGATGGCCGCAGCGGGCTGCGCCGTTTTCTGGTGGCCGGCGAAGTCGCGCTGGCGGCGGTGTTGTGCATGGGCGCGGGACTCATGATCCAGACGGTATGGCGGCTGGCGCATGTGGAACTGGGCTTCCGGCCGGAAGGCGTGTTGACCATGCGGACGTCGCTGCCCATGTCGTCCGAGTCGCGGTATCGCAATTTCCCGGAGCGCAGCGCGTTCCTCACTGACGTGCTCGAGCGCGTCCGCGCGATTCCCGGCGTGGTCTCGGCCGGCTACACTACGTTCTTGCCGCTGACCAATCGCGGCGGCACCAGCGGCTTCCTGGTGGAAGGCGCGCCGCCGCTGGCGGCCGGCGAGCGCGACGACGCCAATCATCGGGTGGTGAGCGCGGAGTATTTGCAAACCATCGGCGTGCCCCTCTTGGCTGGGCGCTTCTTCTCCCCAACCGATGGCCCCGGCTCCATGCCGGTGGTGATCGTCAATGAAGCCATGGCGAAGCAATATTGGCCGGGCGCAAACCCCCTGGGCAGACGCTTCCGTTTCGGACCCAACGACGGCCGATGGTTCACCATTGTCGGAGTGGTGGGAGACGTCCGCCAGATGGCGCTCGACATGGCCGGCCGCGCCGAGATGTACTTCCCGGCGACCCAGGAATGGGGAACCCCCGGATACTTTTTTCCGCGCGACCTCGCGGTGCGCGTGAAGGGCGACCCGCTGCAGTATTCCGCTGCGGTACGGCAGGCAGTCTGGGCGGTGGACCGCAATCAGCCCATTTCCGACGTGATGCCGTTTCAGCAACTGGTGGACAAGGAACTGGCCACGCAGAGGATCCAGCTTTGGCTGCTCGACTCGTTTGCGGGCCTGGCGCTGCTGCTGGCGGCGATTGGCCTGTACGGGCTGCTTTCCCACATGGTGGCCCAGCGCACACGCGATATCGGGGTGCGCATGGCGCTCGGCGCGCGGCGCTCGCAGGTGCTGGCGGCGGTGATGCGGCAGGGCCTCGAGCTGGTCTTGTGCGGGCTGGTCGCGGGGGTGATCGGCGTTTGGTGGGAGACGCGACTGATGCAGAAATTACTTTACGGCGTAAAGTACTCGGATGTGCCCACCTTCGCTGTGGTGGCAGTCACGCTCCTGCTGGTGGGGGCGGCGGCGTGTTATATCCCCGCGCGGCGGGCCACCCGCATCGACCCCATGCAGGCGCTGCGGCACGAGTAAGAGCCATCGCGATTACCAACGCACCTCGTTGGATCTTCGCCTCACCGCCATGCTGGCCTTGAGAACGGTTCTTGCCCGTTCCTGAGCCTGGGCGTAAGAAGGAGCCGTTCCGTGGTCGCCGTGATCGGTGGACCAGTAGAATTCATTGCGCTGATCGCGATCGTGCACGGTGTACTGTGCCTGGTTCCCGGCGACGTCGATAAATGTGAACGACTGGCTCACGATAAGTATGCACTAAGTATAGCGGGCAGCATTTAAAAAGTCTATAATTGCAGAGGATGCAACGATTCATGGCAGAACTGAGCAGCCCGATCGATAAGGTCGAGTTCGAGAAATCGTGGCAGAGCGATTTGGCGCTAAAAAAGGAACCGAAGGTGGAATTCGTCTTCCTTGGGCAGAGAGTCTCGGCCGTGGTGCATTCGGAGTGTGCCACTCCGTGGCCGTCGGCCGGTTTCCACCACGCTTTCAGCTTGGCGATCCGGCGGCTCGACCGTGTGTGCAATATCCGGTGGCTGTGAGAAACGCTTTGAAAAACGCTTTGAGAGCCGCTTGACAAGCGCGTGGAATTCACCTACCTTGGTGAATGACTGAGCACTCCCGCCCAATCTACAGTTGATCTGAACTAAGTCGGGTCACCTGGGATTTCCCTCTTAGCCTGGCCAATACTGGAAGGGCAATCATGTTTCCCAGCGGCGTCCCTCAAACATTTCAAACGGGCACGATTCTAGTGGAAGACGGCACGGTTTTACCGGGCGCCATGGCGCTCGAGGGGAGCGCGTTATCCCAAGAGTGGAGATCGGTGCTGGACCTCGACCGCATGGGCATCGAGGCACAACTCGCCAAGGCAGGCTGGACTTTCTTTTATATGGCGGGTGAAGTGAAGAAATTTGCGTTCGGCCGTGACGTGGGTAAGAGAGTAAGCGCCGCCGTGGGGCGTGTCATTCGCGACGTGCAGGGGCAAAGATGCAATTGTCTGGAGATTACTCACCTGGCAACCAGGTCCTTCCTGGGGATACCTTATACCAGCGTGGCGGCGCACCCGCGCCATATCCAGAATGGGTGTCAGTTTCGTGGCCGCTGACGCCGGCGGTAGATGGAGCCAATATGAGCGACCGAATCCATTCACAACGAACGCTACAGGCCCCCAAAGGGTTCCGGGCGGTGGAGTCGTGGCGCGGCCGAATCCTTTCCTGGCTTTACCCGAGCCGTGGATGGGGAGGCGCACAGCCCGCGACCGGACCGAGTCCCGCGATCACGCCTACCCGGAGGGCCAGACCTACCCCGGGTAAGCCGCAGTAACGCTCCCTCACGGGGCGCCCTCTGAGCACCCGTGAGGGAGGAATTCTTCGATTACCAGCGCTTTCGGCCGAAGCCGCCGCCACCACCACCGGACCGCTCGGCCTTCGGACGGGCTTCGTTGACATTCAGCGTTCTGCCATCGAAGTCGGTCCCGTTCAACGCCGCGATGGCCTTCTCGCCCTCGCCATCGTTGCTCATTTCGACGAATCCAAAGCCCCTGGGCTGCCCCGTGTCGCGATCGGTGACAATGTTGACACGCCCCACGCTGCCGTGAGTTTCAAACAAGGAACGGACGGCAACCTCCGTCGCTCCAAAACTGAGATTTCCTACAAAGATATTCTTCATGTGCTAAACCTTTCTGATTTGAGAGCGGCGAATTAGGAAGGGGACGAATATAGCAGGTGCTGCTAAACAGGTCGGCCTTGGAATCGGCGGAACATCAAATCCAGGGTTTAGTGTAACACGGATCGGAATATGCTACAATCGGTAACTTCCGTCCATCGGCTCCAAGAGAGAAAAGGGGGTTCCTATGCTTTACGACAGCACAAAGGTCCTTTTGCGCGGCATGCTGGGATCGCTGCAAAAACCAGACAACGTGGGATGGGAAGACCACGTCGAGCTGGGTGGCGAATGTCTGTATGAAATTCACCAGATGGCACGCCCGCTGTACCGCGGATACCGCACGGACGCTCTGAACCGGGGACCCGCGCTCGTGCCGGTCTACGAAAGGGCTGCTCGTGCCATCCCCCACGTCAAGTCCATGGTGCGAGCGATCCGCCGTAAGGACCAGACCGCCGCGGTAGAGAGCGTCCGGGCCGCCCTGGCCGAGATGTAAGCACGCGAAACCGCTCGCGATCGGAGCCCCGACCGTGCCTCGCCCTTGGCGAGCAAGGGAGGGGTTGTCGCAAGGCCCTGAACCTCGCGGTCAACGTGCTAATCGAGGTGGTCGTAGGCCGCCAGGGTGAGGAAGTCCCCCAGGCGGCTTGAGGTCATCATCTGTTCGAATATCCCCGCGGCGAGCGGGAATTTGCAGCTGGCGTACCGTGCTTCGCCCATAGCCGTCCGGATCTTTCCCAATTGCGAGGCAATCGTCTCGCGGATGACGTCGGGCGTGACGGTGCGGCCATCCAGCAGCTTCGCGCCGTGATGCAGCCACTGCCACACCTGGGTGCGCGAGATCTCCGCTGTGGCGGCGTCCTCCATCAGGTTGTAGATCGGCACACACCCGTTGCCCATCAGCCACGATTCCAGGTACTGAATCCCCACGTCGATATTCAACTTGAGCCCTTCTTCCGTGATGGGGCCTTCCGGGACCGCCAACAGATCGGCGGCCGTGACATGCACATCCTCGCGCCGGACCCGGATCTGGTTGGGGGTCTTCATGTGCTCGTCGAAAATCCCCTTGGCGATCGGCACCAGCCCGGGATGCGCCACCCAGGTGCCGTCGTGACCGGCCTTCACCTCCCGCAGTTTGTCCTGCCGCACTTTATCCAGCGCGGCTTCATTGGCGGCCGGATTGTTCTTGATGGGAATCTGCGCGGCCATTCCGCCCATGGCGTGGATGCCGCGCCGGTGGCAGGTCTGGATCAGCAGGTCCACGTAGGACTTCAAGAAATGCCGGCTCATGGTCACGTCGGCGCGGTTCGGCATCACGAATCGCGGGTGATTGCGGAAGACCTTGATGAAGCTGAAAATGTAGTCCCAGCGCCCGCAGTTGAGCCCCGCCGAGTGGTCGCGCAGCTCGTGCAGGATCTCGTCCATCTCGAACGCGGCCAGAATGGTCTCGATCAGAACCGTGGCCCGGATGGTTCCCTGCGGCACGCCGGTGTAATCCTGCGCGAACACGAAGACGTCGTTCCACAGGCGCGCTTCCAGGTGACTCTGCATTTTCGGAAGGTAGAAGTACGGCCCTGTGCCCTTGGCCACGAGCGCCTTGGCGTTGTGGAAGAAGTAAAGTCCGAAGTCGAAGAGCGAGCCCGAAACCGGCTGTGCGCCGATACCGACATGCTTCTCCACCAGGTGCCATCCGCGCGGACGCACCAGCAGCACCGCAGTCTTCGGAGCCGGCGCGTATTCTTTGCCTTCCGGGCTGGTGTACGAAATGGTCCCGGCAACCGCGTCGCGGAGGTTGATCTGGCCCTGGATGTTATTCGCCCACGTGGGTGAGTTCGAATCTTCGAAATCCGCCATGAACACGTTGGCGCCGGAGTTGAGCGCGTTGATCACCATCTTTCGCTCGACCGGTCCGGTGATTTCGACGCGGCGATCGGCGAGGTCGGCGGGAATCGGGGCGACCGTCCACCGGGCCGCGCGCACGGCCTCGGTTTCCGGCAGAAAATCGGGCATCTCGCCGGCATCGATGGCCGCCTGCCGCTGGACTCTGCGTTCGAGCGACTCCCGCCTGCGCGGCCCGAAATTCCGCTCCAGCTCGGCGATGAAAGCCATAGCCTCCGGGGTCAGGATCTCGCCGAATTCCCGGCTCACCGGGGCGTGAATCGTAAGTTTGTCAGGCATAAGATCGGCTACTGCAAATGGACCGGCTGAATCCCACACCGCGAAGCGCACCCATTTCTTCCCCGCCACATCGAAGGGCACGCTGAATTTCTTGGAGCTGAACGGCGCCAGGTCGGTAGCCGGAATCATCTGTGTATGAGTGGCATCGCCATCGCCCCAGACCAGCTCCACAAATTCCAGCGGGAAGGTCCATTCCACTTCGGCCGTATAGGTGCGGCGCGCGCCCGAGCCTTCGATGCCCCAATTCCGCAGCAGCACCTCGCCGCTCGAGACATAGAAATCGCCGGCCCGCATGGCGCGCACGATCGGGCTCCAGTCTTCGTCGAACTTCGGAACGCGGTCGAGCTTCACGTAATTCACGTAGAGTTGCGGGAACGTCTCGTCGTCCGGATACTTCATGTAGGTGTCGCCTTCGGCGATCAGGTACTTGGGATTGGCGGTCCAGTTGTTCATCTCGTCCAGCAGGCCGAGGCAGCGCTTCTCGCAGATGCGCTTCTCCGACTGGTCGACCGGCAGCGACTGAAACGATCCGCCCAGGAAGCGGTCGCTCAGGAAGTGCGGCCATTCGCGCACGGCGTCGGGGTAGCCGGTCGAGCCCTTGGTGCGCGGGTGTGCCTGCCACATCAGGCCGTTCTCGCGCCGCAGCATGTCGAGCTCGTCGGCCGCGGTGCCGATGTGGTAGACCTTGCCGTACACCGGGTCGGTCTCCATGAACTGGTGGCCTTCGGCGCGCGTCTGCGACCAGTAGACCGGGTGCGACATCATCGAGATGTAGTGGCCGCCCAGCGTGTTGTCCGGCTCCTCGCCGGGGATGAGCAGGAAGTTGCGGTCCGAGAAGCGGCGCAGGCCGTCGAAGTACACCTTCTGCTCCTTGAAGCGGATGGGACCGGGATCCCTGGGGTGCGAGTCGGAGTGAAAATCGGCCATGTTGGCGATGTTGACCCCCAGGCCGCGGAATACATCCACCCACGTGGGATGCAGGTCGATGGTGCCCGCGTCGGTGAGCGCTTCGATGAAATGCGTGTGGAAGTGGCTCACCATCACCTTGAAGCCGGGCATCGGCTTGTAGACGTCTTCGTGCGTGAACGCCAGCACCGCGTCATCCGTCTCGCGGCCGCTGCCGGCGTTCAGATAAAAGTAAACCGGCATCCGCTGCAAAGTGCCGGGCGGGGCGTTGTATAGGGCGAAATTCTGGATATCGTGCCGGGCTTCGCGCTGGCGCTTGTCCCACTCTTCGTCGGAGACGCCGTAGGGCTTGTAGGGCTCCTCGCGATCGGCCTGGCGCGCGCCGGCCGCGAAGGTGTTGCCGTCGATCTTGCGATAGTACACGAAGCCCAGGTTGGTTTCGATTTCACGCGCGAAGAAGAACTTGTGCGATGGAGGGAAGAAGGCCAGCGAACCGCCGCTGCCTTCGATGATGGCGACACGGTTGCGAGCCTTCAGCGCTACCGCGTCCTTGTTGGGGTCGCCCCCGAAATCGTACTCCTGCCAGGCCCGCGCCGGGTCGCGCCACACGAGGCGCGTATCGTCGTGGATGGCGAAGCCCTTCAGCCCGCCCAGGTACTTGTAGGCCACTGACTTTTCCTGAGTCTTGGCAATGGCCTCCTGCCGCAGCAGGTTGGTGCCGCGGTAGACCGTGTACCGCAGGTCGCCGGAGAAGATCCCCATGGTCAGGCCGGGGAAGGTGACTTCCAGGCGCGCTCCGTCGGTCTTCACCTGGCACGAATCGGCGTGGTAGGTGGCCCATGCCCGCCGGATCTCCTCCGGCCTGCGCGGCAGCTCCAGGCTGCCGGTGCCGGGGAAATTCAGCGGAGCGTCCCAAAACGCATTCCACTTTTCCTTCTCGATGACCGCGGGAGTGATTTCGATCTTGAGGGCCCGCAGCGGCTGGGCCTGCTGCTCGGAGAGGCGCCGGACGCCGCTCGTGACTTCGTACTCCGGGGTCAGATCGCGGCCCAATACAATCCAGTTTTCCTGGCCCTTGCGCGCCGCCAGTTCGTGCACCACCGGCTGGCCGTCGCGAATCAGGAACTGGGCGCGCAACTGCTGGTTGCGATCCCCTTGCCAGGTCAACTCCAGCACCCCCGACTTCATCTCGGCCTTCAAGCCGTCGGCCGGCTTGTATTCCTTGAGATCGCAGTTTTGGGCGCCGGCGATACCGCACAGCCCGGCAAACAGACACAAGTCTTTCAGCATGCCCGCAGCATATCAGGCGGGAGAACGATGCGCAATCCGCGCCGAAACGTTTCAGACCGCCGCGCGCCGCCAATGAATGGGCGGCTCCACGGACCAATCCGGGCCGCGGCGGGCCTGGATGGCCGTGAAATCGGCCCGCTCCAGGGACTCGCGATTTTCCGGCAGATTCAGCTCCCAGAGGGGAAAGAATTCGTCGGCCACGTTCAGTCCTTCCAGGCCGCCGTGGGGACCGTAGAGGATTTCATGGCAGGCATAGACACCGAGGACTCGAAGGTTCTCGGCTACCTGGGCGAGGTCATCGAGTTGAAACACTTTTACCTCCGCAAAAGCAACACAGGCAGGAATGCCTGTGCCACTACAACACAGGCAGGAATGCCTGTGCCACTACAACACAGGCAGGAATGCCTGTGCTACCTGATTCCGGCCAGATCCTGCAACAAGTGCCAATTCTCCAGCCGCTCCTGCTGGGTCGACAGCAACACGGCCGAAGGATTGCCATCCTTGTCGAAGTGCTTGGCGAAGCGTCCCTCGGTCCGGGCGAAATACACGAAATCGATCTGCTCGCCCGTCTTCGGATGAATGTACCAATCCTCTTTTACGTTCGGATTGCCCACCAGGCTCAGCCGTTCCCTGAACCGCGAGCCCTTGCGCGGGTCGTAAATAAATACCGGGAAGCTTCGCGAATCGGCCGCCAGCTTGGCCTGGTGCTCGGCCATGTTGTCGCCCACTCCATGCTCCGGCTGGCAGGTGGTGAAGACGTTGACAATCGCCGGCCCCGGGAACGCGTTGGCCTCCATGATCGCCTTATAAAAATGGTTCATATGGGCGCACGTGGTCTGCGCGACGTACACATCCTTGTGCATCATGCAGATGTTGCCGATCTCCTTGCGGTTCTCCTTCTTGCCGGAGATGGCCGAGCCGTGGTAGCTCATCTTGGCATCCTGGCCCTTGAACGATCCGGTGGACGCCTGCCCGCCGGTGTTGGAGTAAACCTGCGTATCGAGCACGATCACCTTGATGTCCATGCCCGATGCCAGCATGCGCGAGAGCGATTGGAAGCCGATGTCCAGCATGGCGCCATCGCCGCCCACAATCCACAGGCGCTTGTTCTTCCACCCAAGCTGGTCCCAACGCGCGCGCACTCCCATGGCATCCGCGGGCGCATTCTCGAACAGCGAGTTGGTCCACGAAACGCGATAGGGATTGTAGGGATAGGTGGACGTGTAGACGGTGTTGCATCCGGTGGCCGCCACGATGCCCACATTTTCCTGGCCGTAGAGGAAGCCGGTCGCCGCCAGCATCATGCGCAGGGCCGTCGCTTCACCGCATCCCATGCACGAGCCGGCACCGCCCACGTAGAGCAGGGAACGGTCGGCCAGCATCATGTCGGAGAGCGCCTTCTCGTTGATGAATTTCGCGGGCGTCTCGGGCATGGTCTTATACATGTTCCACGCCGACTTGTACCACTGCATGTTCTGGTCGTTCTTGCGGATCATGCGCAGCGCGTTGTGGTCGCCGCAGGCATCCACGCACTCGGCGCATCCCTTGCACTTGGTCGGGTCGATGAAGATACCGAACTTGCCGCCGCCGACGCCTTTCTTCTCGAGCACGTTGTAGTACTTGTTGGTGATGGACCACTGCTCGGACATCACCTTGCGGGTGTCGTCGTCGGTGATATCGGCCAGCCGCTGCTCCAGTACGCCGGGCTCCGCTACCTTACCCAGAATCGCGGTATCCGGGCATTGCGTGACGCAATCCATGCAGCCCACGCAGTTGTTGGAGAGGAACTCCGGAATATCCGGGGCGATGTAACTGAAGTCGCGCAACGCGCCGGTGCCGGCGGGAATTATGCTCCGCGCGGACTGGTCGTCGGCGGGCAGCCCGCGCTCGGCCAGGCCGGTGTTGTACGCGCCGACCACGCGGTCGTTGAAGTCGGCGATGTCCACCACGTTGGCCAGGATGTCCTGCAACCGCGTCTCGTACGGAATAGTCGGCGTCATGAATTTGCCTCCAGCACCCGCAGCGCGGCGTTGGCCTTATCGGCCGCCGCCGTCGACAGCATCACTTCGCGCGGAATCTCGATGACGTCGTGATATCCGCGCCGCACGGCCTCCAGGTTGTCCTGCACCACACGCTCGCCGCGTTTCCCGAAATATTTGCGCAGCGATTTCTCCACGCCGCGGAAGACTTCCTCGTCGCTCAGCGCCAGCTCCGCCTGGAACGGCGTGATGCGCAGGAAGATACCGAGCAGCACGATGCCCTGCATGCGCTGCTGCAAATCGGCGCGGGAAGAGACCTTTTGCGCGATGCCCACCGTGTCCAGCGCGAAGATGCGCGCGTTCTTGTCGCACAGCTCCTTGCGCGCCCACGCCGGAATCTGCTTCCAGATGGCCGCGGGATCGGCCTCCTGGCTTTGCGTGAATACCATGCCGCCGGGCGACAACCCCATCAGCGGATTCTCCAAATTGAACGCGTTCACATCGTTGAGCGCCACGAACTCCACGTGCTCCAGCTCCGAATGCACGCGGATGTGTTCCTTCGCGATGGTCAGATAATAGGTGGTCGGCAGGCCCTTCTTCTCAGACCCGTATTTCGGGTACGCCTGCACATCCATGCCGAACACTTCGCCGCCGATTGTCGCGATCACCTTGTTGGTGGTGACCGATCCATAACCGCCCACCGAGTGGCCACGCATGGAAAACGAACCCGCGCCGCGCACATCCGGGTCCAGCGTCACCGGCAGCGCCAGCGGATGTTTGATGCCCACCGTAAAGTAGGTGTGCGGCTGCTGGCTGCGCATGTTCTCCACGATGGCGATGAAATCTCCGGCCCGCACGTCGCGGCTTCCGAGGCCCGCCGAGCCGCCCGTGAACCGCGGCATTCTCCCGAGCGGCGGATAGCCCGCGGTGCCCGACGCCGCATCGGCGAAGGCCGCCTTGATCTCGCAAAGCTGCGGATTCGACTGCATCATCGGAATGTCCAGCCGCTCCAGCACCGCGATGGCCTTGCAGTGCCGCAGCGCCTTCACCACGTCTACCGAGGGGAACGGCCGGAAGCACGTGAGGTGCATAATCCCCACCTTGAGCCCCAACTTCTCGCGCATGTAATCCACCGCCGCTTCGGCGGTCTCGATCATGCAGCCCGATCCCACGATGGCGTAATCCGCGTCCTCCAGCCGGTACGTCATCACGGTGTCGTAACGCCGCCCCGTCAGGTCGCCGAATTCCCGCATCACCCGCTTGAGGATCGGCAGCACCTGATCGTAGAACTTGCGCTGCGCGATCTTGCCCTTCATGTAGCTGTCCTGGTTCTGCACCACGCCGGACATGAGCGGAATCTGCGGGTCCATGAGGTTGCGGATGTGCAGCGAAGGATGGCCCACGAAGAGCTTCATGAAATCGGGCTCGGGCAGGCGGACGTTTTCGATGGTGTGGGTGGTCAGAAAGCCGTCCTGCACGTTCAGAAAGGGCGTCTCACTCTCTTCCGCCGTGCGCCGCGTGATCAGGGCGAAATCCCCGGCCTCCTGCGCGTTGCGCGCGTAGAGCACGCCCCAACCGCAATCGGCCACGCCCACCACGTCGTCGTGGCCCGCGTGCACGTTCAGCGACTGGGAAGTGAGCGCGCGTGAGCCGATGTGGAACACGATCGGCAGGCGCTTCCCGGAAATCGTGTACAGCACTTCCTTCATGAGGATGAGGCCCTGGCCCGACGTGAAGTTGGTCACGCGCCCGCCGGCTACGGCAAAGCCCTCGCACGTGGTGGCGGCGCTGTGCTCCGACTCCGGCTCGATGAAGGCCAGCTCTTCGCCCCAGAGGTTCTTCTTGCCGTTGGCGACCTCCATCTGGTAGCCGCCGCCCATGGTGGTGGACGACGTGATGGGGTATGCGCAGGCGCCCTGCGTGATGTGGGTTTCCACCCATGACACCATGCCCGCGCCATCGGATGTTGTGGGAATTCCGGGAAACTGCGGCTTGCTTTCGCGCTCGGCGGAAGCGGGACTCGTCTCGAACGGCGTCCTGGTGCGGAAGCGGGACTCGTCTCGAACGGCGTCCTGGTGAGGACGGTGCTCATTTCGCCCCTCCTGTATAGGGCAGGCCTACGGGCCTGTCACTTTATATATCTATGACGGCGCCCCTGGGTTCAGCATAACGAAAGGGGCTGTTTGCTTGGCAAATAGCCTATCAGATTTTGCGGCCGGAGTGAAGGGGGGTGGAAGGGCGGGAGAAGGGCGGGGGTAGG
>OMOG01000581.1:0-713 GCA_900290305.1 Candidatus Sulfopaludibacter sp. SbA4
GGCCAGGGACGGCAGGTGGCGGGTGAGGATGGAGTCCTGCCGGTCGCGGGGACCGTGGAGCTTGAGGGAGAGCCGCCCGTCGCAGCCGGGCAGGTGGCCGTGGCCCCGGCTGGTGACCTCGCCGGGCCACCGGACCGGGTCAGCGGCCTGGCGGGTCGCGGCCATCGGGATGACGATCTCGTGGACGTGGCCGCCGGCCCATCCCAGGTCCTGCGGGCCGGGCGCGGTGCGCAACGTGGCCTTGCCGGCGCGCTCCAGGTCCGCCCGCAATAGCGCCCGGTGGGACGGCTCTGCCATGTCCAGGCGGACGCACTGATCGCCCTCGCCCAGGTAGACCCGCTCGGGCAGGCGGACGTGCTCGCGCCATGAGGCAAGGACGGCGTCCCACTCCTGCCAGCGGGCCCCCGGACCGGGAAGATCAGCGGTCGTGAGGACCCAGCGGGCGGGGGACACGATGGTGCGGCCGTAGCGCAGCGCGGGCAGGAACGGCAGGGCGGAGGCGGCTCCCCACTCGAACCCGGCGCAGGGAGCGGCGAGCGCCACCGGGGCCTCAGCCAGGAACCGCGCCAGCGGGTGGGAGTGGTATGCCAGGTCCACCGCGTTGAGCAGCATCGCGTGTACCGGGCGGCGGCGGGACAGCGAGACCAGGAGAAGGCGGCGTGCGTCAGCGGTGACGGCCAGATCCGTAAGGGGGACCTGGCCTGGAGCCGGCT
>OMOG01000581.1:723-1227 GCA_900290305.1 Candidatus Sulfopaludibacter sp. SbA4
AGCGCGCCACGGTGAACACCCGGCAGGGCCGCGTACAGCGCGGACATACGCTCGCGATCCCCGGCATCGAGCAGGCCGAGGAATCGGCCGGTGGTTGCCCCGGCCGCGCGGGAGACCCCGGTGACGTGCAGCGTAAACCGTCNNACCTTGGCAGCGTGGATGCGCACGGTCAGCTCGGTGCTCGGCTGCACGGGGTCCCCTGGGCCGGTGACGGCCAGTTTCCCGACAATCGCGTCATCGAGCACCAGCTCGCGGCTACCGCGCAGCGCGGCCGTCTGCGCGAGCGTGAGCAGGGCCTTGTCACGATCGGTCAGCGGGCCCGCCGGTGCGGCGTGCGGGGAGCCCAGGTAGCCGGCTGGGTAGCCAAGCCCCGTACCGGCATCGACGGCATCCAGGACGGGCACCACGGCTCCCGGGCCATAGCGCTCCAGGAAGCGGCAGTGCCAGGCGATCCAGCCGGAGTTCAGGGCGGGGCGCCTGGCCAGGCGCGCCAGGACGCTTCCC
>OMOG01000157.1 GCA_900290305.1 Candidatus Sulfopaludibacter sp. SbA4
CATGCACCCGCTGGCGCTGCTGTGCGTGGGCATGTACGGCGAGACGCTGCCGCCGCAGGATGGCGCGCCGGTGCGCCTGGTGGTGCCGTGGAAGTACGGCTTCAAGAGCATCAAATCGCTCATCAAGATCAAGCTGGTGGGAAGCCAGCCGCCTACCACCTGGAACATGGCCACTCCCGAAGAGTACGGCTTTTACTCCAACGTGAATCCGAAGGTCGATCACCCGCGCTGGAGCCAGGCCAAGGAGCAGCGTCTGCCCTCGCCGTTCAAGAACCACCCTACCGAGATGTTCAATGGGTACGGCGACCAGGTGGCCAGCCTGTATACCGGCATGGACCTGAAGAAGAATTTTTAGGGCGGCGACGTGTTGAAGCGACGGTGGGTCAAGGTTNNTGTGGCTCGCCTGGCAAACCTGGAACGGGAACCTGACCGCCAACCCGCTCGAGTACATCACGCACTTCACCGGCGATTGGACCATCCGGCTGGTCGTTACGACCCTGATGGTCACGCCGCTGCGCAAGCTGCTCCACCTGCCCGACCTCATCCGGTTCCGGCGGATGATCGGCCTCTATGCGTTCTTCTACGGCTGCCTGCACTTCCTCACGTGGCTGTGGCTCGATAAGCTTTTCGACATCCAGGAGATGTTGAAGGACGTGGCCAAGCGGCGGTTCATCACGGTCGGGATGGCGGCGCTCCTTTCGATGTTGCCGCTGGCCATCACGTCCACCACGGGCTGGATCCGCCGCCTGGGCGGCAGGCGCTGGGCGCGGCTGCACCGTTTGGTTTACTTCACGGGTGTTGCGGCGGTGGTGCACTACTACTGGCTGGTGAAGTCTGACATTCGCCTGCCGCTGCTGTACGGAGCGCTGGTGGCGCTGGCGCTGGGATATCGAGTGGCTGCCTGGCTGGTGGCTCGCGGCGGCACACCGGCGCGGAAACGGGCGGCACCGGCGGTTTCCACCGTGCCTTGAGCGCCGGTGCTGTCGCAACTGCCGATTCAGAATCAAAACTTGGCAGGCGAACGCGGGTCCTGCGCCGCCTGAAGGCGGCGGCGGGCAGGATTGCCCGCCCCACTCACCGCACCGGAAATGTACAAACTGAAGCATGCCTACCTCTGGCTGGACAAACTCCAGTGGCAGGCGAAATCCGGAACGGACCCGCAAACCGGGGCGCCTGCGCCACCAGAAGTCAAAATCAGCCCGCATGGTATGATTTAGTGAACCGCATTTGAGAATCCACAACCGCTCTTTCCAAATCGTCCTTCTGCTGGCGCCGGTGCTGGCCGCGCAGCCCCCGCTCATTGATCGCGAACTGCTCTTCGGAAGCCCGGAAATCGCGGGAGCGCAGATCTCTCCCGACGGGAAGTACGTGACCTTCGTCAAGCCGTGGAACGGAACGCTCAATGTGTGGATCAAGAAGACCGGCGAGCCGTTCAGCGGCGCCCGTCCGCTCACCGCGGAGACCAGGAGCGCCGTCTCCAGCTACCTTTGGACCCGCGACGCCAAGTACGTTTGCTACGTGAAGGCCGATGGCGAGGAGACCTCCAATCTGTATGCCGTGGACCCAACGGCCGCCGTGCCGGACGGGGCCGCCGCACCACCCTCCCGCGATTTGACCAAGCTCAAGAGTGCGACAGTCCAACTGTTCGGCGCCTCCCGCAGCGACCCCGACCTGGTCTACGCCGGCATCAACGACCGCGACAAGGGGTGGCCCGACCTGTACAAGGTGAACGCCGCGACCGGCGTCAGGATGCTGATCCGCGAAAACATCGAGCAGATCTCCGCCTGGCTTTTCGACTCCAGCGGACGGGTGCGCCTGGCCCAGCGCACCGCGGAGAGCGGCGATCAGGAGATTCTGCGAGTCGAGCCCAACACGATTACCAAAGTCTACTCGTGCGGCGCCTACGAAACCTGCACGCCGCTGCGATTCGACAAGGACGGCAAACGGGTCTACATGATCGCCAACCAGGGGGACACGAACCTGGCGTCCCTGGTGCTGCTCGACCCGCAGACCGGCAAGACCGCGACCGTAGAGGCCGATCCGCTGAAGCGGTCCGACATCGCGGCGGCCGGCTTCTCGGACCGGACCGACGACCTGATTTTCACAGCCTACATCGACGACCGCCAGCGGCGGCACTTCAGGGACAAGGCGTTCGAAGCGGATTTCAAATGGATCGAGACGAAACTGCCGGACCGGGAGATCGGGGTAGCCTCGATCGCGGCCGACGAACAGTTCTGGCTGGTGAACGCCTACGGCGATACCGAGCCGGGCGAGACTTTCGTGTTTGACCGCCAGGCGCGCACGTTGTCCCTGCAGTACCGGGTCCAGGAGGCGCTGCCGAGAGCGGCGCTGGCTGCCATGCAGGCCATCCGCTACAAGTCTTCCGACGGCCTGGAGATCTCCGCCTACCTGACGCTGCCCAAGGGTACTCCCGCCACCAACCTGCCGACGCTGGTGATCCCGCACGGCGGGCCCTGGACCCGCGATGTGTGGGGCTACAACGCGCTGGCGCAGCTTTTCGCCAACCGCGGGTATGCGGTCCTGATGCCGAATTTCCGCGGCTCCACGGGCTACGGCAAGACGTTCCTGGACGCGGCGGATGGCGAGTGGGGCCGCAAGATGCAGGACGATCTGACCTGGGGCGTGCAATACCTGGTTGCCAGGGGCACCGCCGACCCTAAGCGGGTGGCGATCCTCGGCTCGGCTTATGGAGGATACGCCGCGCTGGCCGGGGTCGCGTTCACCCCGGATCTGTATCGCGCGGCGGTGGATATCGCGGGGCCGTTGAACCTGCAAACCATGCTCGGCTCCATCCCAGCGAGCTTCGAGCCGCTTCGCAAGATGATGTATCGACGCCTGGCCGATCCCGCGACGACGGAGGGAAAGTCGTGGCTGAAAGAGCGCTCGCCATTCAATGAATCGGGCAAGATCAAGACGCCTCTGATGGTGGTCGAGGGCCTTCGCGACCCACAGGTGAGCAGGGCCGAAACCGACCAGGTGGTCGCGGGCCTGCGCGAGCGCGCCGTTCCGGTGGAGTATCTTCTGGCCCCTGACGAGGGCCATGGATGGACACGGCCGGTGAATCACATGGCCATGCTCGCCGCCGCGGAGAAGTTCCTGGCCACGCACCTGAAGGGACGGTACCAGGGGGACGCAACACCCGAAGTCTCGAGGCGCCTCGCCGAGATTACCATCGACCCCGAGAAGGTGGCAGCTTCCGTGAGGGCCAATACCGCCTCCGCGGTTCCCACCCTGGTCGCGGATCTGAAGCCCGGATACTACCGCTACCAGACCAAGCTGTCGCTCGGGGGCAAGGAGGCGTCGATCAAGACCGCCACCATCATCGAGGAGAAAGACGGAGCCTGGGCGGCCACTGAAATGGCTGAGACCCCCATGGGGACGTCCATCGATATGGCCATCCTGGTGAAGGGCACGCTGGTCGTCAAGAGACGCAGCATGAAGCAGGGCGACGCCAGCGTGGACGTGGATTTCTCGGACGGCCGGGCGGCCGGCAAGATCAGCGTCAACGGGCAGGAACGGACCATTTCCGCCGACGTGGGCGGCCCGCTGTTTGCCGATGCGTCCGGCTCTTTACAGGCGATCGGCTGCCTGCCGCTGGCCGATGGTTATACGTTCGCGTACCGCAACTTCGATCTACAGCGGCTGAAGACCAAAGTGATGCATCTCCGCGTGAACGGTTCCGAAACCGTGACCGTGCCGGCCGGAACCTTCGAAGCGTTCGTAGTACAGATATCCTCGCCCGAAAGCGCCAGTGACAAGGCGATGATCTGGATTGCCAAGGAGTCGCGCCAACCGGTCAAAGTAGTGACCGTTTCCTCGGCGATGGGCGGCGCCACGATGACGTCGGAGTTGGTGCCGTAGGGTGGGGCAAGCGTTCCGGCTTCAAGCCGGGATATATCGCTTGACCGAAATGTCCCGCGCGTGTTTTCGCGTTCTGGCTACGTCGTAGGCGAGTTGCATGCGGAGAAGGTGGTCCATGTCCGGGCCGAACGCCTTTTCGATCCGCAGGGCCATGTCCGGGGTCAGCGCAGCCTTGCCGTTGAGAAGGTCCGATAGCGTAGCGCGGCGCACTTTCAAAATCTCCGCCGCCTTCGATACGTTGAGGCCAAGGGCTTCGACGACTTCGGTCTTAATGAGGTCGCCCGGGTGGGGCGGGTTCTTCATGGGCATTGCGCGCCTCCTAATGGTAGTCCATCAAGTCAATATCGCTGGCGGTGCTCGTCCCTTCGTCGTACCGGAAAATCAGCCGCCAGTTTCCGGTGACGGTGAGGCTGCAGAACCCTTTCAGGCCGCCTTCGGCGAATGTAGCTTCCATCCTGGGAACCTGCCGAGTTGCTCCGGCGTTTCGGCGGTTTCGAGGGCGAACAGGAGTTTGCGCAGCTTGTCAGCCATCGCGGGCGGCACTCCCTTGACGTTTCCGTCTTCGTGGAACTGCCTTAGCCCTTTGTGGCGAAAGCGGACAAGCTGCATGTCGTCCCTTCATGATTCCAGTATGTACGGTCATACCGTACACGTCAAGCTTCCTAATGCGTCATCGAGTAGATCACGTAGTTGATCCCGTAGCGGTAGGCGAGCGCGGTCATGGGCTCGGGATAGATGGGCGAGTCGGCGTACTCCCACGCGTCGCCCACGTCCGTATTGAAATTCACCGCCACTACCATACGATGCCNNCTGCACCTGGATCGATCCTCCCGGACCGCGGTACAGGTGGCGCGTGCCGGGGATGAAGGTGCGGTCCTTCTCCCCGATGTCGTAGAGCACGTGCATCACCGAGTCGGACTCGGCAAGATCGGTGATGGGCTGGTTCGGCAGGACCCGCTCCATCGTCTCGCGAAAGATCTCCCACTGCTCGGGGCCCCAGAAATCGTCCACCACCAGGTATCCGCCGCGCAGCAGGTATTCGCGGAGGCGCGTGGTTTCGGCGTCGCTCAGGTCCCACCAGCCGGTCTGCGTGGCGTAGAGCCAGGGGTAGTCGAAGAGCCGCTCGTCGGTCAGGCGCAGGTGCAGCGGTTCGCCGGTATCGATTCGGGTCAAGCGCTGGATGCCCGTAGAGAAGTGATCCTCGGCATCCGGCCAATCCACCATCCACCAGCCTTCGCCCGTGCCATTGCGCGAAGCAAATCCGAAGCGCCGGTGGTACTGCGGCAGATCGGTGTACTCCACGCGGATGAAATGAAACTCGGATTGGGACGGAAAGACCGGCCGCGGGCCTTCCTCCTCCTGTTGCCGGCGGAACCCGAACCTCTGGGCGAGGCCGGCGATGGCCAGCAAGAGCAGCGCGGCCAGGATCAGGCCGGCGCGCGTGGGACCGCTACTCATTTCCCCTCATTGTATCCCCCGGCGGCCGGGTGGCGATGAATCGGTATTTCAGGTTTGTTAATCCCAAATGCGATAGAATGACAGACATGCCACTCTTCAAGTGGACCAAGGCGCATGCCGTTTTCGTGAACGAGGTGGATGCGCAGCACCAAAACCTGTTTCGGATGGCGGACGAGCTGCACCGCGCAATTCTGGGCGGCGCAGACACGGCCCGCACGCTGGAGCTGTTGAAAGCCCTGATCGCTGCCGCGGAAGATCATTTCACCTACGAGGAGCGCCTGATGCGCGCCTCCGAATATGCCGCTTACCCCTGGCACAAGCAGCAGCACGACACGGTTCGCAAGCGCGCGGCTCAATTTGTGCCGCGGATCGAGAGCGGGGAAGGCGAAGCGGCCATCCTGCTGCTCGAATTCCTTTCGGGCTGGTTGAAGGATCACACCAGCCTCACCGACCGAATGCTGGGGGCCCATCTGCGGAATTACTACCGCCTGCGGTCCCTGGCGTCCTGAGATTGCTTGGATCGGGTCGGGTGACGGGGATTGCGCCCCGGCACCCTCCCACACCACCGGACGTG
>OMOG01000328.1 GCA_900290305.1 Candidatus Sulfopaludibacter sp. SbA4
GGAGTTCGGCGCGCAGCTTGCCCTGATGGGAAAGGTTCCGGTGGTGCTGGCGCAGCCCCTCACGCCCGATTCCTGGCTGGCCGAGCGGCTCGAGCGTTTGGGCGAAGCCCCGTGCGCCTTCGTGCTGGGCGCGACGGCGCCGGGCCATTTTCGGGCGGTGGCGGTGTCCAGGACGCGGTGGTTCGGCGTGGATGTCTCCTGGTTCGATCCGGAAAAGCTGGGCTGGCGCCTGGGGTTCGAAGCGGTTCCGTAAGGCGATTTCACCGCGGAGACGCTGAGGAACGGAGACAAGCGCGGAGAGAACCAAGAGAAAGTCAAAACCTGACTGAGCTACGATCGAAGCATTCCTGAAGATTGGAAATACAATTTGCGCGTGGTCATGGTGGCTACGCGCAACCCGCTCAATATCGGCGCGGCGGCGCGCGCCATGGCGAACTTCGGATTCTCGCGCCTGCGGGTGGTGAACGCATACGACGTCGCGTTCCGCGAAGCGCGATCGGCGGTGGGAGCGGCGCCGCTGCTGCAATCGGCCGAGGATTTTGCGAGCCTGGCGGATGCGGTTGCCGACTGCCGCCTGGTGGTAGGAACCACTTCGGCCGGGCACCGCGAGTTGCAGCACCCCATCCGGCGGCTGGAATACGGCGCGCGCCTGATTCGCCGAGCGCTCGCGCAGGCCCCGGTTGCGCTGCTGTTCGGCTCGGAAAAATTTGGCCTCTCGAACGAGGACCTCAGCCACTGCCACTGGCTCATGCGCATTCCCACCGTGGACGCGGATCTTTCGATGAACCTGGGGCAGGCGGTGGCGCTCTGCCTGTACGAGTTGGTACGGGATCCGAAGGCCGTCCAGGCGCGTCCCGGGAAGATTCGGTCCGCGGCGGCGGCCGAGAACGAGCAGATCACCACCATGCTGATGGAGGTGCTGCGGCGCAGCGGCTACGTGAATCCCGTGACTGCCGCATCCACGGAAGAGAAGGTCCGGCGACTGGTGCGGCGACTGGATATCGCCGCGCGCGACGCCCCGGTGCTGCTGGGGATGCTGCGGCAGATTCTGTGGAAGGTAGGCGAGTAGCAGGGGCCGGAGGCCGGGAAGCGTGTGACGCCGGAATCGGGTGTGTGCGCCCATTGTTTGATCGCGCTGTAAGCTGCTCTGTCGCAACGGTTTGCAGACTTGGGCCGGAATTTTGTGATGCGTGGGGAGAGTTTTTTGGGCTCCACGCGCCGCAAAAACCCGGCCGGGTGTCCCACTCGGGTGACGGTGGAGACGCTAGCCACGCGCCCAGGAACTTTTTTTTCACTCCCATTCACCCGCCTTTTCGCTCATTCCAAAGCCACTTACTCCCGCGTACCCTCGAACGGTGCCCCGCCCTCCGCACACCTGCGTGATACATTTAAATCAGGAAGAGTTTTGCGCCCGCGTGGCCGTCAGCCTCTACGCAACCAGGGAGGAACTCTACTGACCCTGACGCATTTACGACGAACGGTTGAAACAGCGTAAGGCCCTTGGCTTCCTGCCCTCGCTTCCCCAAACCGAAACACTTTCGGTTTTCGCATGCGTGTCGCAGTGGCAAACGCCGAGCGGTCCGCCCCGGACGCCGCCGTAAAAACCGCTCACTTGTGAGCGGTTTTCGTCGGCAAGTTGTTGATTGCAAACAAAACCAACCGCTCAATTTGAGCGGTTTTCGTTCACAGGAGAGACGTACATGGAACTGATCCGGACCACCCATCGGATCCCTCGGCATAAACGAATCGCTGACAGCCGTCCCCGCCCCGCCTCTTGTGACGATGATTTTCCACAAAAGCCCGAATCATCGTCACAAAACTTCGCCAGTCCCCCGCAACCACCACAAACCAAGGACCTTAGAACCTCATGAATAAAAAATCGACTCAACCGGAAATCATCGTCACCGTCGTCACCCTGCTCCCGGCCCTGGCCCCCGGATCGCCCCGGAAAGCCCCGCGGGTGGGGGCTTGGGTTTAGGGAGCGCCACAACGGGCGCGTGGTGTTAATCTAGGCGGGGGAGAAGTTTCATGATCATTGGTGTTCCTAAGGAAATAAAGGACCACGAGACGCGCGTCGGGCTGGTGCCCAGCGGCGTCACCGCGCTGCGCGAGGCAGGTCACGAAGTCCTCGTCGAGACGCATGCCGGCGAAGGCAGCTCCATCACGGACCGGGAATACATGCAGGCGGGCGCACACATTCTGGACCACGCGGCCGACGTGTGGCGCAAGGCCGACCTGGTGGTCAAGGTAAAAGAGCCGCAGGCATCGGAATGCGATTACTTTCGTCCCGGCCTGATCCTGTTTACGTATCTGCACTTGGCGCCTCTGCCGGAGCTGACGGACCGGCTGCTGGATGCAAAGGTGAATGGCGTGGCCTACGAAACCATCCGGGAGACGGATGGATCGCTGCCGCTGCTGACCCCCATGAGCGAAGTGGCGGGGCGCATGGCGGTGCAGGTGGGCGCGCAGTACCTGGAGAAGCCCTCGGGCGGCCGCGGCATCCTGCTGGGCGGCGTGCCGGGCGTGTCGCCGGCCAACGTGGTGATCCTGGGGGGCGGAATCGTGGGCACCAACTCCGCCAAGATCGCGGTGGGAATGGGGGCGCACGTGACCATCATCGACCGGAGCCTCAACCGGCTGCGGGAACTCGACGACATTTTCGGCGGGCAGATTGTGACCCTGGCGTCCAATGCGTGGACCATCGGGGAGAACCTCAAGACGGCAGACCTGGTGGTGGGCGCAGTGCTCATCCCGGGAGCTTCGGCGCCCAAGCTGGTGCGCCGCGAGATGATCGCGACCATGAAGCGAGGAGCGGTGGTGGTGGATGTGGCCATCGACCAGGGAGGGTGCTTCGAGACCTCGCACGCGACCACTCACACGGAGCCCGTGTACTTCGTGGATGGGGTGCTGCACTACTGCGTTTCCAACATGCCGGCGGCGGTGCCCCACACGTCGACCTTCGCGCTCACCAACGCCACCTTCCCGTACCTGCTGGAGTTGGCGAACCGGGGACTGGAGGCGGCCTGCGAACATTCTCCGGCGATCCGCGAGGGCGTCAACACCTACAACGGATACGTGACGCACAGCGGCGTGGCGCAGTCGCAGGGACGGCAGTGGCGCCAACTGGCGGCTGTGGAGTAAGACTGGCGGCAGCGCGGTGCTGCGGCTCAGCCGAACAGGTCGCTATGTGAGCCGAGCCGCGCCAGACGCAGGGTGCCGGCGTCTGTCTTGCGGTAGATCGATAGCAAGTCGGGCTTGAGGTGGCATTCGCGGTAGCCCGACCAATCACCACTCAGATCGTGGTCGCGGTTGTTGGCCGGTAAGACTTGATCGGACAACAGTAGCGCCACGACCGTTGACAAAAGCGAATCCACATTCTTGGCGTGTCGCGGTGTTGCCTTCGCGAGCCTGTAGTCACGCTTGAATGCCGACGACCGTTCAATCGTCCGCATTCAAATCGGCCATCAGTGCATCAGTGCTGTTGAAGCGCTTGCCCTTCCCCGCCTCAAGCTCTCGAATCGCCTTGCGGGTCGTCGCGTTCGGCACCTTGACCTCGAAGGGTAAACGGCGCTCATCCACAATACGCAACATCAGGAGGCGGATCGCATCCGAAATGGACAATCCCATGGCTGCCAGGGCGTCAGCGGCGCGTTCCTTCGTGGCGCTGTCTATACGGGCGCGAACGTACGTGTCAGCCGTTCTCATGGTGATCCTCTCAGGAAGCTGCTCGTTCAACTCCATTGTAGTCGCGTTGTGACTACAGGGCAAGCCGCGCCGCCCGGTGCGATGTTGTATGATCGGACCGTGGACGTTCAGGTGACGAAAGATCGGACGGAAGCGGTTGCCCAACCACTGACCGCGCTCAGCGAAGAGGAAAGATTCTTCCAGACCACCGTGCGCAAATTCGCGCGCGAACAGATCCGGCCTTACGTACGGGAGATGGACGAGGCCTGCGTCTTTCGCAAAGACATCATCCGGCAGTTCTTCGAAATGGGGCTGATGGGAATCGAGATCCCGGAAGAGTATGGCGGGCAGGGCGGGAGCTTCTTCCAGGCGATCCTGGCGGTGGAAGAGCTTTCGGCGGTGGACCCCTCGGCCGGAGTGATCGTCGATGTCCAGAACACCATCTGCAATAACGCCCTGATGCGGTGGGCCACGCCCGCGCAGAAGGCCAAGTACCTGCCGCGGCTAGCGGCGGACACGGTGGCATCTTACGCGCTCTCGGAGGCGGGGTCGGGCTCCGACGCTTTCGCCATGGCGACGCGCGCGGAAGATCGCGGCGACCATTTCCTGCTGACCGGGCGCAAGCTGTGGATCACCAACGCCGCCGAGTCCGGATTCTTCCTGCTGTTTGCCAACGCGCGGCCCGAAGCGGGATACAAGGGCGTGACGGCCTTCCTGATCGAGCGCGAGTTTCCGGGGTTCCAGGTAGGAAAGAAAGAAGACAAGCTGGGATTGCGCGCATCGTCCACTTGCGAGCTGGTGCTGGACAACTGCCGGGTACCGCGGGAAAACGTGATGGGCGAGGTGGGGAAGGGCTACAAGATCGCCATCGAGACGCTGAACGAAGGGCGCATCGCCATTGGGGCGCAGATGATCGGTCTGGCGCGCGCGGCGCTGGAGCACGCGGTGGCGTACGCCCGCGAGCGAAAGCAGTTCGGCAAGACCATCGCCGAGTTCCAGGGGGTACAATTTGAATTGGCGAAGATGGCGACGGAAGTAGAAGCCGCCCGCCTGCTGGTGTACAACGCGGCACGGCTGCGGGACGGCGGCATGCCGTTCCTGATGGAAGCGGCCATGGCCAAGTACTACAGCTCGGAAATCGCGGAGAAGGCGGCTTCGAAGGCCATCGAGGTGCATGGAGGCGTCGGCATCACGAAGGATTATCCGGTGGAGAAGCTCTACCGGGACGCCAAGATCGGACGGATCTACGAGGGCACCAGCAATATCCAACTGGTGACCATCGCGAAGAAACTGTTGGGAAAGTGAGTTCGTCTCACGAATGAGGGGCATATGCGTGGAATCGTGATTTCAGCCGCTATCGCAGCGGTGTGTCTGCCGGTGTGGGCAGCGGACAACAAGGACAATGTCAACGCGCAGGAGATCATCCAGAAGTTTGCCGCCAAGGAGGCCGAATTCCGCGACGCGCGAAATAACTACACGTATCGGCAGAGCGTGAAGATGGAGGAGTTGGACGCCGGCGGAAATCCTACCGGCGGGAAGTGGGAAGAGATCGACGACATCATTTTCTCGCCGGAGGGCAAGCGCACGGAGAAGGTGATCTACGCACCGGTGGTGTCCCTGCGCAACATTTTGTTGACGCCCGAAGACGTCCAGGACCTGCGCAACGTGCAGCCCTTCGTGCTGACCACGGCGGAAGTCGGCGAATACAATGTCGACTACCTGGGCAAGGAAAAAGTGGACGAGATCGGTTGCTATTCGTTTTCGGTGAAGCCCAAGAAAATGGTGAAGGGCAAACGCTATTTCGAGGGCACGATCTGGGTGGACGACCGCGACTTGCAGATCGTAAAGACATACGGCAAGGGCACTGGCCTGGTGGATTCGAAGACGAACCAGTTTCCGAAGTTCGAGACCTACCGCGAGCAGATCGACGGAAAGTACTGGTTTCCCACCTACACGCATGCGGACGACACGCTGCACTTCAAGGACATGAACCAGCGTATCCGGATGACCGTGAAGTACCAGGATTACAAGCGGTACGAAGGCAAGTCCACGATCCATTACGGCGAGGTGGTGGACGACAAGAAGGATACGGCGCCGCCGGTGAAGAAGAAGTAAGAGGTTGGCAGGCGAAAGCGCCTGCCCCACTATGGAACTGAAGCTGGTGCCACTCGAAGTCCCCGAGGGCGGGAATGTGATCCTCGGGCAGACGCACTTCATCAAGAGCGTCGAGGATATTTACGAAGCCATCGTCAATACCGTGCCGCAAATGAAATTCGGAGTGGCTTTCAACGAGGCATCCGGCCCCTGCCTGACGCGGGTGGACGGCAATGACGACGCGCTGAAGGCCCTGGCGGCGCGAAATGCGGGGGCCCTGGCGGCCGGCCACATCTTCGTGGTGGCGATGCGCGACGGCTATCCGATCAACGTGCTGGGACGCATCAAGGACGTTCCGGAGGTCTGCTCGATTTTCTGCGCGACCGCTAACCCGGTCCAGGTCGTAGTTGCCGAGAGCGACCAGGGCCGCGGCGTCCTGGGCGTGATCGACGGCTTTCCTCCGAGGGGTGTCGAGAGGGCCGAAGACGTGGAGAAGCGCCGCGCGTTTCTGCGCATGATCGGGTACAAGCGGTAGCGCAAAGGCAGGCCACAAAAGGCGATGGCCTCGCTCCGTGCAACGGAGTGCCCCACCTCTTCTTGGACACTATCTTCCCAGATCGATGCCGAGCTTCTTCAACTCCTCGGCGTAGTATCGCCTGTGCAGCAGGTCCCACTCCTCGCTGCCTTCGGGGATTTCGCGCTTCTGCGAGCGGATCTTCTGGCGCGCGGCGCGGTCGACTTTGTCCTCCGCCGTCAGCAACTCCGTCATCACGCGCAGAATCTCCAGGCGCACGGCGTTGGAGTCCTTGTTTTTCAGCCGCAATTCGTGGCTCTTGCGCAGCATCTCGACGATCTTGTGGGAGATGTCGGTCACTTTGTCGCGCGAAAGCTTCATGGCGTCGCCGGTGTCCCGGCCGGACGCGCGGATGACCTTGCGTTGCGAGATGAGCGTATTCTTGATGCGGCGGAACATCTCCTGGTAGCTGACGCCTTCGCGGCGCATGTACTCGCTGTATTGGCTCAGCAGGTCGCGGACTTCGTCGTTCAGCCGGTCTTCCACGGCGAGCTCGCCGCCGATGACTTCGGAGATCTTGTCGGCCACCACGGCCGGCGCCGGGGTCTCGATGACTCCGGGTGTCAGCCTCTGGACCAGTTGTCGGGATAGATAGGCGACGAATTCTCGGGCGAGCAGCATTCGGAGTGAGCGAAAACGTAGTTTACCACGTATGGGATAGGATCTGAGCTAATGTGCGCCTGGACCGTCATCCTGCGGAATCTTCCCGTGCACCACCAGGTCGGTGAAGAGCCGAAGGACGCGGATGTACTCCCTGCGGGCGCTGGATTCGCCCGAAATCGCCTGGTGCAGGCCCAGGCTGCCGTCGGAAGCGGGTATCTCCTTGACCCGGTACTCTTCCGCCGCCCGGCGGAAATGAGCTACGGCCTGATCGTGATTGCGCTTGGCCTCGGCGAGCCGTGTTCGCCAGCGATCCTCGATCTCGATCCGCGATGCAGATCTGAAGTACAGGCTCATTGGCTCCTGTTAGATATCATACAGCAACCCAAGGCTGACTGGTATGGCGCTACAATGTCTGTTTACGGACATTTCGAAATGTGCGGTTTTATACGTATTGAGCTTGAAGCCAGGAATATAGCCGATTTCGCAGCGGTTGTCCGCAGCGGTACGATTAGGTGACACTTGGGGGAAATATGGGTCGTGAACTGCTATCTCTAGAAGATCCGTTGACTTACCTGCCGCGGAAGCCGGTGCAGGAGTTTGCCAAGCGGCGCGTGATTTACAGTCCGGAACAACCGTCTTATAGCCTTTACGTGGTCATCCTGGGCCGCGTCAAGGTTACCAACACGGCCGACGACGGCGTGGAGACCATCGGCCGCATCGTCTGCTCGGAGGGACTATTCGGCGAATCCGCGCTGGTAGGGACTTCGGCGCGGTCCGAATCGGCGGTGGCCATCGACAACGTCAGCGTCATGTCGTGGACCAGGCAGGAGATCGAGCAGCAGATCGAGCGCGAGCCGCACCTGGGTATCGCGCTGTCGCAACACCTGGTGCGGCAATGCATGGAGTTGCAGGAGCGCATCGAGAGCATGGCGGTGTACAAGACTCCGGAGCGGGTGATGCTGTCGCTGGTGCAGTTGGCGTCCACGCTCGGCACGCCCATGCCGGACGGCTCCACGCACGTGGGATCTCTGACGCACCACACCATCGCCGATTACGTGGGAACGTCGCGCGAGATCGTGACCTTTCAGATGAACCGGCTGCGCCGGCTGGGACTTCTGCGCTACTCGCGGAAGGGCATCGAAGTCTACACCCAAGCCATGCAGGACGTGCTCCGCGGGCAAGGCATCAATGCGACTCGCGTCAATGGCGGCGCCGCCCGGCGAATGGCGGTGTAGCGGGAGATTCCGGCAAAACCACTCCCTGACGGTCGTGGCTCTGAAGGGACGGTCGTGGCTCGGAACGGAGGGCTACACCAACCCGCGGCGAATGGCTTCCCGCACCACCGATGCGGTCTCATGAACCTTCAGTTTCGTCATGATGTTGGCGCGGTGGGTCATGGCGGTCTTGAAGGAAATTCCCAACTCGGCCGCAATCTCCTTGCTGCTGTTGCCGGCCACCATCAGGGCCAGAACCTGGAGTTCCCGCTTGGAAAGATGGTATCCGAGAACGGCCGTCTCCTGGGCCTTTGCCGGCGGTCTGGCCACCGACAAGAGGTGTTCGACGAAGGATTCCAGCTCGCGCCGGCTCGCCTCCAGGCCCTCGATGGCCGCCTGCTGCTCCCGGATCACGGAATAGAGAGCCGCAGGCTCCGGAGGCTGGCCGGTCTTCTCCCCGATGTTGAGATTTGTCGAGGCCATTACTTTCAATCGTAAACGAAATGCAGAACCTTCTTCAAATCCTCCCAAGCTTCCCGTTTCGGGTTCCCTTGATTATACGGCCGAAGCAGGTACGACGGGTGGTAGGTGACCATCACCGGGATATCCCGCCATTTGAACCATCGGCCCCGCATCTTGGTCACGCCCTCCTTGTGCCCGGTCAGGGCGCGCGCGGCCGTACCGCCCAACGCGCAGATCGCCTTCGGCGCGATGGTCACCAGTTGGCGATACAGGAACTGTCCGCAGATCTCCATTTCGTCGGGTTCCGGCGTGCGGTTGCCCGGCGGGCGGCATTTGACTACGTTACAGATGTAAATGTCGGCGCGCAGGAGGGCGATGCCTTCGCGCTTGGCGGTCCCCTCGATCATCTGGGTGAGCAACTGACCTGCGCGGCCGACGAACGGGATGCCTTGCGCGTCCTCGTCGGCGCCCGGACCCTCACCGACAAAGACCAGCGGCGAGCGCTCGTTGCCCACTCCGAAGACGATTTTGCTGCGCTGCTCATGCAAGCGGCAGCGCCGGCAGTCGCCGATATCGGCGAGGATCTGGAAGAGGGTTTCGCCGGCCGGCGCGAGAGCCGGCAGATCGGGTGTGGCGCAGGCACTTTTGTCTGCCGTGTCGAGACTCGTCTCGACACCTGTTCGCGGCTGCGACACAGCTTCAATGCCGAGCGTCGGCATGAGTGCCGACGCGGCAGGCAGGAGTGCCTGCGCCACAGCGGCCGGGCGATACAGAGTCTTGATACCCAGGTCCTGATAGAATTCCAGGTATCGGCGGAGAAGTTCAGCGTCCATGGGCGGCGTGTAGAGCCAACCGCAGTTTCAGCACCTGGTCGAAAATGCGGTCGGCGATTTCACGTTTGAGAGCGCGCGGCAGGGCGACGGTCTCGCCTGTCCGCATGACCAGGATGACTTCGTTGAGGTCCGATTCAAACCCGCTCTCGCTGGCACCCACCAGGTTGCCCACCACCATGTCGCAGTTCTTGGAATCCAACTTGCGGCGGGCCTCCTGCGCCAGGTTCTGGGTTTCCGCGGCGAAGCCGATGAGCACCCGGTCCCCCTTTTTCCGCCCCAGCTCCGCCAAAATATCGGGCGTCGGATCGAGTTCCAGGGATATGCGGGCCGCGGTCTTCTTGACCTTATGGTCGGGCACTTTGCTGAGGTGAAAATCCGCCACGGCCGCCGCCTTGACCACGATGCTCGCAGGCCCGAGATGCTCGAAGACCTTCTCGCGCATTTCGACCGCGGTACGCACCGGGACGAGTTCGACACCGCGCGGAGGAGCCAGGTGTACGGGTCCGGAAATCAGGATGACGCGTGCTCCGCGGGCCGCGGCGGCTTCCGCCAGGGCGTATCCCATCTTGCCGCTCGAGCGGTTCGAGATGTAGCGCACCGGATCGAGTGGTTCCTGGGTGGGGCCGGCGGTAACGAGAACGGTCTCGCCCTCGAAATCGCGGCGCTTCTGCGATTCTCTCCGGATGGCTTCAGCGATGGTCTCGGGATCGGCCAGGCGGCCCGGACCGGTCATCCCGCAGGCCAGGTAACCGCTCTCGGGTTCGACGATGCGGTGGCCGCGCAAGCGCAGCGTCTGCAGGTTCGCCTGGGTCGCGGGGTGCTCCCACATGTTGACGTTCATGGCCGGGGCGATCACCACCGTGCCGGTAAAGGCCAGGTAGAGGGTGGTGAGAAAATCGTCCGCCAGTCCGAGCGCCATTTTAGCGATCAGGTCCGCCGTGGCCGGCGCGATGGCCAGCAGTTCGTGCTCCTGCGCCACGGAGATGTGCTCGATGGCGCTTTCGATGGCGAAGAGATCGGTGAGCACCTTGCGGCCGGTGAGTGCGGCGAAGGTCAGGGGACGCACGAACTCCTGCGCCGCCGCAGTCATGACGGCCTGGACTTCGTGGTTCTCCTGCATCAGCAGGCGCGCGAGTTCGGCTGCCTTGTAGGCCGCAATGCCGCCGCCGACGCCGAGGATGATCTTCATATGGACCGAGCAAGAAGACACAGGCAAGAATGCCTGTGCTACTTACGCCGCCGGTTCGGGCGCAATGGCGTCGGGCGCCTGGCCGGTGAGCGAGTACTTCACCAGGCCGCGCCGGACTTCTTCAATAGCGATAACGGTCGGCTTCTTGGAAGACGTCGGCAACACCGGGCGGGCGCCGCCCTGCAGTTGCCGGGCGCGTTTGGCCGCCACGATAATGAACCGGTACGTGCTCTGATCGGGGTCGTCCGGGATGGTGCAGTGTGCGTTATTGCGAGGAGCCTTGTCACTCATGTGGTCGATACCTCTTCAAACTTGAAATGTGTCCAGAATGGGCCTGATCCGATCTTCGATCCTGGTCCGCCGCACCCGTTCGGCATGCACGATGGCGCTTAGAACGGCGTCCGACTCGGCCAGGTCGCGGTTAATCAATACATAATCGTACGCGTTGTAGTTTCCGATCTCCCGGGCCGCGTCCCGCAGCCGTCTTTCGATCACGTCCTCCCGGTCCTCGCCGCGCGCACGAAGCCTCTGTTCCAAAATCTGCCGCGATGGAGCCAGGATGAAGACGGTAACGGCTTCGGGAATCTGACCCTTCAATTGTCTCGCACCTTGCACGTCGATGTCGAGTACCAGATCCTTGCCTTGGGCCTGGGCCTCTTCGAGGATGCCGCGGTGGGTGCCGTAGTAGTTGCCGAAAACCTCGGCCCATTCGAGAAACTCGTTGCGGGCCAGCATTTGCTCGAACCCCTCGCGCGACACGAAGTGGTAGCTTTGCCCGTCCACCTCGGCCCCGCGCGGCTTGCGGGTGGTGTAAGAGACGGAGAACATGAGCCCCGGGACCTGGTTGAGCAGGCGAGCCACCAGGGTGGATTTTCCGGATCCGGACGGCGCCGAGATGATGAAGACAGTTGTCATGTATGAAAACAATATGAGCCACGGATGAACACGGATAAACACGGATAAGAAAAGAATCTGTTGTGTTTATCTGTGTTCATCCGTGTTCATCCGTGGCCAAATAGGGTTTTTCACGGGCTTATTCCAAATTCAAAGACTGCTCGCGGATTTTGTCGATTTCCGATTTTGCGGCCAGGGCCAGGTCGGTGAGGGTCAGGCCCAGGTCTCCCAGGCCGCCGGTCTTCGAGAGGACCGTGTTGGATTCCCGGTTCATCTCCTGGAGCAGAAAATCCAGCCGCTTGCCAACCTCTCCATCGCCCGCTAATATCTCGTTCAAGTGCGCGGCGTGCGTCCGCAGCCGCACGAGTTCCTCGGCGATATCGCTGCGATCGGCGAGCAAAGCCGCCTCCTGCGCGAGGCGCTGCGGGTCGATACCGGCGCCGTGCAGCAGGTCGGCCAGCTTTTCGCGGAGGCGTTTGAGGAATGCGGGGACCGCGCCCGCGCGGATCTCTTCCATACGCGCCACCAGGCCGCAGATGTTCTGGCAGCGCTGGCGCATCTCCTCCGCGGTGGCCTCGCCTTCCCGCTCGCGGAAACGGTTCAGCACCGCGACCGCCTCCGCCGTCACGTCCAGAATGGCCTTCGCGACATCCTCTTCCAACTCCGCATCGCTGCCGTTGGCCAGCATGCCGGGAATGCGCAGGGCCGCGTTGAGGTCCGGCTTCGAATCGAGTCGATAGATGCTGGAGGCTTCCTCGAAAGCTCGCATGTAGGCGTCCAGCAGGGGGCGGTTGACAGCCCCGGCACCGCTGGCGATGGTTCGATTGAACCCGACGTGAATCTGCAGGTGGCCCCGAACTATGCCGCTCTTGAGCACGCCGCGAATGTCGTTCTCGAGCGAATCCAGCTCGGGAGGCAAGTGAAAGTGCAGATCCAGGCCGCGATGGTTCACGCTCTTCAGGCTCAGGACAATTTCGCCCTGCTCGATGGTCCGCCGCACCTGGGCGAAACCGGTCATACTGCGCACGCTCATAGGTCGATTCCACTTACTATAGCGTCGCGCGCCAGAATTTGATACCGACCCAGATGGCACCGATCGCCAGGCTCGTCACGCCAGGTTCGTCCTCCTCAGGACCGCCGCCACCCGGCGTTCCAGGCGCAAATCGTGTGCGCGGTGCACTTCGCCCATGCCACCCGCGCCAATGGGCACGAGGATCTCATTGGCGCCCAGGCGGGTTCCGGTAGTGAGGGACATAGCGGTCGAGGAATACAGTATACACGAACGGTCTGGCGTCATCTCAGGTGGATTGCTTCACGGAGCCTTTGCACCCGGCACAAGCAATAGAGGTTTCTGCGATCTGATTGTCCGGCCGCAGCCGCGGCTTTTCGGGGACAAAAGCACTTCTGACGCTTGCCGTCGTACGCAGATCTGTATACCATGGGATGTGACGAGCAACGAGCTGAAACGGTGGCTGGCGGCTCGAGGATGCACGTTCGAGGAAGGAACCAGGCACACGAGGGTTTTCTGCAAAGGCCGTTTCACGCTATTGCCTCGCCATGGCAAGAAAGAACTAAAGACCGGAACGGTCGAAGGCATCAAAAGGAAACTGGGATTGAAGTGAAGTGAAGTGAGGAGCATCGTGATGTTGGCATACCCCGCACTGTTTGAACCCGAGGGCAAGGGCTTTGTGGTGACCTTCCCCGATATTCCCGAAGCAATCACCGAGGGAAACTCGGCCGCTGAAGCGATGGAGTACGCGGTCGATGCACTACAGACCATACTCTCGGAATACATCAACCGCCGCCTCGAAATTCCGCAGCCCAAACGGGCGCGCGCCAAAAACGTCCGCCTGGTCAATCTGCCTGCATTGGCCGAGGCGAAAATCGGCCTTTACCGGAGCATGCGCGCCAGGAACGTGCGTAAGGCCGATCTAGCCCGCCGAATCGGCTGGCAGAAATCACAGGTCGATCGCCTCCTGGATCTGAAGCACGCTTCGCGCCTGGACCAGATCGAAACAGCCCTGAAGGCCCTCGACAAGCGATTGACGGTCCAGGTGGAAGACGCCGCATAACCGGAAAGCAAAACCGGACGCGTTCTGGATTCGGCGTTGCGCTCATAGGTCCACTGCCTGGCTCAAAGGGTATCCCACGTCTTCGAACTGCAACTCGTGGAGCCGCTGATAAATGCCGCCGTGGCTCACCAGCTCCTCATGCGTTCCGGTCTCGCGAATCCGGCCCTTCTCCAATACCACGATCTTATTGGCCCGCCGGATGGTGGAGAGCCGGTGCGCGATCACGATCACGGTGCGGTGCTCCATCAGGTTGGCCAGCGCCTTCTGCACCAGCATCTCGCTCTCCGTGTCCAGGTGCGAGGTGGCCTCGTCGAGAATCAGGATGGGCGCGTTCTTCAGCAAAGCGCGGGCGATGGCGAGGCGCTGGCGCTGGCCTCCGCTCAGCTTCGTTCCGCGGTCGCCGATGATGGTCTCGTAGCCCTCCGGGAGCCGCTCGATGAACTCGTGGGCCAGCGCCGTTTCGGCAGCGCGGCGAATATCCTCCGCGGGGATGCCTGGCCGGCCGTAGGCGATATTGTTGGCCACCGTGTCGTTGAACAGAAATGTATCCTGCGCCACGATGCCGATCTGCGCGCGCAGCGAGGCGAGATTCAGGTCGCGCACGTCGCGGCCATCCACCTTCACGGCGCCCTCGGCGACATCGTAGAAGCGCGGCAGCAGGTTGGCGAGCGTGGTCTTGCCGCCGCCGCTCGGCCCCACCAGCGCCACCACCTCCCCGGCCCTCACTTCCAGGCTGAGCGCCTGAATGCGGAAGCCGCCGGGAGCCGCGGGGTAGTGGAAGCCGACGTCGTCGAAGACGATGGCCTGCCGGAACGGTTCCAGCTTGGGTGCGTCCGGCTTCTCGACGATCTCCTCTGTATGGTCCAGGTATTCGAAGACTTTATGCGACGCGCCGATGGCCTGCTCGAAGATGTTGTGGATGCCCACCAGGCGCTTGATCGGCTCGAGGAGCATCACCAGGGCGAAGACGAAGCTGGCGAAATCCTTGGCCGTCAGACTGCCGGACTTGATCTGGTCGCGCGCGTACCAAAGCAGGCCGACGATGGCAACCGCCCCCACCATCTCGATCAACGGCGAGGAGAGAGCCTGCTGCCGGACGTATTGAATGTTGGTCCGCAGCAGCTTGCGCGAGGCTTCCCGGAAGCGGCGGGATTCGTAGGTCTCCGCGCCGAAAGCCTTCACCACCATGTGCCCGCTGAGCGTCTCCTGCAGGATCTGGTTCAGCTCTCCCTGCTTGTCCTGCGTGCGGCGCGTGGTGCGGCGGATCAGGCGCCCGATCTGGCGGGTCGGCAGAATGATGAAGGGGAGCACCGCCAGGCTGAGCAGCGCCAGCTTCCAATCCTTGCCCAGGATGACCGCCGAGAGGAAGAACGCCGAGAACAATTGCCGCAGGAAATCCGCCAGGATGTGCGACGTGGCCAGTTGCACCTTGTCGATGTCGTTCATGATCGACGACATCAGGCGGCCGGTGGAGTGCGACTCGAAAAACTCCGCGCCCTGCTTCAAGACTTTGTCGAAGACCGTGTTCCGCAGGTTGGTCACGGCGGCGAACCCGACATAGTTGACCAGGTAGTTGCCGAAGTAGTCGCACAGCCCCTTGAGCAGGAACACCCCCAGGATGGCGAAGGCGATCATGGTCCAGACGTTGTGCCACGAAGCCGGGAAGAAATCGCTGAGGTAGAGGGTGTGATGGAACAGGGGGTCGGTGTACAGCTCCACCGGCTCATCGGGCGAGTGGATATCCAGGGCCTTGTACAGAATCGGACCGACCAGCAACGCCATCATGCCGGTGGCCGCGCCGGCGCCGGTCATGAGCACCACCGCTCCGATGAGCTGCGCAGTGTAGCGCCGGGCGTATGCCAGCAGCCGGAGCAGCTCGTTCATGCATGCACCCGCAGGCGCGTCAGCGCGTCGAGCACCTGGCCGGTTTCCACGTGCGCGATGCCGCGCGGGGCCGTGACGATCTCGGAAGCCGTGCGCCACGGTCCCCAGATCGCGGGGTCGGAGGCGCCGAAGATCACCACCACGGGCACGCCGAATGCAGCGGCTATGTGCGCCGGACCGGAATCGTTGCCCACGAAGAGAGAGGCGCTGGCGAGCAGTTGCTGGATCTCTGCGAGCGGTGCGTCCGAAAGCGTGCGGAAGGCGCGGAAAGGGGAGAGATCGTCACCCGGTCCTCCGATGAAAATCGGGTCGGTTCCGGATTGCTTCAGGTGTTGGGCGATGGCCAGGAAGCGATCTACGGCCCAAGTCTTATCGGGAATAGAGGCGAAGGGATGTAGGACAGGCGTCCCCGCGGGTGTCCCACAGGCCTGGAGGCCTGTGCCACCGCCTGTCCCACACTTCGCGCGCGGGATCTCGCATCTCGGCGCGCCCAGGTAGAACATGGCGCTGGCCACATGTTCGGCCGTGTGCACCTTGCGCTCGACGCCCAGAATCTGCTGCGCCCGCGGAATCCGGACGTTGTACACGAACTGGTGGCGGAAGTGTCCGAACCCCGCCCGGTACCCGGCGCCCGAGAGCGCCGTCATCCACGCGCTGCGCGTGCCGCCGTGCAGATTCAGACAAAGGCGCGGAGCCATCCGCCGGAGCGCGCCCACCTCAGGCGGCAGAATCTCATCGATATCGGAATTCCCTTCGAAGATGGCGCGGAACCGATCCTCCACCATCACCGCCACCCGCAGATCGGGGCGGGCGTGTTTCAGAATATCGAGCGCGGGGGTAGTGAGGACCGAATCCCCCAGCGACCGCAGCCGGAGGATCGCGACCCGGGAGCCCCGCGGCAGACATTCCAAAACGCTTTCCATATCCAACGCGGACGCCTATTCTTCGATTTTCGCCTCGTCGACCAGCATCACCGGGATGTCGTCGCGAATCGGGTAAACGCGATGGCACTCGACGCACTTCAGCCCGCTCTGGTCGGGCTTCAATTCTACGACCGCCTTATCGACGGGGCAAACCAGGATTTCCAGGAGCTCTTTGCTGATAGCCATAGCGACACTTCAGTTTAGCTCAGTACACCGGCAGTGATGTCTGGCCGTGGCGCGGACTCTCAGTCTGCCGTCTCCGCACTCATGCGGAGACGTTTTCACGCACCGATCGCGAACCCTGCGCCCCAGGAGTCGGGGGTGCCCTCCGGGCGCGGCGCGGCAAGAACGTGCGCCACGCCATTGGCGACCCTTTCGCACCTCCGCAGGTTTAGGCGGGCGGTCGTTTGGCGCAGTGCGCCCGGTCTGATCCGGGCAGCCTGTTTCGGGGCGCAATGGACTTTGCTCCCGCCTTCGCCGAATCAGTGAGAGCGACGTGGTATCCGGTGCTTCTTTCGGAACTCTTTTTCAAAATCGTCCACCGAGGTTACCCGTCCGGTATCCACGTCGGCAAGGCCGCGCTTGATTCCCGCGAGCCCTTGCAGTTCGTCCAGTTGATCGAGAAGCTTCTGATAGGCGGATGCATCCTGAACAACAATCTCGGCCTTCCCGTTAATGGTCAACACCACGGGATGGCCGCTCTCCCGCATCCGTTTGAGGAGGCCGGGAGTGTTGCGTTTGAAGGCGCTGAGAGACTGGATGTCTTTGGCGATATCGAGCATAAGGGGCCCGCGCTAAATTTGCATCAGATTTAATGCTACCAGATTTGGAGGCGACCGGTGCAGACGGCGATACGGCGTGGCGTCCGGATGCTGGTTTGTCGCTGTGGCGATACAATGACCACAGTCCCGCGCCACGCTTCGAAGGAAATCAGGACCGGCACCTATCATTCGATCGTCGAAAAGCGGGCGATCCTTCGAAAGCTGGGGCTGAAAAAACCGAGGTAGCCGTTTATGGAGTACTTTGCTAAATTCGAACCGGATCCGGATAGCGGGTTCGTGATCGAGTTTCCCGATTTCGGCTGGGGCGTCTCCCAGGGAGACGATGAGGAAGATGGCCGCCGTATGGCCACCGACCTCTTAACCACCATGGTCCAAGAGCACATCCGGACGGGAAAGGAACTGCCAAATCCCGGCAAATTCCGTGGCCCAAAGTATCGCTTGATCCGGCTGCCGGCCATCCAGGGTATGAAAGCTGAACTGTATCTGGCGTTGCGGCGCTCCGGAATGACGAAGGCGCAACTCGCGCGCCGCATCGGGATTTCCAAGGATGAGGTGGACCGCGTGTTGGATCTGTCGCGCCACACGCGGGTCGAGCGACTGGAAGCCGCCTTTGCCGCCTTGGGGAAGCAGATTACGATCGCCATTCAAGATGCCGCATGAGATCAAACGGCCCAGTCCGGGTGATTCGTGCGAATCCAGCTCATCCGCCTTCCGCACCACCCGGCAGATTGCGGACGAGCGCGATGGAACGTGCGCGAAACGCGCGGGGGGGGGAACAATTCCGGGCACAGTGAAGAAAAACAGGCTGAGTCTGTCAAATGCTGGAAGTGCTGATAACGAGATGAATCGAGAAGGGATAAATGGTCGGGGCGAGTGGATTCGAACCGCCGACCTCCTGGTCCCGAAGTAGGAAATATCAATAACTTTCGAGCATCGCCATATGAAAACACGAGACTTATGCGTCTTCGATCTGGACCCTACTTGGACCCTAAACGGCGGTTTTTCGCGTTTTGGACCCTGGTTGGACCCTGCTTTCCACGTTGGTAAATCCACGTGCTTTGGCGCGTGCGGTCGCTTCCGCCTTCCGAAAACCTGTCCAAAATATGTTGCTCAGAGAGGATTTCAAAATCTCCATATAGGGGAAAGACCCCGCAACGGATCGGGCGGTGGCAGGCGTTTGACTTGCCTCATACGCATAGCGTAGGATGGGAAGCGTATGATTCGCTCCTGCAGGGATGCGGAGACGCGGCGCCTGATGGAGCGGCAAGCCAGCCTCAAGTACAAGAACGTGGAAAGGACGGCTTTGATAAGGCTCCGGTTCCTGAATGCTGCGACCTCGCTGAGCGACCTCCGTCTGCCGGGCCTTCATTTGGAACCGCTCAAGGCCGACAGGAAAGGGCAGTACAGTATCCGCATCAATGACCGCTACCGAATCTGCTTCGAGTGGCGGGATGGCGATGCCTACAACGTCGAGATCGTGGACTACCATTAGAGGAAACGAAAACATGGCTAGTAGCAAGAAGAAACTGCCGCCGGTACATCCCGGCGAAGCCCTGCAAGAGATCATGACCGAAGCTGGGCTGTCCGCTAATGCGCTTGCCCTCGCCCTTCGGGTCCCAGGAAACCGGATTACCGCCATCCTGAACGGAGAGCGCGGCATAACGGCGGACACGGCGCTCCGATTGGGCCGCTATTTCGGCACCTCCGCTCAGATGTGGATGAACCTCCAGTCCACCTACGAACTGGAAGCCGCCGAAGACACACTGTCCGACCAGATCCTGCAGGAAGTCATGCCGCGACCCGCTGCTTTAGACCGCGTCAGGCCGTCATCGAAATGAGGTCGTCTACGGTATCCCCGTCTTGCCTCGGAACCCCGGCGCAAGTGGCTACCGAGTAATAGCCGCGTTACACTCCCGATATGAGGATCGTTGCTCTCGCTCTTTTCCTCGCGGCCTTCGTGCACGCCGCTGACTACCCGAAGGCCCTCCTGAAAGATCCCTGTGCCGCCACTCACCCCTGTGATGCCCAGATCTGGCTCCAACTCGATGCCGACCACCCCGCCTTCCAGGCCACGCACGATCCGCACGGCGCCGAGCACGCAGCGCCCGTCATCTCGCCTGACGGAAAGCTCATCGCCTACGGTCTACAGGAACTCGTCGGGCCGGGACGTCTCTCACCGCTGCACATCGTCTTTGTCGATTGGTCCGGCAAGGAGGTCCGCCGGTTTAACGAGGTGCCGATAAGGGATCTCGACACTTGCGGCTACGGGACGGTCGAGTGGATCGACAATTCTCGAATCGGCGATGCATGCGAATTCAATCCGTCGCTGGAATTCTACATGGTTCTGGATGCGGTATCTGGAAAGGTTCTAGAGACGTTTCCGGGCCTATACTTCACTTGGTCACCTGACCGCCGCACCCTGGCGCACGTGGGGCCCTTGATCCACTTTGCCGCTGTCCACGACTACTGCGTGCTTTTTAATGACACGAAAGTGTATCCGATGGGCTGTCCCGAGGCCAAGATTGCGAAGAGCCGCTCACGTCCAGAAACTTTCACCTACCGCGACCAACACACCGTAGAATCGGATCTCGTATGGTCGCCAGACGGCCGCAAGGTCGCTTTGATCGCTGACGTATACGACTTCGATTGGAGCGGTGAGGGAACGGACCACGAGATCCGTGAAGACCACAACCACCGCATCTTTCTCGCGATCGTTTCGGCGGACAGGCCGCCCGTGGGCTATCGGATCACGGAGCCGATTGCTGAGCCAAAGCTGAACTGGCTGGACAACTCGCGAATCGAACTCAAAAGCGGGGTGTTCTTTGACCTTGCTGCAAACCCGCCAAAGCCGATCCCGTAGAGCCGCGTCCAAGCGTATTCGCGGACCAGACCCGGCTACACATTCGGGTGCATCGCTAGACCTCCTGGTCAGGGCTCAAGGGGTCGTCGAAGTCGTCGGACTGCAAGTCGATCAAAACACGGCCACAAGGACCGACTGAGTCAACATGCAGACTCTGAGTAGGGTCCAAAAACGGACCCGTTTAGGACTCTGATGTTGTNNTCGAACCACCGACCTCCTGGTCCCGAACCAGGCGCTCTAGCCAGGCTGAGCCACGCCCCGACGGCAACTGCGGACTACTGCGACTTCAGTATACCATGCCGCTTCCGGAATCGCCCGCGTTACGTCTTTCGGACCAGCACGCAAGTAACATTGTCCGGGCCGCCGGCGTTTTTCGCTGCCTCAATCAGTTGACGGCACGCCTCCTGCAGCGTCGTACCGTCCCGTCCCCCACGCAGAATCTTCTCCAGTTGGCTGGCGTCCAGAACCCCGTGCAGGCCGTCGCTGCAGATCAACACCAGGGCGCCGTGCCTGAGCCCCACCGAATAGTAGTTCACTGTCAGCGGCGAGCTGGCCCCGATCGCCATGGTCAGCACGTGGCGCATGGGGTGATTGCGCAGGCTCTCTTCGTCCAGCCCCAGCGGCCGGCCGACTTCGTTCACCCACGTCTGGTCGTCGGTGATCGCCCGAAAACCGTCGTCGTCCAGCAAATAGGCCCGGCTGTCGCCGACACTCGCAATCGAGAGGCTGTCGTCCAATTCGAGCGCCGCCACCAGGGTGGTGCCCATGCCTTCCAGGCTGGGGTCGCTGTGCGCGGCTTCGAGCACGCGGCGATTGGCCTCTTCCACCGCCGAAATCAACACTTGTGAATCGCGGCGATGCGCCAGCAGCACCATCTCCGCTACGGTGTCGACCGCCATCCGCGAAGCCCGCTCGCCGGCCTTGGCGCCGCCCATCCCGTCCGCAAGCACGTACAGCCCCAGTTCCTGTTCGATCAGGCAGTAATCTTCGTTATTCGACCTGACGCAGCCCTTGTCCGACAACGCGGTGGCTTCCAACATTCCTGACTCCCCTCGGGGGCGACCGAACCACTGCCCCGACCACAAGCAAAAACTGTAACACGGCAAGGCCGTCCCTTGTAACCGTAATTTTAGCTAATACGGGCGCGCGATAAAATAGAGGTACTACCCTATATGCTCCTGAAGCGCCTCCGCCTGACGCTCGAGATGATCAAGTTCGAACACTCCGTCTTCGCCCTGCCCTTCGCCCTCACCGGCGCCCTCTTGGCTTTCCGCGACGGCGGATACGCCACCGCCGGGATCTGGCCAAGGCTGCTGTGGATCGTCGCCGCCATGGTCGGCGCGCGCTCCGCCGCCATGGCCTTCAACCGCCTGGTGGATGCCGGTATCGACGCCCGCAATCCCCGCACCCGCATGCGCCACCTGCCCGCCGGCTTGTTGAGCCGCGGGTTCGCATGGGCCTTCGTGGCAATATCCTCGGCGCTGTTCGTGTTTGCGGCCGGGCAGTTGAACCCCCTGTGCTTCCACCTGGCGCCCCTGGCTCTGGCCATCGTGTTCTTCTATTCCTTCACCAAGCGCTTCACCTCCTTCTCCCACCTGGTCCTGGGATTCAGCCTGGGGATCGCGCCCGCAGCCGCGTGGATCGCGGTCCGCGGCGCTCTCGATCCGCGGATTCTCTGGCTCACCGCCGCGGTCACGTTCTGGACCTCCGGATTCGACGTCATTTACTCCTGCCAGGATTACCAATTCGATTGCGATGAGGGGCTGGCGAGCGTTCCGCGCGTGCTCGGCATCGCGCGTGCCCTGCGCGTCTCGCAGGCCATGCACATATCGATGGTGGCGTGCCTGCTGGCGCTGGTCTACACCCTCCACCTGGGAGCGCTGGCCCTCGCCGGCGTGGCCGCCGTCATCGGCCTGCTGCTCTACGAGCACAGCCTCGTCAAGCCCGACGACCTGTCGCGCGTGAATGCCGCCTTCTTCACCATGAACGGCTACGTGAGCGTGCTATTCTTTTTATTCTGGGCTGCTGATATTTTCCTTCTCAAGCCGGGTGCCTGAACATGCCAGTCGTGATTGACGATCTTCGCCTCGTTCCCATCCGCACCAAGGTCGAAGCGGGCGAGCGGCTCTCCTTCGACGATGGCGTGGCGCTCTACCGCTCGAGCGATATCCTGTCGCTCGGATACCTGGCCAATCTCGTCCGCGAGCGCCTCCACGGCGACACCACGTATTTCAACGTCAACCGCCATATCAACCCCACCGATGTCTGCGTGGCCAGTTGCCGCCTGTGCGCCTTCGGGAAGCGCGTGCGCGATCCCAAAGCGTACACCATGTCGCTCGAAGAGGTGTGGCACCGCGCCGGCGAAGGCTGGAGCGAGGCGGTCACCGAGTTCCACATCGTGGGCGGCCTGCATCCCGAGCTGACCCTCGACTGGTACTGCGAGATGCTGCGCGGCCTGAAGCTGCGGTTTCCGCGGGTCCACCTGAAGGCCTTCACCATGGTGGAGATCGCCTACCTGGCGAAGCGCACCAAGATCTCGGTCCGCGAGACCCTTGAGCGTCTGCGCGATGCCGGCATGGATTCCCTCCCCGGCGGCGGCGCCGAGATCTTCAATGAGCGCGTCCGCCGCATCATCTGCGACCACAAGATCGATGGCAACGAGTGGATCGAGACCGCCCGCATCGCGCACCAGTTGGGCCTGGACTCGAACTGCACCATGCTCTACGGGCACATCGAGAACGACGAGGACCGCGTGGACCACCTCATCCGCCTGCGCCAGTTGCAAGACGAGACCCACGGCTTCGTGACCTACATTCCGCTGGCCTTCCACCCCGACAATACGCCCTTGCAGCACATCCCCAAGACCACCGGCTTCAACGACATCAAGAACATCGCGGCGGCGCGGCTGATGCTCGACAACATCCCGCACATCAAGGCCTACTGGGTGATGATGACCCCGCGGATTGCCCAGGTCGCGCTGCGCTTCGGCGCTGACGATATCGACGGCACCATCGTCGAAGAGCGCATCTACCACGACGCCGGCGCCACCACCGCGCAGGGGCTCCGGCGCGCCGAGTTGCTGCAACTGATCCGCAAGGCGGGCCGCGTGCCCGTGGAGCGCGACACACGCTACCGCCCGGTCGAGCGGACCGAATCCACCTTTACCGTGCTGGTGTGAATCCTATGGAATACGAATGGAAGATCAAACAGCTCGAAGAGGAAGCCCGGCACGAGAAGGCCATGCGGGAACTGCAGGGTGTTCGACTGGATGCCCATGACCGGAGCATTGCCGCGATCCACGAAATCCTGGACCGCACGGAGAAGAACATCGAAGCGCTGTCCGTCTCCCAATCCCAGACCGATGGCACGCTGAAAGAGCTGATGGCCGTGCAGATGGAGACCCAGAAAATGCTCCAGGTGTTCATCGAATCGTTGACCCGTGGTGGAAACGGGAAACCCTGAATCCCGTCAAATCGTCGGCTACTCCTCCCATCCAAGTGGACCAAAAGGCAAGAAGAAGAACTCCACCAAAACAGCGGCGCGTCCCAAGCCAGACGTCACACTGGAGGCCGTAAATACAGGGCTTCAAGGTTAGCCTGGTTGCAGCCGGCATTCGCGCGGAAGACGCTGCTTGGCGGGTTCCCGGCCGTCATGCGAAGTTCCTGAGATACTACTCTTTGGCTTTGCATGCCGCCACGAAAATAGCGTACGCTAATAATATGGCGGAACGAAACCCCGATCTCTTCGAGTCGACCGAGGAAGCAGTCGAAGTCGATGCCCAAACGGCGGCAGCCATTGAGCGTGGGATCAAAGCAGCCGACGAAAACCGCGTCGTTCCGAGCGACGAAGTCCGAAAGTTGATTCCGCAGTGGATTTCCAAGTTCTCTACACCGACCCTGCGCTAGGAGACCTCGAAGAAGTCATTGCCTGGTCGTGGGAGCAGCATCCAGGAACCACCGGGCAATTTGGAACTGCTCTTCTCGACCACGTCGACCTGCTCAAGAACTTTCCCCGTTTGGGCGCGCCCGTGAGAGGATTTCCAGGCGTGCGGCGGCTCCTCCATTCGCCATTCCACGTCTACTATCGCCTGATACCGGAGCGCAAGCGTATCGAAGTTCTTTCACTTCTGGCACACGTCGCGCAAGCCGCCGAAATTCTGACCCCTCATTCCTCCCGCAACGCTCTTGAAGGCACAATCCGCAACGCGCGCCGCGCGGGCAGCAGGCACGCCGACAAGCCGATCGGCAGCATGAGCGCAGCCGCGGCCGCCAACGTCAGCGGATCGTGCGGGTTGGTGTTGTACAGGATCGCCGCATACCACGGGCCCGCCACCAGCGCGGTCCCGGCGCCCAGGATCACCCCGCTCCCCAAAAGCCACGCCGCGTGGCCCAGCACGTTCCGCAGCACGTCCGCATGGCGCGCACCCAGGGCCACGCGGATTCCGATCTCGCGGGTGCGGCGCGCCACGGCATAGGCCATCAACCCGTACACGCCGATTGCCGCCAGCAGCAGCGCGACGGCTCCGAATGCGCCCAGCGCACGGCGGCCAGGCGCGCCGGGAAAAAGAGGAAGCTTCATGTGATCCGCGAGGGTGTCGGCTTCACGCCAGCCCCCGATCCAGTTCCGATACGAGAAGGTGGGTGTCACGTTCGAGCCCTTCACCACTCGCTTTTCCTCAGTGGGTGGTCCAGGGTTCCTGGAAAGTGTCGACGCGGCACGCTGTGAGCGTGCGCCACGGCGAGCGAGGGCTACGTGCCCGAGGCGAAGACGGTCACTCCGTTCTGGCTGGGAGTGCCGGATACCTGCACGACCACTGGCACCGGGCCGGCTGTCAGGCCCGAGGGGACCACGAAGTTGACTTGCATGATGCCGGCCACCACGCCCGGAGCGCCGCCGGCGAATTGCACGGTGGCGGACTTGCCGCCGATGGTCACCGTGACCGGCAGGACGGCGAGCAGTATGGGATTCCCTGGCGAGCCGTCGCCCTGCGGCTTGCCGTCGGCTTGCGGCGGATTGGTGGGCCCTCCGCCGGTGAAAAAGAGCGTCACGACATCTCCCGCCTTCGCGGGATGGCCGGCATCGTTGACCGTTCCGGCGGGAATATTGATCGCGGCTGCGGGTCCGGTGCCGGAGGAATTCGCGGTGAATATCGCGGGCGATACAGTCGTAACATTCATCGATACGGCAGCCGAGGGCTGACCCTGAAAGACTACCGAGACAGTGGATGTGGATCCGGTGGTGCCGAAGGGCACGATGGCGGAGACCTGGTTG
>OMOG01000330.1 GCA_900290305.1 Candidatus Sulfopaludibacter sp. SbA4
ACATCCACCAGGCCATGCCTGGCAAATTCCTCCAACATGCGCTTGCGGACGCGGTCGTCCTGGGAATGCACACCGAGCGAAAGGGCGTGGCGGGCGCTTTCGGCAGACTGGATGGGGCGGCCGTCCACGGTAATGACTTGGCGGAATTCGATGAGGTTGCGCGAGTCGGAGTCTTTGAGGGTGCCGACGCTGTACTCGGACACGACTTCGCGGACTTGCAGGCGAGGCTTGACGGATTCGGCGGCGCTCCCAACCAGCGGCCGGAAGCGCGAGGGCGGCATCACGGCGCGCTGCTCGAGAGTCTCCTGAGTCAGCACCTTGGGTGCGTTCTGCTGCAGGACCTCGGCTTCTTCGGCCACGCGCGAAAGAATCTCCGGCAGGGTGGGCTGCGCATGCGCCTGGAGGAGGAGAAAGGCCAGCGGAAGCGCGGCGGAAAGCAGCGGCATTGCTTCTATTGTAGTCGGGTGCAGGGCGGTTGATCTTGACCGAATCTTCCGCCACAATGGAGGACTCCATGGCAATCCTCTTTTCTCCCACCCGACAAGATGTGGAACGATATCGCAGCTTGCGGTCCCTCAGTATGAACCTGAGTCACAGAATCGTCCAGACCATTCCGAACCGGGCATACGACGAGGTCGGAAGCGCGCTTGGCATCCTGCGGAATGGGGTTCTGGTATTCGACAGCGAGGACATGACGAGCGTGATGATGGACTGCTGCCTTTACGATTGGTTTGAAAACGGCAAAAACCTCGTGCAGCGATACGCAGAGACCCACCCCTCCAAGCCAGGAACCGACGAGAGCTGTCTGTTGAATGCCTACCTCCAGGCGAAATATCGGATCCTGTTGGTGCAGTCCGCGGTGCGAGGCGCCGGTCTCCACTGCCAGGATGTCCTGAACGGAGGCGAGTTGTTTGTGATGGATATTTCTTTGAGCCAGAGCCTCAAGAGCGGCAGTGTGGCTCTCGCCACTCGGACGATACCGCTGGGTGAGTACTCGATGACTGGCGGCGCGGGCCTCCCGATAACCTCCTCAAGTGCTACCCGCGAGGCCTTGAGACGGATCGAGAGTGGAAGAGATAAGTCCCTCGAAAGTCCCGGCGCGATGGCGCTGTTGCTTGTGCGCGCATGTCTCGCAGCCGGAGCCGCCGGCCATGTCGCCTATGAGACCCCGGCGCCGAAATCCAAAAAACCGCTACGCCTCCCCCGCTGGCCCGGGTCTAAACGGCGTCATTGAACGCTCACGGTAACCCGCGACAGGCAAGAATGCCTCCACCGCCCGGACTCGTGTACACTCAGGAAAGATCAGGGGGGTCATGATGAAGATTCTGCCCATTGTGTCCGTGTTGACGCTGATGGCGGTCTCGACGCCTGCATGGGCACAGGTGTCCGCCTCGATTTCCGGGAAAGTGGAGGATGCATCGAACGCCGCGGTGCGCGGGGCGACGGTCACGGTGAAGAGCCTGGAGACCGGCGCCACCCGGGTGGTCGTCACGGACGATGCGGGGAACTATCGGGCGTTGTCGCTGGCGGTGGGGCCGCACGAGGTGAGGGCGGCGAAGCCCGGCTTCAAGACGGCCATCCGCGACCGCGTCAACCTGGTGGTGGGGCAGGACGCGGTGGTCAATCTGCACCTGGAGGTCGGTGAGATCGCGCAGGAAGTGACCGTCGCCGGCGAACTCCCCGTGGTCAACACCACGACTTCCTCGGTCTCGGGGATGGTGGGCGAGCGCGAGGTGAAGGACCTGCCGCTCAACGGGCGCAGTTTCGACAACCTGATCGCGCTCAATCCCGGGGCGCTCAATTACGGGTTGAAGAGCGCGAACACGAGCACCAGCAATGGCAACACCTTCACGGTGGCCGGGCGGCGGCCCATGGACAACGTGGTGCTGCTCAACGGCATCGAGTACACGGGATCGAGCCAGCTCGCCATCACGCCGGGCGGGGTGAGCGGGGAGCTGCTGGGAATCGACGCGGTCCGCGAGTTCAACGTGCAGACGGACACGTACGGCGCCGAGTACGGGAAACGGTCGGGCGGGCAGGTCAGCGTGGTGACGCAGTCGGGGACCAATGCGCTGCACGGTTCGCTGTTCGAGTTTCTGCGCAACAGCGCGCTCGATTCGCGGAGCGTGTTTGCGCAGACGGCGTTCACGCCTCCGTTCCGGCAGAACCAGTTCGGAGCAGCGCTGGGAGGGCCTCTCAAGAAGGACCGGCTGTTCCTCTTCGGCAACTACGAAGGGTTTCGCCAGGCGGAGACGCTGAGCAGCGTGAGCGTGGTGCCGGATGCGCAGGTCGAGCAGGGTCTGTTCCCCAACGCCGCGGGCGTGTACACCCCGGTGGCCAATCTGAACCGGGGGATGCTGCCCTACTTCTCGTTCTGGCCGCAGGCCAACGGTCCGGAGCTGCTGACGAACGGCATCGCCAGCGGCACGGCATTTTCGTACAACAATCCCAAGCAGAGCATCCGGGAAGACTTTGCGACGGTGCGGGCGGACTACACGATTCGCACTCGCGACACGCTATCGGCGACCTACACCATCGACGACGGCAACAGCCTGATCCCGCTGGCGGACCCTTTGTTCGGGTCGTACAGCACGCTGCGCATGCAGGTGGCCAGCCTGGAGGAGACGCACATCGTTTCGCCGGGCATGCTGAATACCTTTCGCGCGGGCTTCTCTCGCGCGGGGTTCAATCTGGACTCGTCGCTGCTGGCGTCATTTGCGCCGAACCTATCGTTTGTCGCAGGAGGCGGGCCGGGAGGGATTGTGGTCAACGGCGGCGTGACCACGACCGGGCTTTCGGGAATCACGGCGGCGGGCCCGAACAACGCGGCAGGCGTATGGAACCGGCGGAACCTGTTCACGTTCTCGGACGGTTTCGAGATCAGCAAGGGAAGGCACCAGATCAGCGCGGGGGTGTGGTTTCAGGGGCTGCGGGACAACGAAGACTCGGCCTCGCGGCAGCTTGGGCAGGCCACGTTCGCCAGCCTGACGGGATTTCTGCAAGGCACCGTGAGCAGCTTCCAGGTGGTGCCCAGCGCCGACGAACTGGCATGGAGGAGTCTTTTCGGAGCGTGGTACTTCGAAGACGCCATCAAGGTGCGGCGCAATCTGACCGTTCGGGTAGGCATCCGGCACGAGTTCACGACGGGGTGGAACGAGGCTGACGGAAGGGCGGCGAATTACATCACGGACGGGAGCGGAGTGCTGTTGACGGCTCCCCACGTGGGCGGGTCGGTCTTCACTCGGAACAATGCCAAGAAGATGTTCGGTCCGAGGATCGGGGTGGCGTGGGACCCGTTCGGCAAGGGCAAGACGGCGATCCGCGCGGGGTTCGGAATGTACTATTCGCTCATCGACGATCTCAGCTTTTTGCTGAATTCGCTGCCGCCCTATAACGGTTCGATCACGGCTTCCGGGTCGTTGTTCTCGATCACGCCGGTGGTGCCGGGTGCGGTGGTGCCGCCGTCGTGCGGACCGGGCGTTCCCACGCCATGCACGACCTATGCTCCGCAGGGTGTGCAGGCGGATGCCAAGACTCCGACGGTGGCGGAGTGGAACTTCTCGGTGGAGCAGCAACTGCGCTCGACGACGGCCCTGCGCGTGGCGTACGTGGGGTCGTTCGGCTACCACGGGCTGCTGAGCGTGGATCCGAACGACATTTCGGCGCAGACCTGTTCGGATGCGGCCGGCTGCCAGGCGGGCGGTGCGGCAACCAGCGGCGTTCCGGCGGCGGCGGCGAGCCAGAGCCACGTGCCGCAGGGCGCGCGGTACATCCCGGTGGGAACGCGTCCGAATCCGTACCTGGGCGCGGGCTTCTTCTGGTACACCGAGGGCAACAGCCGCTATAACGCGCTGCAATCGGAAGTCACCCATCGGCTAAGCGCGGACCTGCAGTTTCGCGCGAGCTACACGTGGGCGAAGAACCTGGACATGAACTCGGGGCTGACGGGGGCGCAGTCGCAGAACCAGTCGCAGATGGCGATGGACCGCAACGATCTGCGGAGAGACTGGGGGCCGTCGGCGTTGGGAGTGGCGTCGCAGGGCAGCATCTCGGCCCGCTACGAGCTGCCGTTTGGCCGCGGCAAGCGCGGCGGGTTGGGAGACAAGCTGATCGGCGGCTGGCAGCTCAATGGGATCGCGACGCTGCTGAGCGGTTTTCCCTTCACGCCGGTGATCGGCGCGAACCGGTCGGGCGATGGGGACACGCGGAATCCGGACCGGCCATCTTTGAATCCTGGCTTTACGGGACCGGTGGTGCTCGGGCAGCCCGGTCAGTGGTTCAATCCGAACGCGTTCAGTTTGCCGGCCTTCGGGACGTATGGGACTTTGGGTCGGGGCGTGTTCACGGGGCCCGGACTGGCGGATGTGGATGTGTCGCTGTTGAAGAACACCGACCTGTCGGAGCGGGTCCGGCTGCAGTTCCGGGCGGAATTCTTCAACGTCCTCAACCACACCAACCTGGGCACGCCCAATCCGACGGTCTTCTCCGGCAGCGCGTTCAATGCCTCGGCGGGACTGATCACCACGCTGGCCACTACGCCGCGGCAGATTCAGTTCGGGTTGAAGCTGATTTTCTAAGGCCGGGGCGGACTGATCCTTACATTGGCGAGGCTGTTGCGCATGAAAAAGCGGGAGAAGTTTTGTATGCTGGCACGGTGAGCACCCCTCAAGACGAACGGCCCCAGCGTGCGATCCCGGAGTTCGGGTTTTGTGAAGAAAAGGCCCGGCTCCAGGACGAGTTCCTGGCGGCTATTCAAGAGTTGAACGCGGTGTTGAGCGACCAGACACGGGCCGTGATCGAGGGCGATTCAGACTTCTCCCGTTTCGATGTGCTGATCCACCTCGCCCAGGAGAAAAAGGCTCAGGCGAAATATGCCTGGATTGCGCATGTCGAATCGCACCATTGCGGGGAGGCGTAAGGACATGACACTCACAAGACTCGAAAGAGAACGGATTACCGACAGCCGCCTGAAGATTCAGGCGGTGGCCAATTCGCTGAAGGACGTCGATCCCAAGAAAGTGCCGGATTTTCAAGAGATTCAGGACTGCCTGAAAGACGCAGACAAGAGTCTCGGAGGGGCGCTCCGATCGTCGAAATAGGCTCGGCTGTGCCGGATACCGGGTCGATCGAAAATCACCAAGACCTCGAGAAACTGTGGCACGACCGCCTTGTCGAAGCCAGGAAGAAATACGATGTGGCGGTGACGGAAACCCGCACCGCCAGCGATGACTTCCGGACCCAGCAACTGCCCACGCCGGACGGCGGGGGAAATCTGGCCGGCGCCCTCAAGGCCGAGGGCAGGGCTCGTGACGAGTACATGCGGGTGTTGCGGATATTCAGCGATCTGGTATTGCAAGGAGAGAGACCGGAGGAGTAGACACCGGTAAATCTAACCCGGCAATTTTGATCGGCGTTACTTCAGGATCGTGAGCTTCTGCTTCTCGGCGGCGCGGTTGAAGCCGTTCAGATCGCGGGTCAGGATTTCGTCCCACTGACTCAACTGCTCGCGCACTTTGCCGCTAAGTTCCGTGAAGAGCGCCTGCTGGCCTTCGGTGGGCGCGGCGTCGGAGGCATCGAGACTCCAGTTGAGATAGATCAACTGCTCGTCGAGCATGGTGGGGTAGCGCAGATCGCCCTCAGTGCTCTTCATCTGCACCTGGATGAGCTTGGATTCCACGGCGGAAATCTTCTTGAGCAGGTCGTCGGCGAGCGGCTTCAGCGGCTCCCATTGGGCGGCGTTCTTATAGCGCTGGCCGAGCGCGGCGACTTGCGCGCGGAGGTCGCGAATCTGGTTCACGGCGTTGTGCAGGGAGGTGAGCGTGCGGGTCAGTTGACGCTCCAGCTCGAACTGCTTTTCGAGGTCGGCGGGCGAAATGTCGAGGCGGGGATCTTTGCGCAACTCGAGTGGCGCGGTCTGGGTTTGCCCGGCGGCAGTGAGGCGCACCTGGTAAGTGCCCGGCAGCGCCATGGGGCCCTTGGGCGCGATATCGGTTTCATAGAAAGTGCCCGGCACCTTGACCGAGTCTTCATAGCGCAGATTCCAGAAGAATCGGTTGAGTCCGGCTTCCGCGGGCAGCGTATCGCTGAGGCGCTGGACGTCGGGCCATTCGGAGGGCCCCAGGTCCTCGGTCTTCTTGATGCTGGAATAGGCCTTCACGAGGTTGCCCTGCGCGTCGAGGATCTCCTGCTTGACTTCGTCCTTGTCCTTATCTTTCGGCGCGGCCTTCAGGTAGTAATAAATGATAGCCCCGGGCGGAGGATTCTCACCCGCGGGCTGGCGGCGGTCGAGCGCGTCGGGGAAACGCAGGCGGTACGCGGGACGCGGCGGGTAGAGTTTGGCGGTGGCGTCCGCGTCGGACGGTGCGACCTTGCGCAGGGGGGTGATGTCGTCGAGAATCCAGAAGGCGCGGCCGTGCGTGGCCACGACGAGGTCGTCGTCCTTGACCACGAGGTCGTGTACGGGGACGGTGGGCAGATTGAGCTGGAGCTTCTGCCAGTGCGCGCCGTCGTCGAAGGAGACGAAGACGCCGGTCTCGGTTCCGGCGTAGAGCAGTCCCTTGCGCTTGGGGTCTTCGCGTACGGCGTGCACGTAGGCGCCCTCGGGGATCCCGGCGGCGATCTGCGTCCAACTCTTGCCGTAGTCGGCGGTCTTGAAGATGTAGGGTTTGAAATCGTCGAACTTGTGGCGGTCGATGGCGGCGTAGGCCGCGCCGGCGGAGTGCGGCGAGGGATCGATGAGGCTGACCATGCTCCACTCCGGCATGGCGGGCGGAGTGACGTTCTGCCAGGACGTGCCGCCATTACGCGTCATCTGGATCAGGCCATCGTCGCTGCCCGCCCACAGCAGGCCCTTTTCCAGGGGAGACTCGGCCAGCGCGAAGATGGTGTCATAGTATTCCACGCTAGTGTTGTCCTGGGTGATGGGTCCGCCGGAGGACACCTGTTTGGACTTGTCGTTGCGCGTCAGGTCCGGGCTGATCACGGTCCACGACTTGCCCTGGTTGGTGGTCTTGAAGACCACTTCGCCGGCGGTATAGAGCACGTTCGGGTCGTGTGGCGAGAAGAGAATGGGCTCGGTCCACTGGAAGCGGTGCGGGAAATCGCCGACGCCGTGGCCGGCGAAATCGATGGGCCAGGGCGAGATATCGAGGGACTGCTCGGTGTGCTTGTCGAAGCGGGCCACGCCCTGGCCGGCGCCGTAGACGATGTTGCCATCGCGCGGGTCGGCGGCCATGAAGGCGCTCTCGCCGCCCGCCACCTCGTACCAGTTGCGCATGCCGATGAGGCCGGAGTCGCTCCAACTCGCGGTGGCGAGGGCGGTGTTGTCCTGCTGCGCGCCGAACAGGTAATAGGGGAAGCGATTGTCGGTGACGACGTGATAGAACTGCGCGGTGGGCTGGTTCATCTGCGGCGTCCAGTTCTTGCCGCCATCGATGGAGATGGTGGCGCCGCCATCGTCGCCGTTGATCATGCGGAGCGGGTTGGCGGGATCGATCCAGAGGCCGTGATGATCGCCGTGGGGCGCGGGGAGGAGCGTGAAGGTCTTGCCGGCGTCGGTGGAGCGGAACATGCCGGTGTTCAGCACGTAGACGGTGTCGGCACTTTTGGGATCGGCGAAGACGTGGCTGAAATACCAGGCGCGCTGGCGGTAGCGCTCGTCGTCGTTGACGCGCTCCCACTTGTCGCCGCCATCGTCGGAGCGGTAGAGGCCGCCCTTTTCGGCTTCGATGAGGGCGAAGACGCGGTTGGAATCGGCGCCGGAGACGGAGACGCCGATGCGCCCGAGCGGGCCTTCGGGCAGGCCGTTGCCCTGGAGCCGCTGCCAGGTGGCGCCGCCATCCGAGGAGCGATAGAGGCCGCTGCCGGGGCCGCCGCTGGAGAAGGTCCAGGGCTGGCGGCGAACCTGGTACATGGCGGCGAAGACCACGTTGGGATTCTGCGGGGCGAAGGCGAGGTCGGTGGCGCCGGTGGAGTCGTCGACGTAGAGGACCTTGGTCCAGGTGGCGCCGCCATCGGTGGTGCGGAAGACGCCGCGCTCGGCGTTGGGGGCGAAGGCGTGGCCCAGGGCGGCGACCAGGACGACGTCGGGATTGCGGGGATCGATGAGCACCTTGGGGATGTGGCGGGTGTCGCGCAGGCCGAGGTTCTTCCAGGATTTGCCGGCGTCGTTGGAGCGATAGACGCCGTCGCCATAGGAGATGTTGCCGCGGAGGCAGCCTTCGCCGGTGCCGACGTAGAGGATGTTGGGGTCGGCGGGGGCGACCGCGATGCTGCCGATGGAAGCGACGGGCTGCTTGTCGAAGAGGGGATTCCAGTGGGCGCCGCCATCGACGCTCTTCCATACGCCGCCCGAGGCGGCGCCGAAGTAGTAGGTTTGCGGGTCGGCGGGGATGCCGGTGACGGCGAGGACGCGTCCGCCGCGGAAGGGGCCGACGAGGCGGTATTGCATGGCTTTGAGGAGGTGGTCGTCGACTTGGGAGAAGGCGGCTTGGGACGCGAGAAGGAGGGCGAGGAAGCGGAGCATAGGGGTAATGGTAGCGCAAAAGGGGCCGGGGGCCAGGGGCCGGGGGCCAGACTCGGCAAAGCCCGAGTGCTCGCCAAAGCGCGAGTGGGCCGGGAGGCGCATGTGACCCGGGTGTGTCAGTTTATTATTCATGGCGCTTTAAGATCCTCTGTTTGTGTAGGTTGTGGAGAGGGGTCGAAATCGGGAGGCGCAAATGGAGGGTGGTTTTTACAATTTCCTCCGGGGCGCCGGGGTTCGTGACGCATGTGATTCGGGTGGGTCGCTTTATTATTTGCGGCGTTTTAAGTTGCCCGTTTTCTGCGGGTTGCGGAGAGCGACCGAGATTTTGTGACGCATCTGGAGGGTCGTTTTTACAATATGCGTCACAAACGACCTCGCGGTGATCGATGATCGGGTTGTCTGCGGCCACGAGGGCTTGATTACAGTTCAGCCGGACCTTCAGGTCGAAGTTGGAGACGGTCGTCTTGATCGGTTGCATACAAGTTTCCTAAAAAGAAAACCGCTCATAATGAGCGGCTGGTTTTATTTGCAATCAATAACTTACGTGGAAGACCGCTCAAAAATGAGCGGTTTTCGGCACGCCGGGGACGGATCGCGCCGCGTTTCTTCCTGGCGAATATGCCGGGTTCCCAAGAACCGCAGGTAAATCTGCGGTTTTGCGGAGCAGCGGTAATGGAACCAAACGGCTTGCGCCGTTTCAACCGCAACTAAATCTGCGGTTTGGGTTCGTTTCCGGAGAATGTTCCGGAAGGGCGGGTGACGCTCCCGTTGTGCTCCTCCCCGGTTGCGTTCCGGTTGGCCGATGGCACGCGGGCGCAAGTCCCTTCCTGATTTAAATCTAGCAGACAGATGTGCGGCGGAGGGTGCTGAGGCGCTCAGGGGTGGAGGTAAGTAGTTGTGGAATCAGTAAAAGCGTGCTGAAAAATAAATCTCGTTCCTTGGTGACTGTTAAAGGTTTCATCGGTTTCGCGGCCCGAGTAAGCCGGAGGAAGAAGATGGATCCG
>OMOG01000379.1:0-2366 GCA_900290305.1 Candidatus Sulfopaludibacter sp. SbA4
GCACGGAACATGCGCATTGTAGAAGAACCCCAGCCGCCGCACCTTGACTCCCCACATGCGGATTGGCGTCAAGATCATCGGAGCGATGGCGATGGGGCGATCGCCCGCCCTCACCACGAGAACATGCAGCGTACTCCCGGCGCCGAAGGATTCCCACCAGGTGCGCACCCAAGCGTACTCCAGAAAAGGATGATCGAGTCCGGCGGCCGCCGCCACTTCGTTCCAAACCGGTTCCAGATCCAGGAAGGCCTTGTGGCCGGTAATGGTTTCGATACGGATCTTCGCGTGGACCGGCGAGTCCTCCAACGGGTCCGCTATCGCCGACGGGCTCGTCATACTATACGTTCCTCCAGGGTGCGCTTAACCGCGGCGGGATTCCAGATTCCCATCGGACGGCCGCGCACAAAGTAATACAGACCGGCAACGGGCGCCCAGTTCATCAAAACAAAGGTGTACGGAATCAGGATGATTCTTCCAAGTGTCTTCTTCATATTTCCCTTACTGCCCCACTGTGCGGAGTTGTGCGCGGCGCATTTCACCGCGATGTGATACAAGCCAGCCGACGCAGGCCATGATGTACCACATGACCTGAAGAAACATGAATATTCGATACGGTCCGTCGCGCAAGAACAGGTTCGAGGTGAACAGTGCAGCCAGACAATAAGGCACGATTAGACGACCGGCCTTATGAGAAATCAACTGCACGAAGATCGGGTTGCGCCACGGCACCAGCGACCGGGGTAGTTCCGCAAAAAGCTGATAATTGCCCGTCAAAGTCCGCTTCTTCCTCTCGTATTCACCGTCCGGGCTTTGAGTCACAGCGTCGTACGCGCGCGCGGCCGGATCGAAGATCGCGCGCTTGCCGCCGAGTACGATCCGCATCGGAATCACCACGTCGTCCAGAATCGTGCCTGGGGTCAGCGGTTCAAATAGCTTCCGCCGGATGGCGTAGATCGCTCCCGTCGCTCCCGGCACCGAGTGGATGTCGCTTTCCATGGCGCGCAGTTTCTTTTCGTAACGCCAATACAGACCCACTCCATCGGTGGCTTCGCCGGCCTGCGCATCCAACAGGACCAACGCTCCGGAAACTGCACCGACGGATTCATCCGCGAAATTCGCTACTAACTCGCGTACAGCCGAACGCTCCAATCGTTGCCCGGCATCGGCGAACATCACGATCTCGCCTCTTGCTATTGCCAGCCCGCTGTTCAAAGCTTCCGCTTTGCCTCTGCGCACCGGGCAGTGGACAATGTCGACGTTCTGGCCGGCGCATTCGCGGAGCAGGATATCGGTGCCGTCGGTCGGCGCGTCGAGCGACACAATCACCTGTAGCTTGTCCGCGGGGTAATCCAGCTCAAAGCAGTTCTGCATCTTGGCCTTGACGTTCTTCCTCTCGTTGTGCATCGCGATCACCAGGCTGACGCTCAATTCCTGATATTGCTTACGCACCAACCGCCTGCCCAATCTCCGCCAGAGCATCAACAATAGCGGATACCCTGCGTAGACGTACACGATAGACGTGAATGCAATCCAGAAAACGATTCCCGCCATCTTTGGCGCTCCTGTCCCGTTGTCTCTTCCAGACAGCCCCGTTAACGCCTGCCCACGTAGTGCCGCTGATAGTATCGATAAGCATAGGCGTAACGAGTGTCTCCGTATTCAACGTCGTTCAACACCACGCCCACTATGTTGGTAGCGCCGAGGCTCTCGACGGCCCGTTGCAATAGTTCGCGCCGCGTCTGCCGGGCGCGAATGACCAGTATGACTCCGTCGGCTAAGCCGGCCAGGAAGTGGCTGTCGGCAATCGGCACGATGGGCGGACTATCCAGCACGATGAGCTGGTATTCCTGCCTCAGCCGGGCAAGGATCTCCCGCGTTCGTCGCGATGAGAGGAGTTCAACCGGGTCGCTCAACTGCGTGCCGCCCGGCATCACATGCAGGTTTCCGGCCTTGGAGACAAACGGACTGACCTCGCGGTCCGTCAGTGCTAACAGATCGCTGAAACCCGATGGGTCCTTGAGCCCCAGCCGCTCATGCACCTGGGGACGCCTCAGGTCGCAATCCACCAGCAGAACGCGTCCTTCCACCGACGAGGCGAGTGCCATGCTGAGATTTAATGCCGTCAGCGATTTTCCTTCTCCTCCCGCAGCGCTGGTAACCACCAGCACGCGGCCTCCGGTCTGCTCTCTCCACCTTTGAATCTTCAGCGTCAGAATGCCGTACTGTTGCGAAGCGATGGATTGGGGGTCGCTTAGAACCGTCAGCCGGTGCTCTTGAAAGTGCCGCCGCTCTTCCGGAGTGATCCCATCGTCCTTGAGTTTCGGGGTTTCCGGCCGCATTACGCCGTGGTGCCCGTTTTTTCCCTG
>OMOG01000379.1:2376-24749 GCA_900290305.1 Candidatus Sulfopaludibacter sp. SbA4
CCTTGAACCTCTTCGATCGTCTCGAATGACGTATCCATCTGCTCTACGAACAGGATGGCGGCCAATCCAAGCCCCAGGCTCGCCAGGAAACCCATGAGGATGATCCGCTCACGCTGCGGGCTGTATGGGGCCGTAGGCAGTTGGGCCGGCTCAATGACCTTGAACGCAACGTGCTTGCTGCTCTTTTCCACCCGCTGATCCAGTTTCTGCGCCTGTTGCTTCGCGAGCATGGTCTCGTATTGCGTGCGCGTAAGCGCCGCGTCTCTCATGCGTTCAGTAAGTGTAGTCTCCAGGCCGGGCGAAGAGTTAACCCTTTTTTCATAACCCTCCATCTGGGACTTCAGGACGGCTTGCTCCTGTTGGTAACTCTTCACGCGTTGATCGATCGATGTAAGCTCTGCTTGCAATGCCACATAGCGCATGTGCAGGGGTGACGGCTCGCGCCGGGTTCCCAGGGGAGTTCCCAGTGCCTCCAGGTCTCGAATTTCCTTTTCGGTTCGCTGGATCTCCGGATTTTCGGCGGTGTACCGGGTCCTGAGTTGTCTCAACTTAAGCCGTAAGTCGTCGAGCGTAGTCTCGTTGACGGTCTTTTCTCGCGGCGCGGCTTCGAGCGCGCCCTGGTTTTCCAAAGCCAGGATTTCATCGACCACGGCCAGGCGCCGCGCCTTGGCTTCCGCAATCTGGTCGGATTTACTTTGCGACTGCTGCTGTAGATTTTCAAGCCACTTCAGATTGGCTGCGAGGCGATCGGGAAGTTCCTGCGCCATACTCTGCCGATAGCTCTTAAGTCCTTCTTCTTGTTCCCTCAGTTGCGTTCGCAGCCGGTCCACCTCTGAGTCCAGCAGGCTGTCCACTTGCGCGACGCGTTGGCCGTGCAGGTCCGACGTTCGCTCCACGAACGACGCCGCCAGGCGATTTGCCACCTGCGTCACCTGCTGCGGTTGATCGCCCTCGAAGCCGACATAGAAGGAATCGGGGCTCTCGACCTGAATCTGGATTCGTGACTTCATGTCGTCAATCGCCCGCTGGCGTTCCCGGCTTCCGGCAGGGTCGTAAAGCTTGAATTCCCGGATTACCGCCTCGAGAACCGCAGGGCTGAGGAGCGTCTCGCGAATACTCCGCAACTGCTCCTGAACATTCACGGTGGCCACCGCGTCGACCCTTCCGCTCAAGTAAGGCTCCGGTATCGCGGCCTCCGAAGCGACTAGTGCCCGCGCGCGAAATCGTTCAGGCAATCTCGCGGTGTAGAGGGCCACGCCAGCCGTGACCAGGACCATGGGGACCAGCAAATAGAACTTGCGGCGCTTGAGAGTTTTCAGCACCGTAAATGCGGAATGTCGCTTCCCGTCCTTATTGCTTTCCATAGCCTATCGCCCCTCCGGAACGTGGGTCTCGCCTTGCTCGGCTTCGGACGAACCTGCGGGCAGCGGCTTATGCCGATGCGGGTCCTCGGGCACTGCCGGTGGACGCGACAGGGCGATCTCCAGACCGCCGAAGTACCGCCTCCGCGACAGCGGGAACGTCGAGAACTCACTGATGTTCTGGCCATAGAATTCCGTGCGCGCGAACACCGTCAGCCGGTCGTTCAGCTTGTAGTCCAGACGAAGCTGAGCGACTACGCCCTTGATACCCTGGTTCTCGGGCGTAACTCCGTTCAGCGCCCGCTGGATGTTGCCTTCCAGACCCAGACGATTGGTCAGCTTTCCCCATGCCCGCACCGACACCACCTGGTAGATGGAGTTGGGCGCCACAACGGAACCAAAGGGGACCGGCCCGGCGGGCGCGCCGAATGGCGCCAGCCCTCCGAAGAAAGCCAGGTAGCGTTGGAATCCTGCCGACACCCAAACGTCGCCCAGTTTCTTATCCACCGCGGCCGCGCCGGTGAAGGACGATTGAGCGGCCCGAGTGACTCCCCCGGACGCACGCAGCGTTAAGCCGGGATTCACCGTGTAGATGTAACCTAAGTTGACATTGTGAGCGCCGGTATCGATTCCCGATGGTCCCGACTCCAACGGATGGACGCGCAGATACGCGTAACTTCCCGACAGTGCATGGTGCCTGGTGATTGTGCGGTCCACCGTCATCGTCCCCGCCACCCCGACGCGGTCCAACCGGCCCGCCAGGTCTCCGGCCAGCGCCATGGTTGTGAATGCATTGTCGAAGCGAACACTCAATACCGTGCGGTGGTCCAAGCGGTAGGCCAATCGGACATAAAGGGCGTTTTCCTGATAGCGGCCACGCGGCAACAGAAGAAGACTGTTGATCAAGCGCCGCGTGGGGTCCATAGTGGAAAGAAAGGAATCGGCGCCGTCCACACTCCATCTGGAATTGATTTGTTGGCGGAAATGCAGATTTGCTGCATGGTTCCAGGCATCCAGGTTTTCATTGTTGGCGAACATCTCAAACTCCCCCTGGTAATCCAGAGAGAACATAGTTTGATGAGTGTTTTTGATCCATGAGAGAGTCGGCGACGTCAAAATAGAGACACTATCGTCGAACGTCTGCGAGCCAACCACGAATCGGTCGTCGTAGCCGGAGCTCAGGCTCAACGGCGAGGTGAGATACAACCCATTGGGCCGCTCTTGCGCCCGTACCGGAACCGCGAAATGAAAAGCCGCGACAAAACCCAGAAAGAATACTGAACACCGTTTCATGCTTCACACTCCCCGAGCATCCACCTACTCCACATAGACCGTATCCAGCGTTTGAAGATAAAACGGCGCGCCGCTTTCGTCCGCGACGAGCTGTTTGATGTTGATTTTGATCCGTTGCGGACCGGCGGACGTGGTCCTTACGATAATTACCCGGTTCGGCCGGGCCAGGTCGGTGAAGCCTCCGGCCATCGCAATAGCGTCGAGCACGGTCACCCGATTCTTGATTCTGTAGACGTCGGGCCTCCGAACTTCACCCAACACAGAGATCTTGAGGCTATTGACCTGCTTGACCATCACGTTGACGACTGGTTGGACGACGTATTTGCTCAATTTGGCGCTGATCTCCTGCTGAAGCTCGGACGCCGTCTTGCCGCTTGCTTCGAGCTCGTTGGCCAACGGGAGTGAGATTCTGCCGTCGGGCCGCACTACCACCGTGGTCGTCAACTCTGGCTCCTTCCACACGAATACTTCAATCACGTCCTCCGGGCCCAGGCGGTATTCGGCCTCTCCAGGCGCTGTGCCGGCCGGCGGCCTGACAACGTCTGCAGCCGTGACGAGCGCCGTGCCGGTCATAAGAAACAATGTCAGCGATACGGCCTTTTTCCAATTCGCTTTTCGCCTCATGTCAACCTCGATAGCGCCGAAACTCCGGCTCTCGTTCACCGGTGGGATCCGCCACCCTAATGTAGCCTGAGACCCGGCCAGAGTCTGGTCAAAAGTGATCATGGGCCTTATGTTGGGAGGCCGGCCACGGTTGGCCACGCCTTTATTCCCCTGAAGATAGCCTCCTTTTCGGGGCGTTATTAGAGCTTGGCTAGCTTATGTTTCTGTCGCGAAACTCAGTGTCCGCGCATAACACCGCTGCTAATTCTCGTGGCGTCAACGAGGCCATCGGAGCCGAGCCCAGAGGGCACCCCGTTAGGGAGCGGTTGCTTCTCCGGCGCACGGCAAGTTCGCGGCAGAAACTAGTAGTTACCTGGGCCGTCTCGTCCCATTTGGGGCTCAATGTGCGCAAACTCTCACTCCGGCCCTCAATTGAAAGATCTGGATGGCCAGTGGTCTGTTCTGATCAGACGGGGAGCGCCGCGCCTGTTACTTTTGGTTCGGGATCCGGCAGAAACCTACCCGGTAGGTCGGATCGGCCTTCTAAGCGCGCTCGGGCCTAAGTACCCGTCGGTACACCGTTGCGAGCGCCTGGTTATTTACTTGGGCGGCGCGGCTGCACTGACCCGAACAGACTCTAGCGCGGCCTGAATGATCGAGAACCTATGGTTCGGGCCGTAAGTCGGCGACGGACTGCTTAGTTCCTTCGCCCGTCTGCTCGCCGCCACGATGAGTACGGGCTGTTGTCCTGAGACGATTGGAAACGTACGGATACGCGTTACGCTTATGGCTACCGCTACTATCGACGGCACTGCTTGGGCCCGCGCTGCCGCATCGCCGGCCAAGGCTCAACTGAAGATACGGCCCTATAGTCTGGCGCGCCCTCGCGGGGTCTTCGTCGCCGCGGAACTAATGCTGCTGGCTGTTGCTTTGCTGCAAACCGCCTGGAGCGGGCACATTCTCGGAGCCCCCGTCTTGATCGCCTCTTGTGTTCTTTTCTTTCACATCAACAATCTCGATCGGTCCATTGTCAGCTCCAATTCTCCGCAGTTCTGGATCGACCTCTTGGAGTGTACCGCCTTAGGATTTTTGGCATCCGCCATCCTGTTCCACATATTTCCGGGCTTGGTGCCACGCGTCGAGATCGCGCTTGGCGCGGCCCTCCTGACCGGCCTTTTGCCGGTGATCTTGCGGTCTTGTCTGCGGCATCTGGTCACCCATGGGAAGTTCGTGGACCAAATCCTGATCGTCGGGACTGGAGATCTGCCCGCGAAGCTGCAGCGCGCGCTAGACCACGGCATGGGCCGCCCCGCGCGCAACAGGCAGATGCTGACTCTCTCAGAGAGTCCCAACCGGAGGGGGGCGGTGGATCTCGCCGAACTCAACGAGCTGGTGGTAAGGGACCGGATCTCGCGCGTCGTCATAGCCGAGCTGGACTCACAGTGCCGGGAGAAGTTGGCCGTCGCGTTGCTGGATTCCCGCCTCCGCGGCTTACAAGTCGGTGACGCAGTTGAGTTTTACGAGAAGTTCAGCGGAAAGATCTGGGTTGAAGCCTTGAATCCCCAGTGGTTCGTCTATACGGATGGCTTCAAGGGCTCCCAAGCCGGCATCCGTCTCAAACGGTGCGTCGATGTCATATCCGCGCTGCTCTTGATTCTGTTGGCCTCCCCGTTGCTTGTGCTGATCGCCATCGCCATCAGGTTGGAGTCCGAAGGACCCGTGCTCTTTCGGCAGGTCCGCGTCGGCTTGCATGGAAAGACTTTTGTGATTTACAAGTTTCGGTCCATGCGCCAGGATGCGGAATTCCATTCCGGACCGGCCTGGGCGGCCGAGTGTGACGAAAGGGTGACTAGAGTCGGTCGGCTGCTGCGCATCCTGCGGCTCGATGAAATACCCCAGGCGTTCAATGTGTTGAAAGGTGAGATGAGCATGGTGGGACCGCGGCCCGAGAGGCCATGCTTTGTCAATCGGCTCGAACAAGAGATCCCCTTCTACAGTCTCCGTCATTACCTGAAGCCTGGTATTACAGGGTGGGCGCAGGTGATGTATCGGTACGGAGCTTCTGTCGAGGATTCCTACGAGAAACTGCAGTACGATTTTTACTACGCCAAGCACAGATCCTTCCGCTGTGACGCTGCAATCCTGCTGAAGACCGTAAGAACTGTGTTGTTTTGTCGAGGATGCTGAAGGATCCGGGTCGATTGCCTGAACCCGTCGGTCGCGACGAGCTCTGATTGTCATTCGGTCGGGTCGCTCCGATCTTTTGCCTCCTTTCATACTGGCTCCTCAGGACGTCCCGGATCTGATCCGCTGGCATTCGATCCGGCTGCATGTCGCCTGGGAGCGGCACTTGGCTGACCCGGCACGCGGGCCGCAGTTCGGCGGCNNTCCAACGTCAGCACGACCGAAGAGGGGGCGCAAGCCGATTTTTGTAGCGCCTGGTTGCGGCGAGCGCCGCAAATCGCCCTGCCCCCACCTGAAAACACCCCAAATTCACCCCTCCCAAAAACCCAGTCACGACGTCCGAATTCCGACTCTATTTCCAATGTTTTCAACAAATCCCATACCAAAAAAATCCGAAACCCCGATGTCGTCGTACTGGCATGAAATTAGAGAGGAACAAATGCAACCCAACCCTTTCGTCAAATTCACCGCCATCGTCGAACCCCACCTCCCCTTCACAGCCGAGGCCGGACACTCCGTTGCACGGAGCGAAGCCTGCCTCCGCATCCGCACCGATTGCAATGGCTTCTTCACCGCGAGGCCATCGGCGCAGGGCCCTTTGGGCTGGTCTGTTAGGGCCGTAGCCGCCAGCCCCGCCCTCGGCTGCACTGAGGAGGAAATGCAGCGGGCCTTCGATCCACCCCCGCAGCCCCATCCCATCGTCCAAGCCGTCCGCAATCTCCCCGAACAGCGCAAGCACTGGACCGGGACCGCGGCCGAGCTCAAGGACCTCTTGGAACCCTTCGGATCCTGTCAGTCCCCCAGTTCCACCGCTCACCGCCTGAAAAGCTCGATGCTGATCCTCGCCGACCACCCCGTTGCACGGAGCGACGGTATCGAGTTGAAATTCCGCCACTTACACGGCAAGAAACGCGTCATCGAACTCCGCGAGGACCCGGGAGGCGGCGATTCGGAAAATGACCCCCAATCGCCGCCTCCCGATTTTGAGGCGCAGCCGCAACCCACAGAAACAGAAGAGGTTAAAGCATCATGAAATCCACATCGACTTTCCCGAAAATCGCCGCCTCCGCTCCCCGGCCTCTGGCCCCCTGCCCCCGGCCCCCAGCCCCCGGCCCCTTCAGCAAGATTTCACCGTTCTTTCAGGGCCTTCCCCTGGTTTCGGCCTGGGCCTGCGTGATAGACTGGGCCAACCTCAGAGAGACATCGCACCATGGTCCCAAGCAATCGAGCACTTCGCGTACTAGCGATACTGAGCCTGGCTGTCGTTTTCAGCCGGCCGGCGGATGCCCAGTTCACGCAGCAAGGCAGCAAGCTGATCGGCATCGTAATCACGGGATCGATCGGGGCAACCCTCGGCGATGGAGTGGCGCTATCCTCCGACGGGACCACGCTCGTCGCCGGCGGGTCTTCGGACAACAATAACCAGGGAGCGGTGTGGGTCTACACCCGAAGCGGCGGTGTCTGGACCCAGCAGGGCAGCAAGCTGGTGGGCTCCGGCGCGACAAATACAACGCCGGCGCATGGCTATGCGGTCGCGGTCTCGGCCGACGGCAATACCTTGATCGAAGGCGCCCCCTTCGATGGCGCCGATGGCATGACCGGCGCCGCCTATATCTTCACGCGCAGCGGCGGTCTCTGGACGCAACAGGCCAGGCTGGTCGACAGCATCTCGGCGGGCAACGGCCAGGGCTTTTCGGTCGCGCTCTCAGCCGACGGCAATACGGCCCTCGTCGGCGGGCCGGGCGACAGCGGCAGCCTGGGGGCGGCTTGGGTCTACACGCGCAGCGGCGGTGCCTGGACCCAGCAGTTCAAACTGGTCGGTACTGGCGCCCAAGGCGCATCCACTCAAGGCATCGCCGTGGCCCTCTCGGGTAACGGGAATACCGCGCTGGTCGGTGGTTCTGGCGATAACAGTGGCACGGGAGCGGCCTGGGTGTTCACGCGCAGCGGCAGCACGTGGAGCCAGCAGGCCGAACTCAACGGAACCGGTACTCAGCCACCGCCCGCCAACCTCGGCATCGCGCAGGGCGCTGCCGTCGCGCTCTCCGCGGACGGGAGCACCGCCATCGTGGGCGGGTATGGCGACAACGGGGCAGTGGGAGCGGCATGGATCTACACGCGCAGCGGCAGCTCGTGGGCCCAGCAAGGCGCCAAGCTGGTCGGCAACGCAGCCGTTAATGCGGCATCCCAGGGCTTCTCGGTGGCGCTCTCCGGCGATGGCAACGAGGCTCTCATCGGTGGGCCCGGTGACAATTTTGCGGGAAGCGGGGTGGACGCCATCGGAGCCGCGTGGGTATTCCGCCGCAGCGGCGGAGTCTGGACCCAACTGGGGATCAAACTCTTCGGCAGCGGCGGACTAACCGGCACCGTTCCCAACAGCAATCCCGCTGAGGCGGATGGTCCGCAGCAAGGCTGGTCCGTGGCGCTCTCGGCCGATGGCAGCACGGCCGCTTTAGGCGGCAACGGCGACAACAGCAACATAGGAGCCGTCTGGGTGTTTGCGCAGCCGCACTTCAATCTCTCTACACCAACATCGGCCACCAGCGGGACGGCCTTCAACTTCACGCTCTCCGCGCAGGATGCCAACAATTCGCCGCTTGGAAGCTACTCGGGCACCGTCCACTTCACCACCAGTGATGGCAACGCATCGTTGCCCGCCGATACCCTTGTGTCCGGGGGCTCGGGCAGTTTCCCAGCCACCCTGAGGACCGCGGGCAGCCAGACGATTACTGCCACCGATGCGACGAACTCCGGGATCGACGGAACTTCCAATTCGATCTCGGTCAGCGGCGGGACGGTCAGCAATGCCACACACTTCTCGGTTTCCGCGCCCTCCTCGGCCACCGCCGGCGTCCCGGTCTCCTTCACGGTGACGGCGCAGGATGCCTCCAACCACACCGTAACCGGCTACTCGGGAACGGTGCAATTCAGCAGCAGCGACAAGGCGGCCACGCTCCCCGCCAACGCCAAGCTGACCGCCGGCACGGGCACGTTCCAGGCGACCCTGTACACCACTCCTGCTGCCACCATCACGGCCACCGATACCGTCAACTCATCGATCACCGGGACCTCCGCATCGATCGCGGTCGCCGGCAGCGGCTCCGCGTTATTCACCCAGCAGGGCGCGAAATTGGTGGGGACAGGATACGTGGGCTCCTCCCAGGAAGGATTCGGACTCGCCCTTTCCGGCGATGGAAACACCGCCATCGTCGGGGGGCCCTTTGACAATGGCAACGTCGGGGCGGCGTGGGTCTTCGTCCGCAGCGGCGGCGCCTGGAGCCAGCAGAGCCCCAAACTGGTCGGTACCGGAGCAACCGGCGGCTCGTTACAAGGCGGTGCAGTCGCATTGTCCTCCGACGGCAACACCGCCCTGGTTGGCGGGTTAAACGACAACTCCGGCTACGGCGCGGTTTGGGTTTACAAGCGCAGTAACGGAGTCTGGAGCCAGAGCCAGAAACTGCTCCCCACAGGCGGGACCGGCGCCACCCTGAATTTCGGCGGCTCCGTGGCCATTTCGGCCGACGGCAGCACTGCCGCCATCGGAGCCGGCGGCGATAATGCCGGCGGCGGCGCCGTCTACATTTTCACGAACAGCGGCGGCACTTTCACCCAACAGGGCAGACTGGCGGGTAACGGAGCTACAGGCTCGTCAATGCAAGGCTCTGGCGTGGCGCTCTCTTCGGACGGAAGCACGCTCGTTGAGGGCGGGTTCGCGGACAACGGAGGCACTGGGGCCGTCTGGGTTTTCACCCGCAGCGGCGGCGTTTGGACCCAGCAGGGAAGCAAGCTCGTGGCAACCGGCGCCACCACCACGTCGAACCAGGGTGCTTTTGTCTCTTTGTCGGCGGACGGCAACACCGCCGCCGTTAGTGGAGGCACCGGGGCTTGCGTGTTTACGCGCTCGGGCGCAGCCTGGACCCAACAGGGGCCCGGATTGTTCGCCGTGTCCGGAGGCGTCGCGTTATCCGGGGATGGCAACACACTGATCGGCTCGGCCCCCCTCGGCTTCATCGCGTTTACGCGCAGTGGGGGCCTGTGGATCCAACAGGGCGGCGCCATGATTGGGACTGGCGGCTCCGGCGCCACCTCAGGCTTTTATGTGGCCCTCTCCTCGGATGGCAATACCGCCCTCGAAGCCTCCACCAGCGACAACAGCGGTGTAGGCGCCGTGTGGCCCTTTACACGTGGCAGCGGCGGCACGCCCACCGCCACGCATTTCGTCTTCTCGCAGGCGCCGGCGGCGGCCACGGCCGGTTCCGCGATCAGCTTCACGCTGACGGCGCAAGACGCCAATAACAACACCGTAACGGGCTACTCGGGAACGGTGAACTTCACCAGCACTGACAGCGCGTTTACCCCGCCCACAGGCCACACCCTGCCGGGCGGCTCCGCAACCTTCACCGCGACCCTGAACACCGTTGGCCCCCAGACCATCACCGCCACTGACTCGGCGAATTCCTCAATCACCGGCACATCCAACTCGATCGTGGTCAGCAGCGGTGGAGGCGGAACCAATCCGTTCGTCCAGCAGGGCCCGAAGCAGACCGGCAGCAATGCCAATTCCTCCGCTGGCTTCGTGCATCAGGGTAATTCGGTGGCGATCTCCGCCGATGGCAACACGGCAGTGGTGGGCGCGCCGGGAGACAACGGCGGTTTCCTCAGCGGGGTGGGCGCGGTTTATGTGTTCACGCGCAGCGGCGGGCTCTGGACCCAGCAGGGTAGTAAGCAGATCGGCAACGGCGCTTCCGGGAACGCGTTGCAGGGCTCCGCGGTGGCGATTTCGGCGGATGGCAACACGCTCATCGAAGGCGGTAACGAGGACTCGAACGGCACGGGAGCCATCTGGGTCTTCACGCGCAGCGGCGGAACCTGGACCCAGCAGGGCAGCAAACTCGTGGGCACGAATGGAACCGGGGCGGTTCAGGGATTCGCGGTGGCGCTCTCGGGCGACGGCAACACTGCCCTGGTGGGCGGCTACGCCGACAACAGCGAGACGGGCGCCGCGTGGGTCTTCGCGCGCAGCGGCGGCGTCTGGACGCAACAAGGGGACAAACTGGTCGGCACAGGAGCGGTAGGCAACGCGACACAAGGGGGCTCGGTGGCGCTCTCGTTCGACGGCAATACCGCGATCGTGGGCGGGTTCATGGACAACAACGTGACGGGAGCGGCGTGGGTGTTCACGCGCTCGGGCGGCGTGTGGACGCAGCAGGGGAACAAACTGGTGGGCAGCGGATCCGTAGGCCAGACTTTCGAGGGCGTCTCGGTGTCGCTCTCCGGGGACGGCAATACCGCGCTGATCGGCGGCGACCAGGACAACAACGGCGCCGGAGCGGTGTGGGTGTTCACGCGCAGCGGAACCGTGTGGACGCAGCAAGGCGGCAAACTGGTGGGCACCGGCAATACCGGCGCCGCGCAGCAAGGGGTTTCCGTATCGCTCTCCTCCGATGGAAACACGGCGGTGTGGGGCGGGAACTTCGACAACAGCAACGCGGGCACAGGCACCGGCGCCGTCTGGGTGTACACGCGCAGCGGCGGAACCTGGACGCAGCTTGGCAGCAAGCTGGTGGGAACCGGGGCCACGGGCGCGGCGGCGCAGGGTGGGTCAGTGGCGATTTCCGGCGACGGAAACACCATCGTCGAAGGTGGCATCTCCGACAACAACGAATTCGGCGCCGCCTGGTTCTTCGCCCGGCCGGCCTCGGCGGGCGGGACAGCCACTCACTTCAGCGTTTCGGCTCCAGGGACGGCCACCGTGGGCACTCCATTCAGCTTCACCGTAACCGCGCAGGATTCGGGCAACAACACGGCCACCGGCTACACCGGAACGGTCCATTTCACCAGCACCGACGGGTCGCCTGCGCTGCCCGCAAACGCCACCCTCACCGCCGGCGTCGGCGTGGGAACCTTCCAGGCGACCCTAAACACTGTCGGCAGCCAGAGCATCACCGCCACCGATACCGCGAGCTCGTCCATCACCGGGACCTCCGCGGCGATCGTAGTCAGCCCGGGGTCGGTGGGCGGATTGTTCACCCAGCAGAGCGCCAGGCTGGTGGGCACCGGCGCGCAGCCCGGCGGTTCCGGCTCGGCCCTGGAGAATTTTGGGAGGGGCCTGGCAGTCTCCGGCGACGGCAACACCCTCGCGGTGGGCGCGAATGAAGACGGTGGAATCGCGGGCTCTCCGGTCGGAGCGGTGTGGGTGTTCACTCGCAGCGCCGGAGTGTGGAGTCAACAAGGCGCCAAGCTGGTGGGCGCCGGCGCTTCGGGCAACGCCGCCCAAGGCCAGGCCGTGGCGCTCTCCGGTGACGGAAACACGCTGATCGAAGGAGGCACTTTCGATGGCGGGCTGGTCGGCGCGGCGTGGGTCTTCACGCGTACCAATGGAGTCTGGAGTCAACAAGGCAGCAAGCTGGTGGGCACGGGCACCGTGGGCAGCGCGGCCCAAGGCAATTCCGTGGCACTGTCGTCGGACGGGAACACCGCCATCGTAGGCGGCTATCAAGACAATACCAACGTGGGAGCGGCATTTGTGTTCACCCGCAGCGGCGGCGTCTGGACGCAGCAGGCCAAGCTGGTGGGCAGCGGCGCATCCGGCTCTGAGCAGGGATGGTCGGTGGCGCTCTCCGGGGACGGCAACACAGCAATGGTCGGCGGAGTCTCGGACTCCGGCTCCAGCGGTGCGGCTTGGGTGTTTACCCGAACCGGCACGATGTGGACGCAGCAAGGCGGCAAACTGGTGGGCACCGGCGCCACGGCGGGTGCTCAACAGGGATCTTCGGTCGCGCTCTCGACGGATGGCAGCACGGCGCTGATTGGCGGGTACGGCGACAATAACGCCATGGGTGCGGTTTGGGTATTCACGCGCACCAGCGGCGTCTGGACCCAGCAGGGCAACAAACTGGTAGGCCCGGGAACTTCGGGAGTGGTGTTACAGGGAGCGTCCGTATCCCTCTCGGGCGACGGAAACACGGCGGCGTGGGGCGCCCCGGGCCAAACCGGTGCCGGCGGCGTCTTCGTGTTCACACGCAGCAACGGGGTCTGGACCCAGCTCGGCGTCGAACTGACGGCTGCCTGCGCCGCGAGCAACGCGACGCAGGGCGTACAGGTCAGGGTCTCGGCCGACGGAAACACGCTGGTGGAGACCAGTGTCTTCGATGGCAGCCTGGCGGGCTCGGCGTGGGTGTTCGTCCGCGGAGGCTCGGCAGTGGCCTCCGGCACTCACTTCACCGTCTCCGCGCCGGCGACCGCCAGCGCCCTGGTGCCGTTCAATTTCACGGTCGCGGCGGTGGATGCCTGCAATAACCCCGTGGCCAGCTACACCGGCACCGTGCACTTCACCAGCACCGACGCCCTCGCCGGACTTCCCGCCGATTCCATGCTCGCTTCCGGAACCGGAATGTTCTCGGCCACCCTGAAGACACCCGGCAGCCAAACGATCACCGCGACCGATACGTCGAATGCCGCCGTGACCGGAACTTCCTCCGCCATCACCGTGACCGGCGGTCTGGTTCCTCCCACGCCGGTTTCCTTGAGCCCGCCGGGCGGCAACGCCCCCAGCCAGACCTACACCTTCGTCTATACCGACCCGCGCGGCTACACCGATATGAACGTGTTGAACGTCCTGGTGAATAACTTCATCGACGGCCGGCGCGCCTGCTATCTCGCGTATGTGGTTCCGCAGAACCTGCTGGTGCTGGTGGATGACGGCGGCGATGCCGGCGGACCGTACGCGGGCAATGTGACGCTGGGCAATGTCAACCCCATCTCGAACGGCCAGTGCTCGGTGGTCCTGGTTTCGGCCACGGGCAGCGGCAACAGCCTGACGCTGGTTTTGACCATCACCTGGACTGCCAATTTCGCCGGCGACAAGATCGTCTTCATGGCGGGCCGGGACGGAGCGGGAAACAACTCGGGCTGGTATCCGCTGGGAGTCTGGCGCGCGCCCGGAGGCACGCAAACCATCAGCACCGCGGTCGTGGGAACGACTCCCTTCCGCGGGACCGGTATCGGACCCGGGCAGTTCACGTTCAGCCTTTCCGATAACAAGGGATTCCAGGACATCGGCGTCTCGAACATCCTGATTAATACGTCGCTCGACGGCCGCCACGCCTGTTACCTGGCGTTCTCGCGTCCCGGCAATGTCATGTACCTGGTGAACGATAACGGCGACGCCCTGTTGCCCGGCCAGAGCATGGCCGCGGCTGGAAGCGTGAGCAACAGCCAGTGCGTGGTGAGTTGGGGAGCGACCCCGGTGAACGCCAGCGGCAACAATCTCACGCTGACGCTGACGATCGGCTTCACCAACTCGTTCGGCGGCAACCTGATCGTGTATTCGGCCACGCGCGACGTCAACGAAGCCAACAGCACCGATTGGCACGCCGGGGGTACTTGGGGCAACGGCTGTGAGCTGACACCGCTCTTCAGCCGTCTGTCCTGCGCGGTGCTGAATACCAGCCACCCGCTGGCCGCCAATCTGGCCGGCCTGTTCCTCATGAACGAGGGCTCGGGCACTACCGACACGAACCTGGTGGACCTGCAGACCGCCGCGTTCTCCGGCGCGAGTCTTCCTGCGTGGAATGCCACCGATCCATCCATCGTGTTCAATGGCGGAGGCGCCGGGAACAGCTATGCGAATGCCGGCGCCGACCTGACCTTCGACCAAATGCCCACCGGCAAAATGACCATCGCCGCCAGGATCTTCGTCAACACCGTGGCCGCGGGCGGCATCTGCGAGAAGGACGATGGGAACGCCGCGGATGGTTTCGAGTTCGGATTGGACGGCACCGGCGCATTGAAGTTCCTCGTCGAGCGGCACAGCATCAACATGCGGATCGGCACGGCGGGAGGAGCCGTCGCGGCCGGCCAGTGGATGCAGGTCGCGGTCACATGGGATGGCACGGTAGATACCGCGGCCGCCGGGCACCTGTATATCAACGGGGTCGAGCAGACCAAAGCCCAGGCGGAGGACGGAGCTGGAACTCTGGCATACACCGGGGCAACCAACCAGCCTTTCCGCATTGGGAACTCGAGCTTCGATGCGACCGGCGGATCGCTGAACGGAAAGATGGAGTACCTGGCGGTGTACAAAGGGCGGATTCTGAGCGCTGCGGAATTGAGCCAGCTCGATGCCAGTTTGCCGATACGGTAAACTGGCTCTTCATGCTATCGAAGCTGGTGCTGGTGCCCCTGGTTTGTGCACCGCTCGCGATCCCGCAAGGTAACGCTGTGCCCTCCAAGGAGACGTTGTACTACAACCTGGAGTGGCGCCTGATCACGGCCGGCAAGGCCAAGGTCGAGTGGACGGCCCTGCCGCAGCCGCGCGCCGGCTGGCAGGTCAACTTCCACCTGGAGTCCGTGGGGATGGTTTCCAAGCTGTTCAAGGTGGAGGACGATTACTCCGCGCTGCTCAACCAGTCGCTGTGCGCCGAATCCGCGCAGATGACCACCCATGAAGGCAGCCGACAGCGCGAGACCAAGATCGCGTACGATGCCGAGAGCAAAAAGGCCAGCTACCAGGAGCGCGACCGCATCAGGAACACCACGGTGCTTTCCAAGGAGATCGATATCCCGGCTTGCGTGCACGATGTGATCGGCGGGCTGTACTTCCTGCGCAACCTCAACCTCGAGCCGGGACAGAGCACCATGGCGCCGGTGAGCGACGGCAAGAAGAGCGTGATGGCCAAGGTGGAGGCGCTGCCGCGCGAAGACGTGAAGACTCCGGCCGGGACGTTCAAGACGGTTCCCTACGAGCTGTACCTATTCAATCACGTTCTCTGGGACCGTTCGGGCCATCTGACGATCTGGCTCAGCGACGACCGGCGCAGGCTCCCGGTTCAGATCCGGGTGCGGCTGCAGTTCACCATCGGCACGATTCTGCTGCAGCTCACGAAGTATGAGTAAGGGTCGGGCGCTTCCCGGCCGGTAAAAACCGGTACTTTGTACCCGCCCCTTACCTAAAATCAATAGCTTACGGGTGAAAACGGGTACTTTAGTTCCCGTTTGGCCTCCCGATAGTGGACAGGCGGACCCAGAGGGTACCCCGGCCTGTCCTACACCGCCACCGGTTCCCGCTGATACTGTTCGGCCATTTCGGCGAGCGGGATGGGCGCGTAATCGCCGGCGTGGCCGGCTTGTCCGAATTGCGTCATGCGCTCGGCGACTACCTTCTTCATGGCTTCGCGCGCCGGCTTCATGTAGCTGCGGGGGTCGAACTCCTCGGGCTTCTCCACGAAGACCTTGCGGATGGCGCCGGTGATGGCCAGGCGGTTGTCGGTATCGACGTTGATTTTGCGCACGCCGTTCTTGATGCCGAGCTGGATCTCTTCCACCGGCACGCCCCAGGTGGGCTTCAGCTTGCCGCCGTACTGATTGATGATGTCCTGCAGCGCCTTGGGCACGCTGGAGGATCCGTGCATGACCAGGTGGACGTTGGGCAGCCGCCGGTGGATCTCGATCAGGCGGCCCATTTTGAGCGTTTCGCCGGTGGGTTTGCTGGTGAACTTGTAGGCGCCGTGGCTGGTACCGATGGCGATCGCCAGCGCGTCCAGGCCGGTGAGCTTCACGAACTCTTCGGCCTGCGCGGGATCGGTGAGGTGGCTCAGTCCGTCGAGGCCGGCGCCGTGCCCGTCCTCAATGCCGCCGAGGCAGCCGATCTCGCCCTCCACGGTGATGCCCTTGGCGTGGGCCATCTCCACTACCGTGCGGGTGGCCTCGACGTTGTACTCGAAGCTCGAGGGGGTCTTGCCATCGGGCATCAGGGAGCCATCCATCATGACGCTGGTGAAGCCCATATCGATGGCGCTCTTGCAGGTCTCGACGCTGTTGCCGTGGTCCAGGTGCAGGACCGTGGGAATCTCCGGATAGAGTTCCGTGGCGGCCATCATCAGGTGATACAGAAAGCGGTCCTGCGAGTAGGCGCGCGCGCCGCGGCTGGCTTGCACGATCACCGGCGATTTGGTTTCCCGCGCCGCCTCCATGATCGACTGAATCTGTTCCATATTGTTGACGTTGAACGCGCCAACACCGTATCCGCCCTTGGCCGCCTCATCGAGGAGCTGGCGCATCGAAACTAGTGGCATTGATTGACTTCTCCTTGCGTTTGGTGGATTAAGACCACAGAGTCTTTAATTCACACGCTAGCACGATTGCGCGCGGGCGGGCAAACCCGCTAGCTTAGCCAGACGTGGCGCAGACGATCGTTTTTTGTCGTCTGCGCTTGTTCGGCAACCGAAGGCAGGCCACAAAAGCTTGCTGCCCGCGGGGCGGGCCAAGACGTAAAGGAACAGGCCGGTCTTCGCCAAATATTCGCCAAATTTCTGAATTCGCTAACAAATCTATTTTCAGTGGCTTAGCGACATGTTCCTTAGAAAACGATGGCCTGTCCCACTGGACTCAGACTACAGCTTCAGCCCTTTCAAGTACCCGCGGAAGGGCCCGCCCAGATCGTGGCGGCGCAGGGCGAATTCCACGGTGGCTTTGAGGAAACCGAGCTTGTCGCCGGCGTCGTAGCGCGTGCCTTCGAAGCGGTAAGCGTAGATCGGGCGGCTGCGCAGCAGGTGCTTGAGGGCGTCGGTGAGCTGGATTTCGCCGCCGAAGCCCGGATCGATGGTCTGCAGCGAGTCGAAAATCTCGGGCGTCAGCACGTAGCGCCCGATGATGGCGAGATTGGAGGGCGCCTCCGACTGCTTGGGTTTCTCGACCAGGTTGCGGATGCGGTACACGCGGTCGTTGCTGCCGTTGTGGGCGACCGGTTCGGCGTCGATGGCGCCATAGGCGGAAATGTTCTCGGGGGGCACCTCCATCACGGCCAATACCGGCGCGCAGAAGAACTGGTAGATGTCCAGGAGTTGGCGCAGGCAGGGGGTCTCGGCTTCGATCACGTCGTCGGCCAGCAGCACGGCGAACGGCTCGTCACCCACCAGTTCCATGGCCCGCAGAACCGCGTGTCCCAGGCCCAACGCCTCCCGCTGGCGCACGTAAGAGACGTTGATCATGTCGGAAATACCGTGCACGATCGCCAGCAGGTCCTTTTTCGAGCGCGATTCCAGCAGGTATTCCAGTTCGAAGCTGACGTCGAAATGGTCCTCGATGGCGGTCTTGCCGCGTCCCGTCACGATGATGATGTTCTGGATGCCCGAATGCAGCGCCTCCTCCACCCCGTACTGAATGATGGGCTTGTCCACGATGGGCAGCATCTCTTTGGGCTGGGCCTTGGTGGCGGGGAGAAAGCGGGTGTCAAGCCCAGCGGCAGGGAAGACGGCTTTGCGAACCTTGGCTGGCATCCTCTCCAGTTTGGAACCAAGGTGCATCCACACGCAAGTCAGCGCAGCGCAGCAACCGCCTATCTTCGGGACGGAGCCTGCCCTGCGCAGTGGTACGCGGCAGTGTCTCTTTCTCGTCTTTCCCGTTGCTCGTTGACAACCCTGCTGCTCTGTGCTGTACTACATGCCTGGGTTTGGCCTCTAAACCGTAGTCACGTTTCGGCCCATTGAGGCCGCGACCTGTTGGGAGGTAACGCGATGGACGTCCACCATCATAATCGCGGGGAGCGGCCTGGGGATTTGGTCCCGGGCGACTCTGGACCGGAGCGGAAGCAACTCTGGCATCCAGAGCCGTTTGCCGTGGTCTTCACGCACATGGCTAAACTCGACGTCGAGGATGTTGTGCAAGGCTACGTCGATCGAATGTACACCAAGTTCTTCTTGACGTACTTCAGCTGTGCGACTCGAGTGAAGACTGTCTATTGCTATGTTGACTGGGGAATACGGCACTACCTCGTTGAGCTAACAGACAACAACACACTCTACATAAACCCGGATCTTCTTACGGCTGACAACAGGCGTATCGGAGCCTTAAAGAACACCGAAAGGAGGGTCAGGGAAGAGAAAGGATTTGTGGGCGTATGGCCTCGATTTGAATACGTGGGATTGCAAGAACTCAATCACCTGTTTGATAAACTCTTCAAATTGGACAAAGACTTGCCACAGTACTTATTCGGGACAGCCACAAAAAAGTTCACCTATGATGCGCCTAAATTTGTGGAATCTGTCATCCGGTTGAAGAGGATGGAGCGGCCGCATTTGGCCTGGGACCCGATCGTCCGGGTCGATGAAGACGTCTTGCCTGGGACGGAGTTCTTTGATGAGCTTTTGANNCTTCTCTGGAGCCTATGGCGGCGAAGTGCCGGATCCAGTGAACGACCATGCTGCCCGCACACACTTCTTTCTGGACTTGTCGTGGAAGCCAGGGGAGCCAATACCAAAGGAACCGAAGGGTAAGATCGATATGTACCTCTCTGACCTGAGCGTTCTGGGAGCGCCACAGTACTCTAGCGCTGATCTGCAGTTCACCTCGGCAATGGACGGGATTTTGGCAGAGCGGAGAAGCACCGCGGTCCCTGAAAAGAAGTCTCCCTGTCATCTGAGGGACGGTCCTCAGTGCATTTCAGGCGCTGGTCTGATTATGTCTCGCAATGCCGTCGAGTTACTGCCGCCCTTCACCAGCTTCGACGAGAATGATCTCTGGGTCGATGATCACATCAAGAGGCGGCTGCACGAAGTGCTTCACCACCTGGATCCTCAGGACGACGAAGTCGTGGGTACGGCTAAAGCAGTTCAGGACCGACATCCACGTGGACTCAACCCAGGCGATTTCGATTGGGCGAGGGACCACTACTTCGATAGGCTTTTGCGGGGGTGTTGTCTGATGAGTATTATCAGCCATCCTGTAGAGGAACTCACCCCATACTGTTCTCTGCTTGGCGAGATTGTTAGCTTTAAGGTAAAGGTTGGCGACTCGCGCTTGTCGCGGTCCAGCCAGGAGAAGATGTTCTCCTGGATGACGGATGCTGCTACGCAACGCTATCAAGAGGCATTGAGGTGCTGGAAAGACAACAAGCTTGCTGGAACTGTCCTCGGCGATTGGGCGAGCAGCCTGCAAGAGTCCCATAGAGACAAGATTATTAAGCAAGTCCGCGATGATGCTTGGAAATACATAAGTTTGACCCTGAACTGGCCTGCTATTACGCGCGCTGTCCTGCAGCTCACGGCCCAAACCAATTACTGGCTCTACAGTGAGCCTTGATGCCTTGCCGTACTAAGGTAGACAGGCTGGCCTACGGCCGCGCGCCTCTCGGGACGCGGTCGATCGGAACAACCGATAGGCGGCCATCCTCCAGAACCTCGACTGTCTTCTCCTTGACGTCGCCTTCGATAGTTCCGCCGGCGATGATGCTTCCCGCCACGACTGCGTTGCTTCGCACCTCGTGGCGATCGACCAGCAGCCGGTCCGAGACGGAGGCTTCCCGCTTGCCATCGGGAAAATATGCATACCGCTCCCAGAGGACCGAATTCCTGATCCGCGCGCCGTGCTCGACGACCCATCCATCGCCGATCACGGCATTCGGACCTAATACGGTTCCTGACTCGATTACGCAACCGTTGCCGATGACCACGGGGGGATGGATCTCCACTTTCGAAAAGTCTACCGAGACCTTCGAACCCATGTAGCCCCAGGGGAAGCGCTGATAAGCAAGCGGCACATCGTCGATCCTTTCGTCGAGTACATGCTGATTCACGAGAAGGTAGTCCCGCTTGTTTCCAACGTCAAACCACGGGCCGTCGTATTGCACCGCCCACAACGGGCAATCCTTCGGAAGTTGCACTCGGGGAAGCTTACCAAGCATGGCCGGGAACACGTGCTTGCCGAAATCGTAAAAGGGCTCGACAACGTCCAGCTTCGCCTCGGTCCGATGGCGATCCAGGGCCGCCAGGAGATCCATTTCTATCATGTATATAGACGCATTGCTCAGACAACTTGGCGAATTGGGATCCTTCTCGACGAATCCGACGACTCGGCCTGAGGCGCTGATAGGCCCCCGGCGGCGGTGTGGCCCCTCCAAGACCGCTGTCCCGAAATCCCTTCGTCGAACGAGTGGAATCGGCGTCACCACCATGGTCATCGCAGCTCCGACTTTCCGGTGGATGTGATACATCTCCTGCAATAGGTCCGCTCCGAAGCTGGTCACAATATCCCCGCTCGGGGCGATGATGGTCGATCCGGAGGACCTGGGAAAGGTCGCGACAGGCTCGGTGGACCTGAGCCGCTTAGCCTCCTGGCCCAGAGCCATTTTGCAGATGCCGCCGAGTGTCCCCGTTGGCACGTGCTCCTCCACGTACTTCAGGTTGACGCCGTATCTGGACCCGTCGCCGAAATACCGCTTGAGCGTCCCCGCAAGCACGCAAAGGTTGAGCGACACATCCGTAATGCCGGACTCGATCATCCGCCTCACCCATACCTCGGCGATGGCGACCTTTCCTCCCAGCGGAAACAACGGTTTGGGAAGAAGCCGTGCGGTCAGCGGGTCGAGCCGCCTGCCTAATCCAGCACAGAGAATTGCCCCTCGGATGCTGCCCTGCATTTTGGGCGACGATGCCCAGCGCTCGGCCCAGAAGGATTCCGGAAAGTGAACGGGCATAAAAGAGGAAATCTATTCTGAGCCGCTACAGCTCCCTTGGCTGGCCTAAACCGTATATTCGAGATCGCACGCGGTCGTAACAGGATCCGTCCTTGCGGCAACCCGGTGCGCCTACAGGGAGAATACTAGCACGAAACATTCCAAAGGGTTGGTCCCGGTGGAGTCCGGCAGACCGGCGGACCGGCGGACGGCGGCGGACGGCGGATTTGTATTTCCACCACCTCCTGTGCTATGTATAGATACCTGGGAAAAATAGCAAATGGCATACGTTATAGCAGAACCCTGCATAGGCACGAAAGATACAGCCTGCGTCGATGCTTGCCCGGTCGACTGCATTCACCCGAAGAAAGATGAGCCGGCCCACGCGGACGCCGAGATGCTCTACATCGATCCTGTAGAGTGCATCGATTGCGGCGCCTGCGTACCGGTTTGCCCGGTTTCGGCGATCTTCGCTCTGGACGATCTGCCGGAAAAATGGTCGGGCTTCACGCCCAAGAACGCGGCGTATTACGGCCGGTAAGAACCGCCGCATCCGTCTGGGGCCACCCGGCCTCAGGCGCGTGGTGGCCGCGACGGTGCCGAGCTACCTGCGGCGCGCGTGAGCTACCACGTCCATTCATCGGCATCGAACGCATTCTGAGGCACGGCATCGAGCAGCAAGGCGTCGTCTGCGGGAGACCCGGCCGCCCGGAAGTCCTCTTTCCAGTCCTGCCGCGCGGGGCGATCCGGGGTGGCTGTCGGTTCGATTTCCACGTTTCACCCTACACGATGCCTTCGAAGATCCGCTGTACTTCGAGGTGGCTCGTCGCATCGAACAGGCGGATGGGAACCTGCTCGCCCATTCCATAGGTATCGAGTCCTTCGCCCTTCACGCGGGAAACCGCAACAGTCCGGCTGTAGGGATCGACCACCCAAAACACCTGCGTCGTTCTCCTCGCAAGTCCGCTTGAACTTCATCACATCCGAAAAGCTATTGGATGGCGAGATTACTTCGATCACCATCTCGGGAGTGCCCACCAGGATTCCCTCGCGTGCGGCGGCGGCCGATCGCGCCAGCGACGTGATGCCCACGTCGGCCGACCGCTTGGTCCGGACGCCGAATTGGAACGGCATCTCCATCATCACTTCCGCGTTCGGAAAAATCAGCGTCAGCCGCTCGACCAGGCGTGCCTGGATTTCGCGATGGATCCACGGGGGAAGCGGCGTCTCGACCAACTCGCCGTCGTGCAGTTCCCAAATTCGATCGTCTGGAAGCGTGAGCCGATCGAACTCTTCGATGGTTAGCGGACTGGTGATAGCGACAGGCACAGCGTCACCATTATACCCGGCTGGTGACCGCTCGCCGGCGACCGCTCCCTTACGGTCGCGGCTCCGACGCGCTCTCAGAGCCGCGACCGTTAGAAGCTGTGAGGAATTCTACGGCGCGGTGCTCCAAAACAGGGGTGCGCGACACAAGAGTG
>OMOG01000332.1 GCA_900290305.1 Candidatus Sulfopaludibacter sp. SbA4
GCGGACGCATTGACGCATCGGGCGCTTTTCGAGGCACAGCCATCATGATCGAAGGCAACGACATCATCTGCTTCAGCAACGACTGGGACGGCGATCCCTTGAGCAAGAAACACATCGTCTCGAGGCTCGCTCAGAAGAACCGCGTGCTGTGGGTCAACTCCACCGGGAACCGCAACCCCACCGCTTCGGTCCGCGACCTTCGGCGCGCCTGGAGGAAACTGCGGCAGTACTTCGCGGGATGCCGCCCTGTGGCCGAAAACATCTCCGTGTTCTCACCGCTGGTAATCCCCTTTCACGGCAACCGCGCGGCCCGATGGATGAATCGCCGGCTCCTGCGATGGAGCTTGCGCCGCGCCTGCCGCAAGCTCGGTTTTCAGAAACCGATCACCTGGACCTTCGTGCCCAGTTCCGCCGACGTTGCCGGCTCGCTCGGCGAGCGCCTGGTCATCTATCACTGCGTGGACGAGTTCTCGAAGTTCACCGGCACCGACGAGACCGCGATTCTCGAAATGGAGCACGGACTCATGGAGAAAGCGGACATGGTAGTGGTTTCTTCCAGCCGGCTCTTCGAAACCAAGCACCGCTACAACCCGAACACTTTTCTGGTGACACACGGCGTCGACGTCGCCCACTTCAAAACCGCTTGCCTGCCGGCGACCGCGCCGCCCGCGGATTGCGCGAACTTACCACGGCCGGTGATCGGTTTCTTCGGACTGATCGCAGATTGGGTGGATCTGGAGGTGGTTCGCTACCTGGCGGCTTCCAGGCCGCAGTGGTCGCTCCTGCTGATCGGCGAGATCCAGACGGACACCTCGGCCTTGCGCGAGCTGCCCAATGTCCACCTCCTGGGAAGACGCAGTTATCAATCGCTCCCCGCGTATTGCAGGGCTTTCGATGTCGCCATTCTGCCGTTCGTGATCAACGAGCTAACCGTGGCAGCCAATCCCCTGAAGCTCCGCGAATACCTGGCGGCGGGTCTCCCCGTCGTGGCGACGCCGCTGCCGGAGGTTCTCAAACTGAATGGCTTGGTGCGCACGGCGCTGACGCCCGCGGAGTTTCTCAACCAGATCGAAGCCCTGCTGAGCGAAGGTAAGCGTGGACCCGACCCGGCCGTTTCCCGCCTGATGGAGCGGGAGTCGTGGGATCACAAGGTGGAGGAGCTGAGCGGGATCGTCACCGGTCTGAATGCCGGCGGACGAAGCCGCGGCCGGCCCCAGCCTGCCGGACGGGTGGCCTAGCCATGCCCTTCCGACCGGTTCCAATTCTGTTTACGATGGCGGCCTCACTCTTCGGCGCTGCCGTGGATCCGCCGCAACCATTGACCTGGTGGACCACCAACCCATTAGTGAAAGTCAAGCCTCTCGATCCCGTCCCCGCCGTGCCGGTGAAAAACGTGGATCTCTTTGCGGGCCGCAACGAGTTCGAGCCCTTCCAAATCGTATTGCGGGCGGCATCCAAAGATCTAACGGGTGTCGATATCGATTTCTCGGATTTCCGCACCGCGGAAGGCGCCGGGATCTCCGCGAAGAACGTGACCGTCTATAGGGAGGAGTTCGTAAACCTGCAACGCCCCTCTTCGATCGAAGGCGGCGAGGGCTTGTGGCCCGATCCTCTCATTCCACGCGTGGATCGATATGCCAACGAGGCACGCAACGCGTTCCCCTTCACTGTGCGGCGCGGCCAGAATCAGCCCCTGTGGGTCGAAGTATTCGTCCCGGTCACCGCCCATCCGGGAAAATACACGGGTTCGGCCCGCATCTCTCTCGGTGGGATGGTGCAATTCTCCGTGCCAATCCACCTGACCGTGTGGAGGTTCACTCTGCCTTCCACTGCCACCCTCAAGTCGTCATTCGGTCTGAACGGAATCAACGCTCTGAAACAGCATCGTGGCCGCTACACCAACGACGAAGATCTTCACTCGATCACGGGCGTGTATACCAAGGCGGCGCTGCTCCACCGCATCAGCACTAATGGAGGCAGCATGCAACCCCCCAAGTTCTCTTATTCCGCAGGCAAGATGCAGGTGGATTGGCGCGAGTACGATGCTGAAGTCGGGCCGTTCCTGAATGGCGTCGCAATCCCCGAAGGGGAGCCGCTGCAAGGGGCCCGGGCAACATCGGCGGAGATTCGCATGCCCAAAGTCTTCGAAACCGAGGAGCTGGAGAAGTTGTATTGGACGGAATGGAGCAGGCATTTCCAAAAAAAAGGTTTGGGTGACCGGCTGTTCCTCTACCTGTGGGATGAACCGGCGAGCCGCCCTGTGGGATGAACCGGCGAGCCGCGATTTTCCGGAGGTGCTCAATCGCGGCAAGGTGTCGATGCAGGCCGAGCCAAGACTTCGGAATCTGGTGACGGTACCCTTCACCCGGAAACTGGAGGAGGTGGTTCAGATCTGGGTTCCCCTCGTCAACTGCCTGGAACTGAAACCCGGCTACCCGGATTTCTGCGACGGGACCCCGCCGGTCGACGCGTATGCCCGTGAGACCAAACAAGGCAAGAGCCTCTGGTTTTATCAGTCCTGCGCCAGCCATGGGTGCAACATTGTGGGCGGACCATATTTTGCAGGGTGGCCGAGCTACATGATCGATATGCCCGGGGCCTCCAACCGCGTGATGCAATGGCTGGCCTGGAAGTATCGGATCGAGGGCGAGCTCTACTACAGCATGGATGAGGCGTATGGCCAGGACAACGACCCCTGGGTGAACATCCGTCTCTTTGGGGGGAATGGCGACGGGACCTTGTTTTATCCCGGACGTCCGGATCGCATCGGCGGGCGAACCGACATCCCCATCGAAAGCATCCGGCTCAAGCTGATCCGGGAAGGCATGGAGGATTACGAGTACCTGGCACTGCTCGCCAAACTGGACGGCACTCAGTCCACCGGCCAATACGTGGATCGAATCGTGAAGAAGCCTTATCTTTGGGAATCGCGGCCGGAGTTCTTTCTCAAGGTACGGCAGGATCTGGGCGAGGCGCTGGATCGGGCGGCCGCCAGGTCGGGCGGGTCAATGTGACGGATAACAACGACACCAGCCGAATGGTCTTGGAAGTCAAGGAGCCGCTGCTCGCAGCCTTGACCTCTTTGACATCCCATTCCTCGAGAATCCTCGCGTCATGGCGCACTCTGTTGAAGCGGTACAGGCCGTGCGGCAAATACGTGTCCCTGCTTTCGGGATTGCACGTGGCGCCGCAACTTCGCGACCTGATCTTCACGGACCCGCCAGCGTACCGGGAAAAGTCCGAGCGACAGGGCCAGGACCTGGCCCGTAGCGGAGTGCCCCCGGAGTGCATCGCCGTGGCTGTGGCCCTCTATGTGGAAAGTTGCCTGCCATACCTGCTCTCCAGCGAATCTGGGAAGGTGGAACAAATCCGGGCCTTTGCCAGGTGGGCTTCCATCTATCAGTTCTTTCTTCTGACGGGTTACGCCCAACATGGGGCAGCCGCGCGGCAGGCGCTGGAGGAAAGAATCAGCCAGGCGGAGCGGCGGTCGCAAGACTTCTCCGTCCAGCTTGGCGAGGCTTACGAGAAGGAGAGACGCCACCTTGCGCAGGACCTTCATGACGAGATCGGACATGACCTCATTGTCCTGAAGCTCTACACCGAAGTGATCGCTCTTGACTTGAAAAAGGGCGATATCAGCCAGCTCCAGCGGAAACTGAAAGAATCGGTCTCGTTGATCCAGCACGCCTTGAAAAGCGTCCGGCACCTTACATTTGATTTGGGTCCGGCGGTCTGGAACGCGCAGGGCTTCGTACCAGCGGTTCGACTCTATGCGCGGCAGTTCGCCAAAAGAACGGGGATCAAAGTGCGGCTTGACGCCGCCCGGATGCGGGCTCCCTTGCCATCGCGTTGCGAGACAGCCCTGTACAAGGTACTCCAGGGAGCGCTTGCCAATGTCGTCGCCCACGCCGATGCCAACAACGTCAAAATCACCCTGGCGAGTGGGCGCGACTCCGTGGCGCTCAGGGTCGAGGATGACGGAAGGGGCTTCAATGTGGAGGGCAAGATGGGCGTGCCCCGCCAATCCTATGGGCTGCGAGCCATGCGCGAGCGCGTCGAGCTCTTGGGCGGCGCCATTCATTTTGTGTCCCGGCCGGCGCGCCGGCGCGCCGAGTGCCGCGGGACCACGGTTGAAGCCCATCTTCCTCTGCAAGATAGCGAGATCGCATGAAGGCGAGAATCAAGGTCCTGCTCTGTGACGATCACACCCTGTTCCGCGAGGGAATCAAGGCGATTCTCAAGGACGAGCCTTCGATCGAGATCGTGGGGGAGGCCTCCGACGGGCGTCAGGCGGTCGCCCATGCACTGCAACTGCGTCCGGATGTCGTGCTGATGGACATTGCCATGCCGGATCTAAGCGGATTCGACGCAACCCGCCGCATCCTGCAAAAGGACGCGAAGGCCAAAGTGATTATCCTCACCATGTACGAAGAAGAAGAGGTGATCAATCGCTGTCTGGCGGCCGGTGCGTCGGGCTACGTTCTCAAGGATGCCCCCAGGGCGCACCTGATTCATGCCATCGACGTCGTGAACAAAGGCGGGCAATACATGAGCTCGCGCGCGCTCAAGAAAGTGGTCAAGCAATATGTGAAGGGCGCCAGGAACGCGGCGGTCGGCTATGAGCGGCTGAGTGACCGTGAGCGTGAAGTTCTGAAGCTGCTTGCCGACGGCCTGGCATTGAAGGAGATTGCAACGCAGTTGGTGCTTAGTGTCAAGACGGTGGACGCGCACAAGACCAACCTGATGCGAAAACTGGACCTGCACGATCGCTCCGAGCTGATCAAGTACGCCATCCAGCGGAAGCTGATCCGGCTGCCATCTGTGAAAATGCCGGCCGAAACCGTGACCTGAGGGCCGGCCGGAATCAAGCCCCTCGCCGCGCCCGCAACAGAGTGGGGCGGTGGAGGTCCAGAGATAGACGTCTGAAAGATCGGCGCGGCTCCTTGAGGGTGTCGAATCGATCGGCGGCTTGCTCCCGTGTCTCACCACGTAAGACGTCTTTGATTTTGCTTACCAGGACCGAAGGTATGAACGGCTTTTCGATGTAGTACCAACCGTAATTGAGAACCAGCAAAGCGCCGCCAGGGTAGCCGGACATGAGCATCACACGCATTTGTGGGCGGCGCTCCTTGAGTCTCTTGGCAAGGTTCGGGCCGGACACGTTCTTCATCCTCACATCGCTCAAGAGCAGGTCGATGGTCCCCGGATAGTCTGCTTCAAGCTGAACCGCCTCTTTCACGCTGCTCGCCGGAATCACGGTGAAGTTGGCATCCTCGAGAATCTGCTTGACGAGCTTGAGAAGCGCCGAGTGGTCTTCAACCAGAAGAATGGTTTCGGTGGTTCCTTCGAAAGGTAGGGCCATAAAACTCACGTGGAGAGCTAGGCTTAGTGTATCCGTCGAGCCTGTCCCCGGCTGTATCGGATTGCTCACTGCCGGCAAACACACCAGGCGGCCGGGAGTGAGCCGTATTGAACAGCCAAGATGTGTGCTCTGCCACTACACTGAAGCTAGGAGCCAGAGCGCTGCCCTCTAATTCTGGCGGGCAACCACCCCCTGAGCCGGACATTGCGCGTCCTACCTGTTCGAGACTCACTCAATTCCCACAGGATGGAAGCGACACCATTTCGGGAGGACGATCGTGACGAGGAGCGTTGTGCGTAACCGCACTTTTCTGGCCGCCGCGATTGCAGGGTGTGTTTCGCTCTGCCAGGCCCAATCTGGCACTACCACTCGCATTGAAGAGACTGATAAGAGTATCGCCTATAGTGGCGTCTGGTACACAAACGGCAGTTCCCTCAACAGTGGCGGAAGCGCAGCTTTAACCAACGCACCCGGCGCGACAGCGGTGGTCAGCTTCACCGGGACGGGCATCACTTGGATCGGCGTGTTGGACCCGTGGTCCGGTCTGGCGACGGTCTACCTCGATGGCACGCTGAGCACGGTAGACACCTATGGCCCCAGCACACTCTATCAGCAGCCGCTCTTCAAGGTTAGCGGATTAGCCAACGGCCCTCATACCCTCTCGATAGGTGTGCCGCATGTGAGGGACGCCAACGGGCTGGGGTCATGGGTCTGGATCGATGCGTTCGACATCCAGAACGGCTCGGGTGTACCAGGCGGATTCACCGCCGGCGCGGGGCGCACCGAACAAGACAGCCCGGCGGTGACCTATACCGGGACCTGGTTGCCCAACTCGTCCGCAGCCAACAGCGGCGGCAGCGCCGTGCTCGCGACGAACGCCGGTTCCAGCGCCACCATCGGCTTCAGCGGCACCGGCATCACGTGGATCGCGTATCGCGACCAATCGTCGGGCATTGCCAAGGTGTACGTGGACGGCATACTGATGTCGACGGTAGATACCTACCTCTCGCCGGCCCAGGCGCAGGTGCCCACCTATACGATCGATGGCTTGGCTTCCGGCGCGCACACATTGATGATCGAAGTGACCGGGACACACGACTCGAGCTCGAACGAATCCTGGGTCTGGGTGGATGCGTTTGATGTCGTGGGAAGCGGCAGCCAGGCCATACCGCCAAGCCCAACCGGAGTGAGCCCAGCCGCCGGCAACGGACTCTCCCAGACCTTTGCGGTCACGTTCGCCGACTCGGCTGGCTGGCAGAATTTGGCCGTTGCGGATGTGCTGATCAACAATGGCCTGGATGGACGGCACGCCTGCTTTGTCGTGTTTGTGCCTTCGGGGGCGTCTTCGGGCTCGCTGTTCCTGCTGGACGACACGGGCGCCACGGGAGGTCCGGCCTCCGCAATCCCGCTGCCCGGTTCCGGCAGTGTGAGCAACAGCCAGTGCGCCGTCAATGCCGCCGGTAGTTCGGCGAGTTGGGCCGGCGACACTCTTACGCTGACGCTGGCGATCGCCTTCAACGCGAGCTTTTCTGGGAATAAGGTGTTGTTCCTGGCGGCTCAGGGCAAATCGGCGAGCAGCGCCGGGTGGCAGGCCTTGGGAACTTGGGAGGTGCCTGGGCCCGTGACCGCCGGCCCGGCAGTGGGCGGAGTCAGCCCGGCACGAAGCAACACTCTGAATCAGAGCTACACTTTCACCTACACGGACACCAACGGCGGACAGGATATCGCCGTAGCCAATGTGCTGATCAACAGCGCACTCGATGGCCGGCGCGCCTGTTATTTGGCATTCGTTCCATCGGGCCCCGCCGCGGGCTCGGTCCTTCTGGTGGACGATGGCGGCGACAACGGCGGTCCGTATCAGGGAATGGTGATACCCGGCTCGGGCAGCATCGGCAACAGCCAGTGCTCCATCGCCGCCGCGGGGAGCTCGGTAAGCCTGAGCGGGAACACTCTGGCGCTCACGCTGGCGATTACCTTCAGCCAGGGGTTCGCGGGCAACCAGATCTTTTTTGTCGCGGCTCGCAGCAACACACTGAACACCAACTGGCAGGCCGTGGGGACCGTCACGGTGCCGTAATGGAGGGCCAGACCATTGTCCCTGCTGTCAAACTCTACTGGGGGTGAGCAATTCGGCACAGCGGGCCAATTGGAGTCGTGCCAGCATGACTCAAGGCCATGGGACCGCGCCATGGCCGCATTCCCCGGACGATGGGCGGCCAAAGGAAACGATATGAAAATGCGTGTTCGAAACATCCACATGTTACCAAGAAGGATCTGCCTTGGCGGCGTCTCGGCCGTGTGCCTTCTCCTCAGCGCTTGGCCGGCGCAGTCACAGACCATCACTACATTCGCGGGCAATGGGAACATGACGTTCTCCGGCGATGGCGGCCTGGCCAAGAACGCCTCTTTGAATCAGCCAAAGGGATTGGCCATGGATTCAACCGGCGGCGTTTATATCGCCGACAACATCAATGCCGTAGTCCGGTGGGTCAGCCCCGCCGGGATCATCTCCACCGTAGCGGGGAATAGTGCTTACTATGGCATGGGCGGCGATGGAGGCCAAGCGATATATGCGTCGTTCGGCAGAGCGGTCACCGGTGTAGCGGTCGATGCAGCCGGTAACCTGTACATTGCCGACGCGAACAACCGTCGCATCCGGAAAATGACGGCTGGCGGGATCGTCAGTACCATTGCCGGCACAGGCACACAGGGGCAGGGTTCTTCGGGTGATGGGGGCTTGGCGATTAATGCCAATCTGAATCGGCCAATCGCTGTAGCCCTTGACGCTGCCGGCAACTTGTATATCTGCGACAGCAGCAACAATAACATCCGGCGGGTCAATCTTGCCTCCGGAATCATCTCGACATACGCGGGTAACGGCTTGCCGGCCTTCTCAGGCGACAGAGGCCAGGCTACCGCCGCCTCGTTGAATATTCCGGTGGGAGTGTCAGTGGACAAATCGGGCAACCTGTATATTGCCGATGCGAACAATCACTGCATCCGCAAAGTCACGCCCAGCGGGGTGATCACCACCGTGGCCGGCACTGGCACTCAGGAGGGCTTTGCGGGAGATGGGGCCCCCGCCGCCGGAGCGTTACTGAATTACCCATACGATGTGGCCGTCGATGGCTCCGGCAGCTTGTTCATCGCCGACGCAGCTAACAACCGGGTCCGTAAGGTTGACGGCACTTCCGGAATCATTACTACTCTAGCCGGTGGCGACAACAACGGATTCTCGGGCGACGGCGGCCCGGCTACCAACTCCCTGCTGAATTTTCCGTGGGGAATCGCGATCGATGCCGCGGGCTCTGTTTATGTTGCCGAACTCCAGGGCAGTCGAATTCGGAAGATCTCCGGAGCCGCCACCCCTCCACCACCTCCGCCTCCACCTCCACCCCCACCCCCGGCTTCCACGCCCCAACTGATTTCGCTCACGCCGGCAGCGTCCACCGGAACCG
>OMOG01000706.1 GCA_900290305.1 Candidatus Sulfopaludibacter sp. SbA4
CTGGTGGTGGGAGACTCCTTCACCTTCGGCACCGGCAGCAACTACGACGACATCTGGCCGGTGATTCTGGAGCGGCGCCTCGCCGCCGCGGGTTGGAAGGTCGACGTGGTGAAGGCCGGCGTCGAGGGCTCCGATACGCGCAGGGAATTGCTCATCATGCGCAAGCATGTTCCGCGATACCATCCGGACCTGGTGCTGCTGGCATTTCTCCCCAACGACCTGTTTACCAACCAGCCGTTGGGCCAGGCAGCCGCGTCCGGCGAAAGCGGGGAGCGCAACCACCGGTTCGCGCTGGAAAGCATCAATCTCCTGCAGCGGTTGGTGTTCCAGAACGATGGCCTGTATGCGCGGCTGTACATGAAGACCGCGCGGCGGCAATATTTTTCCGAGCCGCCGAATGAGTTGGTAGCGGCGCAGTATCGCGTGACCATGGACCTGCTGCGCCAGGCCGCGGAGTACGCCCGCGCGCAGGATACGAAGTTCGCGGTCCTCTCCATCCCACAGAGTTTCCAGGTGCTGTTCAAGGCGCGCGGCATGCGGGCTCCGGGCATCGACGTGGACGCCGTGGATCGCAGGCTGGGCGGCTTCGCGGCGGAAAATCGGGTACCCTGGATGGCGGTCATGGACCGCATGGTGGAAGACTACCGCACGAATCGGTCCGACCTTTTCTATCGGTTTGACGGGCACCTGACGCCGCGCGGAAATCGCGTGGTGGGCGAGTGGTTGGCGGCGGAGTTGGCGCGGGTGTTCGAGATGAAAATGGATTCGCTTGGGGCGCGCATATCCCGGCAGTAAGCCCGTAGGCGCAAGACAATAGACCACGGGCGCGCGGACTTCTACTTTTTCTGTGGGGCAGGCTGGCAGCCTGCGGCCGACTGGCAGTCGGCCCCACACACTCCCCTCCCAGGTTTCTACTGCACGCTCCACGTCCCCATGGCCTGCCAGCCCGTGTTATTACCTTCTGCGCTGTCCCGCGCAGCCAGGTAGAACACCCGATGCCCGCCGAAGCCCGGGCCGAACGCAATGTTCAGCGTAAGCGCCAGAAACAGGGAGGGACCCGGAAATGACCCAGGGTTCGGGCCGCCCGCACTCACGGGCGCGTTCCCCCAGCTCACCGCGCATTGGCTGTTGCTCAGGGATCCGCTGCTCGCCAGGCTCTGGCCCGGCAGCAGGGCGTCTCCGGTGTCGTTCACCAGGTACAGCACATTGATGGGGCGCGCATAAGCCAAATAGCAGGCGTGGCGGCCATCCAGGAAATCATTCACCAGAATGTTCTCTACGCCGAGGTCCTGGAACCCCTGCGTGTCTGAGAAGTTGAAGTTGAAGACCGTCTGGCTTGTTCCGCTTCCCTGGGCAGGATTCATCCACACCACGGCCGTCGTAGTCGACTGCGTTCCACCCGTCACCTGCCAGACACCCATCGCCTGCCAGCCCGAGTTGTTCCCCGCCATATTTCCGGCCGCCATGTAAATGACCTTGTTGCCGGCGAAGCTCGCATTTGTGAACCTGAGCGTAAGAGTGAGTGCCAGTGTGTTTCCGCTGGTGGCAAGCGCAGGAGTTTCCCAACTGACCCCGCACTGGCTGTTCAACATAATTCCCGACAGGTTGAGGCCGCCCTGGCTTGCTCCGGGTCCGTACCCATTATCCGGCACGAGGTACAGGGTGTTTTGGGTCTGGCTGAAGGCAATGTAACATGCCTGGCGCCCGTCCAGGACGTTGTTGACGAGAATGTTCACCACCCCCAGGTCCTGCCAGCCGAGCGGATCGTAGAAGGTGAATGTGTACGTTTGGAGAAAGCCGCTTCCGGAGCTGGGGCTTACACCGGCCGGGCCGAGCGTCTCGCCGGAACTGACTTGGATGGCTGCGGAGGTTCCGGTGATCGAGCCAGTTACTTGGTCCGTCGCGGTAATGGTCTGGGAAGCCCCTGTCTTCAGGGTCGCGTAGAAGGTGCCGACGCCGCTCGCGAGGGTCGAGTCCGGCGGCAGGAAAGCCGCGCTGTCACTGCTGGAGAAGTGAACCGCGCCGGCATAGGTGAATACGACATTGTTGTTCGCGTCCAGCGCAGTGACTGTGAAACTGAAGGGTACTCCCGCGGTGACTGGCGAGGGACTGGTGACAGAGAAGTGAGTGGGGGTGGAAGCCGTGAGCGATCCGCACACGTCGGCCGTGTCCTGGCCGGGACATGCCACGGCCGCGCCGGCGTCAGCGGCGGTATTGCCTTGAAACGATGTCGAGCCGGTGGGCATGACCCTGGCATCGTGGCCGGTACCGCAGAAGGACGACGAACAGACGAAGAGCGCTCCGCCCTTGGCTTGGCCCCCGGTTGCAGCGAATGGCGCTCCGGTACCGCCGGCCACACCGCGGCTGGTGGAGTTGCCGGTAAAACTGACGTTGATCAACAGGACGGTGCCGGCACTGGCGAAGAGGGCGCCTCCGAAGCCTGCGCCGCCGCCACCGCCGTTGGAGTTGTCCGCGCCGTTACCGCCCCCGAAGCCGCCAACCGCCCCGCCGCCTCCTCCTCCACCCCCTCCGCCGAACCCGCCGGCGCCTCCAGGCTTAGGGCCGGGAACAGCGATGCGCGCGTTTGGATTGGTGAAGAGTGGCGGGGTATAGCCGCCGCCGCCGCCACCTCCGCCAAATCCGCC
>OMOG01000097.1:0-6074 GCA_900290305.1 Candidatus Sulfopaludibacter sp. SbA4
GTAGAAAGGCAACACAGACAGGAATGTCTGTGCCACGAAAGCCAACACAGACAGGAATGTCTGTGCCACCATACGGGTATGTCTTCCAACTTCACGCGCCGGCAGTTTACCCGAGCCAGTGCTGCCGCTTCGCTAGCGGCGCTGCTCCCGCAGGGAGTTTTCGGCAATACCTCCGCCACCAAGAAAGCCATGGTCCACGCCGATCAGGAGATCGGGACCGTCCGGCCCGAATTCCACTCGCACTTCGCCGAGCACCTGGGATCGTGTACGTATGGCGGCATCTGGGTGGGCAGGAATTCGCCGATCCCCAACATCAACGGGTTTCGTAAGGCGGCGGTCGACTATCTGAAGGAACTGGGCGTCCCCGTATTGCGATGGCCGGGCGGCTGCTATGCCGACGACTACCACTGGCGCGACGGCATCGGACCGGCGGAGAAGCGCCCCAAGCACGTCAATGTCAACTGGGGAAAATACATCGAGGACAACAGCTTCGGCACGCACGAATTCATGGGCTTCTGCCGGTTGATCGGCGCCGAGCCGTACTTCGCCGCCAACGTGGGCACGGGCTCGCCGCGGGAGATGCGGGACTGGATCGAATACTGCAACTTCCCCGCGGGCAGCACGCTGGCCGACGAGCGCGCCGCCAACGGATCGCCGGAGCCATTCCGCGTGAAGTACTGGGGGGTGGGCAACGAGCTGTGGGGATGCGGGGGCAATTACCGTCCGGAAGGCGCCGCCGGGGAGTTTCGCAGGTATGCCACCTTTGCGCGGCTGGCCGGCGGCAACGACGTGTACCTGGTGGGCTGCGGGCCGAACGGCAACGACACGGCGTGGACCCGCGGATTCATGGACACGCTGGCCGGGCGCACGCGCATGAACGGCTACTCGATGCACTACTACGAGACCGGCATACTCCCTCCGGAGCAGTTCACGCCCGAGGCGATGTACACGCAGTTCAACCTCTTTCCGCGGGTGGAGCAGTCGATCGTCCAGCAGCGCGCGCTGCTCGACAGCTACGATCCCAACCGCAACATCGGGCTGTTCCTGGACGAATGGGGAGTCTGGGACCGGCTGCGGGAAGACTCCAAAGGGCGCTTGTGGCAGCAGTCCACGATGCGGAGCGCGGTGGCCGCGGCCCTCGGACTGAACCTGTTCAACCGCCAGGCCGACAAGCTCTACATGTGCAACATCGCGCAGTTGATCAACGTGCTCCAGTCGGTGCTGCTCACCGATGGTCCGGAAGGGAAGAACTGCGTGCGGACGACCAGCTACCATGCCTTCATGCTTTTCAAGCCGCATCGCGCGAAGACCGCGTTGCGCGTGGAGACCGATGGTCCCAAGCTCACCGACTTCGGCGGGCGTGGAGGCGGCGGAGGACGGGGCGGGCAGCCGCAGCCCGAGCCACCGCCCGATCTTTCGATGTCGGCATCGCGGCTGGGCCCGGAGATGGCGATCACATTCGTCAATCCGCGGCACGACGTCGATATGCAGGTGGAGTGCGGGCTGCGCGGGGTGACCGCGAAGCAGGGGCGGGCACAGATTCTGCACGACCCGGATATCAACGCGTACAACAGCTTCGACAAGCCGGACCAGGTGACGATCAAGCCGCACGAAGTGGCGGTGGAGGGCGGAAGCGTGCGCGTGACGCTGCCTGCGATGTCCGTGGCCACGGTGACGCTGCAGGTGGGATAGGGAAGTATGGGAAACTCTCAATCACCGCCGGGGCATCGTGACGCCGTCAAGAAAGAGTTGAGCGGCAAGGCCAAGGCGGGCTACCGCGTCCGGACTCCGTTGGTGCCCCGGAAAGGGCGAGAGAAAATCGACCTCACCAATGCCGAGATCGAAGATCTGCTTGCTAAAGGAATTTGGGCCGCCGACGAACGCCGATGAACGCAGATAAGAAACTAAACGGCCTATCGGCGTTCATCGGCGTTTATCTGCGGCCCAAAACAGTTTTCTCGCAGCTTCTCACTGTCACCTCACGGTCGGGGCCTCGGCGCTCGGCAAGATTTGCCCACTTCTGCTCGGTCCATCACCTGGTTTTGGCGTCGACGAGCCGCGGGTCGTCCAGATGCAGCCGGTACATGATCTGGTTGTAATCGTACCGCGGAGTCAGCTCTTTCGCTGCGCTGAACGACGCGGTATAGGTGCCTTCAAAGTAAATGATGCGCCCGCCTTCGCGGTCGAAGAATGGGTGCTGCACCACGTTGTAAAAGTTGTAGTGATCGTGGCCCACAATCTTTACGGCCCGGTTCCACGGGCCGGCCGGCTCATCGGCCTCCGCGTAATAAACCGATCCAACCTTCTCCGCCAGCAGAATCCACTTCTTGCGATAAGCGTTCCACGCCACCGAGCTCGGTGAAGCCCCGGTCTCCTGGCCCGATTGGGAATCGCGCATTGCGAAGAGAGCCTCCTCCTTCTTCATGAGCCCGAGCGCAATCAACTGGCGTTCCTCATCGGCCTCGATGCGGCCGGTGTCCGGCTTCCAACTCCATTCGAGCGTTTCGCTCGGCCCGCGCAGCAGGTGTGTATTTCCGGCATCGAAGTCGGAGCCGCGCTCGAGGCAGGTGTACGATTCCCAGCTCTTCGGATCCGTCAGCGCCTTCCAATCGTCGCGTACGCGCAGGTGCGGGTAGAGGTACCAGTACGTCACGCCGCGCTCCGTCACCCGAAACGGGTGCGAAGACCGGTGAGCCCTTGGGCGGCGCGGCAGCGGAAACTGCACCAAGACGCGAAACTGTCCGGCAGCATCGTCGAATACCGCCACGCCGCTCTCGACCGGAGGCTTCAGGCCGGGCTGCCGCGTGTAGGTCGCGACCAACCGTTCGCGGCCCGTATCATCCTTCACGGTGAAGAGTCCTTCAATCCAGACCAGGCCGGGGCGCGGCAGCGGCAGCATCTCACGGCTGAAGCCGCCGGCATCCACGAAGTATGTCAGGTTGACGCCAACTGCCGGATCGAGCCCGCCTTTTTCCGGCAATTGGGAAATGGCGCACGAGACCGAGAAAATCGCCGCGTGAAGCCCGAAGGTATCGCCATAACACCAGAAAAGTCGGCCCTGGTAGGGAACCGCAATATTGGTGTCCTGACCGGTGACGCCGCCGTTTAGTAGCGGGTGCGCGATCGGAACCGGCAAGCCGGCCAGGACGCTGTCCCGGTAGATATCCGCCCCGGTAATGCGGTACAGCCGCTCGGCAATGTTGACGCGGCGCACCATCCATTCGACGTGGCGCCCGGGCTCGACGCGCACCCGCCTGGCAGGCTCATCGAAGATTCGTTCCTCAAATTCGTAGCCGTGGCTCTTGATGCTGAAGATCACATCCCGGCCGGCCAACGCGGCATCGTCGATGGCTGGCCGCCACTCCGTTGCTGTCGGTCCAGAAGCGGATCGCGTCGCGCGGTGTGCTGAGCTGAACCAGCGGAACGCCGCGGCCGGTTTCCCTATCGATCACGCGAATCCAAAACGGCGCAGCGGCGGGCGCCGATGCCGCAAAGAGGGCGAGGGCGATGCTTGGCAAACGGGCCATAGACAAGCCGAGCGGCGGACGAACCTAAAACGTGAAGCGGATCTGCATCTCCAACCTTCGGTTGTTCGCGGTCTCGTAAAATCCTTCGCCGTTGGGATTGCCCGCGATCTGATTGGCCGAGCCGAAGAGGGGCGACGTGATGTTGCCGATGATCGGTCCGGGATTGTTGTGGTTCAGCAGATTCCGGACCGACATCGAAAGCGAGAGATTGTAGCGGCGGCTGGTGGATGGCCTGCCGATGAGGTTGCCCAGCCCTCCGCCTGTTACCGCGGCTGGCACCAGTCCTCCGCCCGCGCCGCCACCACCTCCACCGCCTCCCGGTCCGGGGCCTTGCCGCTGCGGCTGCTCGCCGCCCGATCCTTTGCGCTCGCCTCCGAACCCGATGGTCTTCGCCAGCCGCAGGTTCATGGTGATCACGCGCGGTCCGCGGCCGGAATTGCGCCCCAGCAACGCCTCGCCCGCCACAGGGTTGGGGTCCAGCAGGCCGTAGGGCGTCGAGATCAGCCCCGGTTTGGCGACGCCCTCCACGATGCCGGGCCGCCCGTTGAACAGGGTCGTGCCATACAGATCGCTGCCGGCGGTGATGTCGAATGGCGCGCCGGACTGCATGACGAAAAACGGGCTGATGCGGATGTTCCCGCGGAGATTGATCGACCCGCCGATGGTCCCGCGTTGCCTCACATCAGTGAGCGCGGGCCCATATTCGCCCGCCAAGCTGTACGGGTTCGCCGGGAACGTGCCGATGCCGTCGGTGTTGCTCATGGCGCGATTCAGCACGTAGAAACCGAACAGCGAAAAGCCCGCGTTCAGTTTGGAGTTGACGTTGGCGATCATCTGGTTCTGGTTGTACAGTCCGGAGGATTCCGCAAGGAACACCGGCCCGGCATGCGCCAGCGGAAACACGCCGCTGCCCGGGACATTCGGTTGGTAGGTGCCGGGCAGCGGCGCGTTGATGTCCTCGGAGCGGAACAGGTGCACGCCGTGAGAGTTGGTGTAGGTCACGGCGAGCGTGGTGTTCTTCGGCAACTGGCGCTCCAGCGTCAGAGCGGTTTGCATCAGGTAGGGGGCGCGCATGCTCGAGCTGATTTCCTGGGCGGCCTGCGCGGTCTGGAATCCCGCCAGTTGCGCGGCAGCGGGAGGATTCGGGAAGAAGTCCGGATCGGCGATCACGAACTGCTGCTGGACGATTCCGTTGTAGCGTTCGGCGGCCAGCGTATTGCCGAGTGCGAAGCGGTCGTAGAACATGCCGAAGCCCGCGCGCAACACGGTTTTGGCGTGCGCGTTCTTGCCGCCGCCGGGCGCCCACGCCACCGCGATGCGCGGCGCGAAATCGCCGCGGTCGTGGATGTTGCTCTGGGTCTCATAACGGAGCCCCAGGCTCAGCGTGAGATTGGGCCGCACGCGCCAATCGTCTCCGGCGAATAATCCGACGTCCACCTGGTGCACGCCCAACTCGGGAATGCCGGAACTGATGCTGAACTGCGTGGCGCCACCGCCCAGGGAGCGGATCTGGGCCGCCGAATACCCGAGTTGTTGGAACAGGAGGGTGCGGCGATAGCGCTCGATGGATTGAATGGGCGCGAGCACGGGCTGGCCGGAAGCGTCGAGAACCGGCTGATTATTGGCATCCAGCACCGGCGCCAGGGTGCCGCCGCCAAACGTGAACGTCCCGTTGAAATTCTGCGGCGCTACGTTGTCGTCGGTCTGGCCGCGCATGCGCACGCCGAACTTCCAGGAGTGCGTGCCGTGAATCATGGACGTGTAGTTTTGCAGCTCGAAGCTGTTCTGTGTGTCGAGCGAATGTCCATTGGTAGAGCCGCCGCTGTTGAAGGCGCCGAGCACCTGAATGGTCGGCGCCAGGGTATTGGCGGTGATTTCGCTGGAGGCGCGGTAGAACTGGAAGCGGGTCTCGTTGACGGTAGTCCCGAAAACCGCGGTGTCGGCAGCCTGCACGGTCTGGTTGAGGAAGTGGGTTTGGTAGCCGCGGGAAATCAGGTCGAAGCCAACGATGCCGGCATCCTCGGCGCCGGAGCGCGTGATGCCGTAGCGGAACGTCAGCGTGTGCCTGCTGTTCAATTGGTAGTCGATGCGCGGGGTGACGCGCGTGAAGCGTCCCCTGGTGGTGAGCACGCTGTTGAACGGGGCCACTGCCAGGGCGGGAGTGACCACGAAGCCGTTGGTGATGGATCCGTTATCCACCATGTTGCGCTGCGCATCGAGGGTGAACGACATGTGTTTGGTCAGCGGCCCGCCGGCATTGCCTTCGAATTCCTGGAGCAGGAACGGCGCCTTTTCGGACGCATATGGATTCCGCGAATTCCACGCCTGCGTGCCTAGGTTGTAGTCCACCGTGCCGCGGTATTTGTCGGCGCCCGGCTTGGTGAAGATCTCGATACGGCCCAGGCCCAGCTTGTCATACTCCGGCGCGAACGGATTCTGGTTGATGCGGATTTCGCGGATGGATTCTTTCGGAGGCAGTTCGCCACCGCTGAAGCCATCGATGAAGATGGCGCCGCCGTTGGGGCCGGCGGCCGGTCCCGCGAGGGC
>OMOG01000097.1:6084-13169 GCA_900290305.1 Candidatus Sulfopaludibacter sp. SbA4
CCGCGGTGCTGACGGAGGGGCCGGCGTTTTCAGCTACCGTCACCCTCTCCACCAGCGACGCGACTTTCAACTGCAGGTTGAGCGCCTGCGCACCCGGCTTCAGGGAAACCTTCACCGGCGCCGTAGCCAATTGCGGGGCCGAGGCCTGGACCACATAATTGCCGGGAGCCAGGCCGGCGAACGACCAGGCGCCGTTGCTATCGGCGGCCGTGGTCTTCACCTGTCCTTTGGCATCGGTCAACGTGATGGCGGCAGCGGGGACTATGGCCCCACTGGGATCGGTCACCTGCCCGCGGAGCGCGGCAGTCTGCGCGAAAAGAGAGGGCGCCCACAAGACGGCGAGCAACAGACAGCGAAGCATCTCCCCAGTATTATCCTCTTCCTGCGATTAACGGACGATGAACGGGGGGGCCTTGCGAGCCTGCCTCAAACCGTACCATTCCATCGCGCCTGCGGCCCCTCCTAAGGAACTCGCGCAAAACGGCCGCGGCGCGACCAGTTCCTGTCCCGTCTGGTACCGCGCCGCGGCCTTTGCGCTTTTTGACTAGCCCTTGACTGGCACCATCAGTACTTTCTGCGGTTTTTGGCACCGCTGAGACCCCGGACGTACGCACAGGACTGGTTCGGCTTTCTGGAATTATCCATAATTCCGACATGGATGCACTTACCGACATGACATCGCGATTTCGCAGCTTTGCTGCCGACGAGACGGGCCAGGACCTGGCCGAATATTCTCTGCTGATCGCCTTTGTACTGACAGCGATCATCGGCCTGGCCTCGGGGCTTCACGGCAGCATTGCCGAGGTCGCAGGCGTGTCGAACTCGCAGTTAAACGCCGCGCAGGCCGCCATCCGGTAGCGCCGCGGGCCTGCGGGCACTCCTGCCGCCAGGCGGCAATCACCCTTTCGAATCGAGGATGAATGTCGGTACGATCCCGGCGGCCGACGAGAAACCGGTCTTGCCGGTGGAGAGCCAGCTCGAGCAGCCTTGCACCTTGCCCAGGTAAGCGTGCGGGTGCACGTCCACCTGCATCTCGCGGAACTCCAGTTGCCCGAAACTCATCAACGGGAATACCGAGCGCACCGACTCTACGCGCTGCTGCACGACGTACGGCGATCGCATGGCCTGCTTCAGCGCGCGATCCCATTCGGCGCTGTCCATATCCCAGCCGAAGTAGGAGTGCTGGTCGCTGTAATCGTCGTTGGGCTTCAGCGTGAGCTTCTCGCGGTTCTGCGCGATGAACTCGGGAAGATCGATGCTGCGCTCTTCGTAGGTCGTCTTGGCCGCAGCCACCAGGCGCGTCCACGGCACGTGTTCGCGGATGGCTTTGCGTTCCGCCGCCGGGAACTTGGCGGTCAGGGTCTCGTCGGTCAGCAGGCCGAACATGGCCTTCTTGTGGGCCAATTCCGAACGGAAGCTGTTGACCACGCAGACTGCGCGGTCGCGATACGCCTGCACCAGCGGGTGCGTCAAATCGAACCGCATCAGAAATTCCTGCACGCCCAGGCGGCGGTACACCAGATCGATCTCGAAGTTCCCCTTGCGCAACCGGTGATTGCGGTACTCCAACTGTTCGGGGGCGACGATCTCCACGGCATACCCTTCATCGCGGAAGAAATCGCGGAACAGTTCGTATTCGCTCTGCCCGGAGTGATACATCGGCCGGAATTCCACGATTGCGATATTGGGTTTCCGGGCGCCGCCGAACTGCTTGTAGGACTTCAACAACGCGTGCAACAAATGTTTCCGGCTGCCGGCCTTCGCCAGCGAATACTTCTTGCGAAACTCCTTCACCGGAGGAATGTCGTAGAACAGATCGGCCAGCGCGTCGGCGTAGCCCGCGCCCGTCGGCGAATCCGCATTGTATTGCACGAAGTGCAGACTGCCGTTATTGAGGTGGGAATCCAGCCGCGCGGCGACTTCGAGGGCCTGATAGCCCGGGTCGATCGAAGCCAGCATCTTCTCGGCGGGCAGCAGTTCCAGACGCGCCAGCAACGCCGGGGTGCTGAGCACCATCTGCTCCATGCGATCGATGGCGCAGATGAGCGACTCCCCGGTCTTAACGAGAGATTCGTATTGCCGCCGCGAAATGAAGTTCGGCCGCAGAAAAGGGCAGATCAGCCTTCCGCCGGAGGAAAGCTTCGCGGCTTCCATGCGTTGATGAAGCGCGTCGGCCCAGGAAAGTTCACGGTACGGGCCGTTTTCCAAAAGCCTGTTATATCTAGCTACTGCGTCTTCCAACTGGGACATTTCTGGGTTGAAAACCTATTCTATAATCGAGTATCCCACAGAAGTGCGCAAAACGATAGATTCCGGTCGCGGCTTTGTCTTCTAACCTATTTACTTTCAATTATTTAGGGGAATTTTAACGTTATTTTCAAGGGACCGCTGAAAACCACTTTGCCGGCTGCTTTCAGCGAAAACCCCTGAAAAACGGGCTCGTGGACACGGCGGTTCAGCGACTCGGCAGCGATTGTGGGAGGCAGTGCGGCGGGGTGGATTTACGATCGGGCGACGGCGCAAAAGAAGTGAGCGAAGGGGCAGCGCGTCGCTGCCCCACCGCCGAGACGTGCCGCTTACCGCCAGCCGCGGTAGTAGCCACGGCCGTAGAAAAAGCCGGGACCCCGGCCAAATAGAAATGAAACGGACGGTCCCCAATAATATGGGTAATACGGGTAGTAAGGGTAGTAACCGGGACCGTAATAATAATTGGCTGGCGGGGGTCCCACCGGCCGTGGCTGTAAGCGGGTGTTATAACCTGGTTGGTATTCTTCCGGGCCCACGTAGCGGAAGGCCTGGGGAGCCCGGACCGTAGAAACCGTGACTGGGGAGTCAATCCGGAAGGTCAACGCTGTCTCCGGATACACGATCGTAGGATGATTGCGCGTCAGCATCACGCCGGCGATGCCGGCAATGGCGCCTGCTCCCGCGCCGATGGCGGCTCCGCGGCCCCAATCGGCAGCCGCGCCCACGGCTGCGCCAACCGCGGTGGTGCCCACAATCGTGCCGGCCTGCGCGCCTGCGGGGGTCGTCGGGCCCTGCCGTGCCACCAGTTGCGAGCGCACCGGCACTTGCGTGCCATCGGCCAGCGTGAGGCCGGTCAACTCGAGACCCAGCCGTGAACTGTTCCCGGAATGAGCTTTCACCGCCTCGGCCACGCGGCCGTACACCGTCTGGCCGCGCTGCGCGACCACTACGCCATCCACTACGACCGGCTGGTTCAAGGTCCCGGAAAAAGTGTCACCGGGCTGGTTGTGGTCGGAGGACAGCGGCTGGTTCGTGAGGATCGTGACGAACGTGCCGGGCTGCAAAGTCAACTCGGGTGGAAGCCCGTACGCCGGGCGGGCGGAGGCTGGACGATCGTTGGGACGGGGGGCGGGCTGTGCCTGCGGTGGCGCCTGGGGAGGTACCTGCGCTGGCGCCTGCGGAGGAACCTGCGACGGTTGGCCGTACTGATCGCTGCGATCTACCGGTTCCGAGGGATCCTGCGACTGGGGGGCCGGCACCGGCAAGGAGGGCGGAGGATCGCCCACGCGCCGCCACGCGCCGGGGGTGGACTGCGGCTGCGGCGCGGCCGACGGCTGGTTTTGCGCCAGCGCGAGGCCGGATGCGGCAACGAAAACAAAAGCTAGAGGGTAACGAGTCATAGTAGCCTACTCGCAGCCTTCTATTGCATCTGTCTGGCCAATGTGTTTTCGCCCGTAAATTATTGATAATACTAGGCTGGAATGCCGGCCAAATTGGCCAAAATGCACCGGGCGTGGTGCTTTTCGGCCACCGGCGGCTACACCCGCGGCGGCTAACACCCGCGGCGGCTACACCCGCGGCGTCAGCCGCAGTTGCGCATCTTCCAGCCGCTTGGCCTCCTGCCACGTAAAGATCATGCGGGCAATCACCGTGACATTGGAGAGCACCGCCAGCACCCAAAGCACCGCGGCCATGCGGTCGAACAACGCTCCGATGATAATCAGCACCACCCGCTCCGGACGCTCCAGGAAACCGACCTTGCACTTCGGAATGGCGTTCTCGGCGCGCGCCCGCGTGTAACTCACCATCACCGAACCGGTCATCACGATGGCCGTCAGCACAATGTAGAAGAACCGGTTGATGGAGGCGTAGTAGACCAGCAGGCCCATGAAGATGGCGAGATCGGAATAACGATCGATCACCGAGTCGAAGAATCCGCCGAAGCGCGTCACCTGATCGGTGGCTCGCGCCACCCGCCCGTCGACCATGTCGAAGAGCCCGGCGCCCACCGTCACGAGGCCGGCCCACCGGAAATCGACTCGCGGATCCGCGGCACTGCCCGCCCGGGCAAACAGCCAGGCGGCCCAGATGTTGATTACCAATCCGATAAACGTGAGCACGTTGGGATGGATTTTCGAGAGCGCTAGCCAGCGCACGATGCGATTGATGGCGGCGCCGAAGACCAGCCCGATCGCACGGGTGTATGTCATATCCTACTCGACTGCATCGTGTATGGTGGTCAGCTTCAGGATTTCCAGATCCTTGACGCCGCCCGGGCTCTGCACCCGGACTTCGTCGCCGACCTCTTTCCCCAGCAAGGCCCGGCCGATCGGAGACGTCGTGGAGATCTTCCCATTGGCGGCGTCGGCCTCCTCGGTCGTGACCAGATTGTACGTGATCTCTTCGTCGCGCTTGGTATCCAGCACGATGACGGTCGACCCCAACCCGACCCGGTCGTGCGGGATCTTGGAGTAGTCGATCATCGACATCTCCGCCAGGCGTTTTTTCAACTGGTTCAATCGCGCATTGACGAAGCCCTGCCGCTCCTTGGCGGCGTGGTACTCGGCGTTCTCGCTCAGGTCCCCATGGGCCCTGGCCTTCAGGATTTCCTTCGGCAGCTCGACCTTCAACTCGTAATCGAGCGTTGCGATCTCGTCCTGAAGTTTCTTTTTGATGTCGTTCATCGAACCGGGACAGCTCCCGTCACATTATACCGGAGGGTAACACCGGACTAAAGCGGGGGCAAGAAAGGAGTTGGGGGCCACGGGCCGGGGTTGGGGGCCCGCTGTCGATCCCCCCGGGCGTCTTGGTGGGATCGCGGGCCTGACGCCGAAGGACGGGCCCACTCGGGCCGCTGTGCCCCTGGCCAGGGACGGCTTCGCCGCGAAATGTATGCGCATGGTCCTTGCTCGGGTGCCACTTGCCGGCCGTTCGCGACCGCGTACCCAATCTGGTGGTTGGAAGGGCTGTTCCCGCCAGCTATCTACATGTCAAGTAGGAAGCTTCGTTGAGAGCCAGCTTCCCAAGCTGGACGTCGAAAACCGCAGCGAATAAATGGTGTAGAATCTCACTGGACGAGGGATTTCAATGTCGATTTGTCACCGCGCGTGCGGAGGTCGCTCCCCAATTGATTTCGAGGAGCTTGCATGCCTCCCTTGAACCCGCTACTACCTGGGCTTCTTATTTTCGTGGGCGTTTCGTACACTCCCCTGTTGTCGGCTGCGATCCCGGCAACCGCGCAGGACCCAAGTTCGCGGCTTTCTCAATCGTTCCGTTGTCCAGAAGAGATCACTTCGAACAAAGCTAAAGTAGAATCACTGCAAGAGTTCATTCAGACCTACAAGGCGCAGTTCCCCAATGACACCCTCCGCGATTTGCTGCTTTTTCGTTATAAGCTTCTCGTCGCTCACTCCTGTATTCAAACACTGAACTCGATGCTGGTTGCGGTTTCCCCGCTTTCGATAATGCTCAGACTCCTGGGTCGGAACTTCGGGCCAAGCACCGAAGCGTATGATTCCACGACCAAGGTCTGGACCGTGCGCTACACCAAGGATGGTAAGCCGTCCACGATTTCGGACGAGGACCTCGTCTTCAACTTCTACTACTGGAAGCCGCCACCTTCGGCTGAGGCGATAGCGCGCGCCTTCATTCACCAAAATCAGAATTTCCACATTATTTGGAAGTTTGAGGCTCCCGACGAAGTCACAAAGGCGAGAGCCTTTTTCATCTGGTTCATGCAGCTTCCTTCGGCTGGTCAGACTGAGGGTTCGATTGGCTTATCGAAGATAAGTTCCGTTGGAAGCCGGGCCTACACCGTCACTTGGATGAGATATGTTAGGGGAGTCTCCGCGGCTCAAATGGACGAAATGACAAAAAGGTGGCTGCTGAGCGAAGATGGAAAGGCCATGGCCCTAGCGGTTGGACGTATCGGAGTTGATGCGACGTTTGAGCAGCATTTTGCTGAGGCACCCAAATGAACTGCTGCATCTCAAAGCCGAGTCGGATATGACCGCACCGCCGGCATTGGGGTTCCCCCGCGACGGGCTCGACAATTTCATAAATTTAAGCATTACGCTTTCGCCATGAACAACGCTCGAATAAAGCGGGCTAAAAGTAGGAAGATCGCATGAACTGCGGCCAGGTCGAGAGAAAGCCTGTCTAGGGTCTAGGAAGAAGTCGAACATGCGCCTGACAGTTGCAGTCCCAATGCTTGTCGTGCTGGGCAATATGTTGGTCGCGCAAGAGGCGCGACAAGCGGAGGAACTGAGCGCGCAGGCTCTTCAATTGTCCGAGCAGGGTAGGTACGCTGAAGCGATCCCGTTTGCCAACAAAGCCTTGGAGATCCGAGAGAGGACTCTAGGCCCCGAGCACCCCGAAACGGTGGTCAGCTTGGCCAGATTAGCCGGGCTGTACATAGATCAAGGGGCCTATTCCAAGGCTGAGCCGTTATTACAACGCGCCTTGTCAGCCCGCGAGAAGGTTTCAGGAGGGGATGATCCCGGGATTGCTGCCATCCTGACCAACCTCGCCGCGGTGTTCAGTGGGGAAGGAGATTATGCAAAGGCTGAGGCCCTGGGCAAGCGTGCCTTAATGATCAATGAGAACGTTGTGGGGCCTGAGGACCCAATAACGGCCCGAAGCCTCAATAATCTCGCTGGGCTGTATGAGCGTGAAGGAATTTATCCTAAGGCCGAGGAGTTGTTGCGACGTGCGTTGACAATCTGCGAGAAAGCTCTTGGTGCAGAACACCGCGAAACCGCCGGAATCATGAACAACTTGGCCGTTGTGTACTATGATCGAGGGGCCTACAACAAGGCCGAGCCGATGTACCAACGTGC
>OMOG01000219.1 GCA_900290305.1 Candidatus Sulfopaludibacter sp. SbA4
GCCGGTTCCGCGGGAGAGGTTGATGCGAGGCTCGGTGTCGAGCGCGATCTTCATCAGCTCGGTGCCGGTGATGCCCAGCTTGGCGCCGTCCCACTGGATGATCAGCTCGGGGGTGCGGTTGGAAAGATCGGCCGAGGGCTGGTTCACCTTGGCGGTGACCCCATTGACGCGCTTGACGCTGGTCGCGATGTGGTCGNNGACTCCCACTGCGCCCATTCGGCCTTGTGGTCGCGCTTCACCCACATCTCGACGGCCGCGAGCATGCCCATGATCTCCTCTTTGCCCACCTTGAGCGAGCGGCCGAAAGCGTGGTGCGGCGCGCTGTTGATCCAGGCACCCTGGAGCAGGCTCTTCTCACCCAGCAGCAGGCCCGCGGCTTGCGGCCCGCGGATGCACTTGCCGCCGCTGTAGGCCACCGCGCTGGCGCCGCGAGCGAGGTGAACGTTGGGTTTGAGGGTGAGGATTTCGGCCGCGGCATCCACCAGTACGGGCACGTTTTTGCGGCGCGCGACTTCGGTGAACGCGCGGGTTCCCAGCGGTCCGTCGTCGTTGGGGCCGGCCAGGATGTAGACCATGGCGGTGCGCTCGTTGAAGGCCGGCTCGATTTCGGACTTGTCGCGCACGACGACCAGCTTGACGCCCAGCATGCGCGCGGCATGGTCGTAGACATTGTGCGAGTAGGCCGGCACGATGACCTCGTTCTTCAGGCCGGCGAGATTGGGGAGCCGCTGCATGCGCTCGGGGTTGCCGCCCGCGATGGCCGACGCGGTGCAGTTGGTAGTGGCGGCGCAGCAGCCCGCGGTGACGATGCCCCATTCGGCGCCGGTGATTTCCGCCAGGCGTTTGCTTACGGCGTCCATCAGCTCGTCCATGTTGACGTAGCCGCGCGAGGCCAGGTCCATGGCGCGTTTCACTTCGGGCAGCGTCTGCGAGCCGGTGATGATGGTGAAGGTGCCGCGGGCGTTGATGAGAGGCTTGACGCCGATGGAGCGGTACATGTCGGGCCCCAGGTCGAGCGGTGCGGCGACCGCCTGCCGTACGCTGCCGCCGAATGCCTGTGCGGCGGCCAGCAGGCCTCCCTGACGAAACAGATCGCGGCGGCTGAAACCGGTCCACGGTTCCCTGACTTTTTTCCAGAACAAACCGGACATGATTCTCCTCCTGGAGTAACGATGTGAATTGTACCATCCGCAGGCGGCCGGCGACACCCTATGATGGAGGGATGCCGGACGCGCGTATTCAGTTATTGGACCGGGCGCTGATTCAGTCGTTGATCGAACGGGCGAGCCGGTCTCCGCGGCTGCGGACCAACCACAATTTTCACGCAGGCATGGAGGACAACCCCCACCGGTTCCTGAACGTCATGCTGCGCGGCACGTACGTGGCCCCGCATCGCCATCGCGATCCTCCCAAGCCGGAATCGTTTCTGGTGCTGGAGGGTGAGCTGGCATTCTTCACGTTCGATGACGGCGGCCGCATCGCCACCACCCACGTGCTGGGGCGGGACGCGATGGGGATCGATATCCCGCCGGGCGTCTGGCACACGCTGGCGGTGTTGACGCCGCACGCAGTGTGCTACGAGGTGAAGCCCGGTCCATACTCGGCGGCGAATGACAAGGACTTTGCGCCTTGGGCGCCGAGGGAGGGAGATCCGGGAGTGGCGGCGTACCTGGGATGGCTGATTGTGGAAGCCGGGAAAACGAATTCACCGCCGAGCACCTGAGAGCACTGGGCGGCAAAGCCGCAATGCCCTCCTCGCCCGATTGGATTGTGCTTACCTCGAAGCCTCCCGGCGCGAGAGACCAGCCTCGCTCAGCGCGCTTTTTGAGTTTCCGGATCTGGTTCGCACGATCGAATCCCCGCAACCGATTAGCGATCTGCCAGAGGCGCCCTGCATGGATTCGGCCGGACTCGGTGCGGTGCTGGGAGCTTTCTCGTCGCGCCAGCGCCATGGAAGGAAATTCGGGTGGGCGAGCGTTTCGCCAAGGCTCGCGACGTTACTTAAGGTGGCACACGTCGACACGATCCTGCCACAGTACGATCCCGTGGAGACTGCTGAAGCTCAACTGGCGGGAGAAACCGGCAGCGCATAAGCGTCATCGTGCTTTGACGCGAACCGATAATGCTAAAATCGGGCAGACGTCAAATGGGGGATTCGATCGCCCGGAAAGCCCTTCTGATAGCTGTTGCGGTGGCCGTTCCTCCCGCTGTGGTCATCCACCTGTCTACGGCCAGCAGCGCGGCCCGGCTCGCATCCTTGGTATTCGGCGCATTGCTGATCCTGGTTTCGTGGCTGCTGGCCCGTTCGCTGGCCTGGCGCATCAATCGCCTGACCGGCCTGGCGGATCGTTTGCTGGACATGAGCGTTCCGCTCCCGGAGTTGCCGGCCAGCGACGACGAACTGGGAAACCTGGCCCGCTCTCTCTCGCGGATGGCGCCGCAAATCGACGAGTTAGTCAACCGCCTGAGAAATGAGCTCACCCGGTGTGAAGCCATTCTGGCCAGCATGACCGACGGAGTGCTGGCGGTGGATGCCCGGCTCAATGTTACGTTCTGCAATAACGCCTTCATTAAGGTCGCCGGCGATCATGGCCCCGCCGAGGGCGTTCCCCTGATCCGGATTGTTCGCGACCCCGTCCTTTACCAGATCGTGAAGCAGGTCGTGGATTCGGGTGTTGCGCAGCGCCAACGGCTGCAGTTGTCTACGCCGGAAACGCTCTCCTTCGAGGTGCATGCCGTACCGCTGGCGACCACGTCTTCGCGCGGCGCGATGGCCATCCTGCACGATGTCACTCCGGCCGAGAAGCTCGAACGCGTCAAGCGGGATTTTATCGCCAACGTTTCGCATGAAATCCGTACGCCTCTCGCCACGATTCGAGGATATGCGGAAACGCTGCTCGATGGCGGATTGGAAGACGAAGGCAACCGCCGCAAGTTCGTTGAGATTATTCAGGCTAACGGCGTGCGGCTGAACAATATCGCCGCCGATTTGTTGACCTTGTCGGAACTCGAGTCCGGCCGGCCGGGCGCCCAGCCCGCCCCGATCTCCATCAACAATGCGTTGTGCAGCGCCATCCGGGCAATCGAACCGGCGGCCCATTTGATGAACGTCCGGCTCCTGGCCGATCCCATCCCGGACCTGTACCTGTTGGGGTTCGGGATCCGTCTGGAACACGCGCTGCTGAACCTTTTGGATAACGCGGTCAAGTTCAATAAACCGAAGGGCGAGGTCCATGTCCAGGTGCACGACCGGTCCGGCGATCAAATCGAGGTTCGCGTCTCCGATAATGGGGTCGGAATTCCGGCGGAAGATCTCTCCCGCATCTTCGAGCGGTTCTACCGCGTGGACAAGGCGCGTTCCCGCCAGGTGGGCGGCACCGGGCTGGGCCTTTCAATTGTCAAGCATGCCGTGGAGCAGATGGGCGGGACGGTAGCCGTCGAAAGCGAGCTGGGAAGGGGTTCAACCTTCATCGTAGTGCTGCCCCAGTGCTCGCGTCCGCGTGGGTAGTTTTTAACCGTCTAGTCATCGAAAAACAACAATCATCTAGTATTCTCGACGCGTGGCTCCGAATTTAACCGCTGTTGCGATAAGCTCCGAGGCAATGACAACAAGCGATAAATGACTCCGTTCACTCTCTGTGCAAGGAGGATCGTCAAACGATGAGATCGAGTATCAGGATCATTGCATGGTCGTGCATCGCCGCCGTTTTGCTCTCCTCGGGCTGGGCCGCCGACCCGGCAACGCCCCCCGCCAGCCCGTCCGCTGCCGCGCCTACAGCGGCGGATATCGCAAAACTGAAAGCCCAGCTCGATCTGCAACAGAAGGAGATCGAACAATTGCTGGCGGCGTTGGCCGCCGAGCGCAAGATGCTGGAGCAGGCCGGACTGGCAGCCCCGGCCGCAACCGCAGCCCCTGGCGTTACTTCAATAAACGTCCAGGCTCAAATCGAGCACGCCACGCCCCCCGATCGTCTCATGGCGTCCACCGCCCCCATGTTGGCGCCGCCCGCATCCGCCACCGCTGCGAGCCCCACTCCCAAGTTCAGCCCACCGGCGCCGCAGGCCCCCGCCGCCGAGGGGACCTCCCCCCTGCAGCTCAGAATCGGCGACACCACCATCCTGCCGATCGGCTTCATGGACTTCACGGCGATATGGAAAGATAAGAATGCCGGCGGTTCGCTGGGCAGCAATTTCGGCAGCATCCCTTACAACAACGCCGCTACCGCCAAGCTCTCCGAATTCAAATTCAGCCCCCAGAACTCACGCATTGGATTCCGGGTCGACGGCAACTGGAAGGACACGCACTTCACCGCGTATAACGAGAACGACTTCGTCGGCACCAGCGGCTCGAATGCGATCACCGTCACCAATGGAGCTTTCGTTCCCCGCCTCCGCCTGTTCTGGGTGGATGTCCGCAAGGGCTCGTGGGAAATCATGGGCGGACAGAGTTGGAGCATGCTCACCCCCAGCCGGAAAGGCATATCGCCGCTGCCCGCCGATATCTTTTACAGCCAGACCACGGACATCAACTACATGATCGGTCTGCCATGGACTCGCCAGCCGGGCTTGCGCCTGGTCTATCACCCCAACAACCAGGTGGCTTTCGGTGTCTCCTTCGAGAATCCGGACGCGTACATCGGGGGTTCGGGCGGCGGCCCCTCCATCACCCTTCCCACCGCTTTCGCGGGTTTCGCCAATGTGCAACTGGATAACGCGGGCGCCATACAGACCACGCCGAACCTGCATCCGGACATCATCGCCAAACTGGCATTTGACCCGATGTCGCGCGTTCACTTCGAATTCGCCGGGATCGAGCGGACCTTTAAGACCTGGAATACTACAACGGGCCAGCCGGCCTCGGGGAAGTACTTCACCTCGGAGGGCGTGGGCGGCTCGTTCAACGCGAACGTGGAAGTGGCCAAGAACTTTCGCCTGCTCACCAACAATATATACGGCCAAGGCATCGGCCGCTATTTCTTCGGGAACGCCCCGGACCTCATTGTACGGTCCGACGCCAGCATCAGCCCGATTCACTCGGGCGGTTTTGTGGAGGGCTTTGAAGCCACCGTCCGGAACACCCTGCTGTATGGCTACTATGGCGCCCTTTACATCGGACGCGACGTGGCCCTCGACGCCAATGGAACCAGCCTGATTGGTTACGGGTACCGGGGTGCGGCGAACAGCCAGAACAAAACCGTGCAGGAAGTCACTTTCGGATTCAACCAGACCATCTGGAAGGATGCCAAATATGGCGCAATCAACCTGATGGGGCAATACGAGTACCTGCTGCGCAATCCGTGGTACATCGCCGTGAACTCACCCAAGAACACGCACGACAACACCATCTACATGAACCTGCGCTACACCCTTCCGGGGGCGCCTCCTCCGGTGAAGTAGGACCCGTAATTTCAGGGTTTGGTAACCGAGTTGTAACAATCGAATGAGAAAATGAGGTTCACGCATATGAAGAAAGTATCGTTGGCCATGGCGGGCCTGCTAATAGCGGCGACTGCCCCGTTTGCGGCAGCCCAGAAACTCAACGCTTGCGGCGCGACATTCCCGGATCCCATCTACGAAAAGTGGTTTTCCGACTACGGCAAGGCGCACAAGGGCGTCCGGATCAACTATCAACCCAACGCATCGGGTGCCGGCGTAAAGGGAGTCCAGGACGGGACAGTGGATTTCGGCGCTTCCGACATGCCCATGACCCCCGAAGAGATGGCGGCCGTTAAAGGGAAGAAGATCCTGCACTTCCCGACGGTAATGGGGGCAGTGGTTCCGATCTACCATATTGACGGTGTTACGCAGGAGTTGAAGTTCACTCCGGAAGTGCTTGCCGGGATTTTCCTGGGCACCATCAACAAATGGAGCGATAAGCGTCTGGCGGCTGACAATCCGGGTGTGAAGTTTCCGAACGAGGATATTGTTGTCGTACACCGCACGGATTCCAGCGGAACCACCTTTGTTTGGACGGATTATCTTTCGAAGGTCAGCCCCGAGTGGAAGAGCAAAGTCGGCGCCGCCAAAGCAGTGAGTTGGCCCACCGGCCAGGCTGGGCCGCAGAGCGCTGGTGTCACCGGGCTGGTAAAGCAGATGCCGAACTCCATCGGCTACGTGGAGCTCATTTACGCGCTGCAAAATAAGATGGGCTATGGTCTGGTCAAGAACTCCAGCGGGAATTTTATAAAGGCCAGCATCGAGTCTGTGAGTGAGGCCGCGGCGAGCGCCGTGAAGGAAATGCCGGCCGATTTTCGAGTCTCCATCACGAATGCTCCCGGCAAGAACGCGTACCCCGTCTCCACGTTTACGTGGCTTTTGATCCCGGACAAGTTCGAGGATAAAGCGAAAGGCGCCGTGGTCAAAGCGTTTCTGCAATGGATGTTGGCGGATGGCCAAAAAGACTGCGCCGCGTTGCAATACGCTTCTCTCCCCAAGGCTGTGGTGGCCAAGGAGGCACAACAGATCGCGCAGATCCAGTAGGGTGGGACTGCCCGATTGAGTTGCAGCATGGGTACCACAGCGGCCGTAAGCGCAACAGCAGTGAAAGGCCAAAGTCAGGCGGGCGATACGATCGCCCGTCTGATTACTGTCATTTTTGCGGCGAGTCTTCTGGTTGTAGCGGCCCTTCTGGTATTTCAACTGTTCAGCAGGTCGGCCGATGCCCGTCACCAGTTCGGCCTTGGTTTTCTCTCTTCCAGCGCATGGAATCCGGTGACCGATGAATTCGGCGCATGGCCATTCATCTACGGAACGATTGTTACTTCCGTAGTGGGATTGCTGATCTCGATACCGCTGGGAGTGGGCGCGGCGATGTTCCTCTCGGAGTTGGCGCCGGCCGGAGTTTCCAACGCCCTGACATTCGTAGTCGAGTTGCTTGCGGCCATTCCCAGCGTGATCTATGGACTGCTTGCGATATTTACTCTCGTGCCTTTGATGCGGTCCTATGTGGAACCGTTTCTGAAGGCCACGTTGGGATTTCTTCCGCTGTTCAGCGGACCCGCCTTTGGCGTCGGATATCTCCCGCCTTTGGCGTCGGATATCTCACGGCGGGAGTGGTTCTCGCGATCATGACGGTTCCCTTTATCATCTCGGTTTCGCGGGAGTCTCTTCTCGCCGTTCCGCGGGAGCAAAGAGAAGCGGCTCTGGCCCTCGGAGCGACGCGTTGGGAGACGACGTGGCAGATCGTCGTGCCCTATGCCAAGTTGGGAATCCTCGGTTCGATCTTCCTGGGGCTCGCACGGGCATTGGGCGAGACCATGGCGGTCACGATGGTCATAGGGAACGATCCGAAGGCTCACGTGTCGCTTTTGGCATCCGGCTATTCCATTGCCGCGGTAATCGCCAACGAGTTTGCCGAGGCGGGAGGCAGACTCCACCCCTCTGCCCTGGTCGAGCTTGGCCTGGTTCTCTTCGGCTTGACCATCGTCATCAACGGTCTGGCGCGCCTCATGATAGTCGCTACCACCTCGAAGGGATCCAAGAGGTCATGAGCAGACTCCTCATCTGGCGCAAACTGGTTAACGGCGTGATGTTATCGCTTACCGGGGTTTGTACGGTACTGACGGTGGCCGCGCTCTTTGCGATCCTGGGACTCCTGATTTACAACGGCGGAAAATCGCTCAGTTGGAGTTTCTTCACCCAGTTGCCGGCGCCGCCCGGAGAACTGGGCGGCGGTCTGGCGAATGCCATTGTCGGCAGCGTGCAAATCGTGGGTGCAGCCGCGCTGATCGGCATCCCGATCGGGTTTTTCGCGGGCGTCTATTTGTCCGAGTATGAGGACAAAATGTTTGCGTCGGTGGTCCGCTACGTCGCCGATTTATTGAACGGCGTCCCCTCCATCGTGGTGGGGATTCTGGCGTGGGCGCTGGTGGTGAAGCCGATGGGCGGGTTTTCGGGTTTGGCAGGCTCGGCCGCCCTGAGCGTGATGCTCATTCCCATCGTGACCCGGCAAACCGAGCAGTTTCTGCGGGAAGTCCCGCTGTCGCTTCGCGAGGCCGCGCTGGCACTGGGCGCGAACAAATGGAAGATGATCGCGACCGTGGTGGTGCCGGCCGGCAGCAAAGGAGTCCTGACCGGCATGATCCTGGGCGTCGCGCGTATTTCCGGGGAATCCGCCCCGCTGCTTTTTACCGCCCTGAGCAACCAGTTCTGGGGCGGTCTCACGGAACCCACCGCATCCCTGCCGGTGATGATCTATAAACTGGCGACCTCCCCGTATGACGACTGGAACCGGCAAGCCTGGGCGGGGGGGCTGGTTCTGATCGGGCTGGTTCTGATCGCCAATGTTTCCGCCCGCCTCGTGTTAGCGAGGGGGGTCTCGGTACCGCGTGGATAGCGCCGGGGAACTTATGAGCACCACACCCGATTACATGTCGCGCCCCAGGGCAAGTCAGGGGCAAAAGGGGGTTGCATTGCCGCTGCCAACTTCGAATCCAGACCCCAAACTAAAGGCCAGCAACGTCAATTTCTTTTACGGTACCTACCAGGCGCTCCATGATATCTCGCTGGACATGCAGGCCAGGCGCATTACCGCGCTGATCGGCCCTTCGGGTTGCGGGAAATCGACCTTCCTGCGGAACCTCAATCGCATCAACGACACGATTCGCAACTCCCGTATGGAAGGGCAGATCCTGCTGGATAACGAAGACGTGCGCTCGCTCGATGTCACCAGCCTGCGGCGGCGGGTGGGAATGGTATTCCAACGGCCCAACCCCTTCCCCAAATCGATCTTCGACAATATCGCCTACGGACTGCGAATCAATGGCATGGCGTCGAGGGGTCAGATGCGCGACAAAGTCGAGCACAGCTTGCAGCGCGCCGCGCTCTGGGATGAAGTGAAGGATAAATTGCACGACTCGGCCTACGCCCTGTCCGGCGGGCAGCAGCAGCGCCTGTGCATCGCCCGGGCTCTGGCCGTCGATCCCGAAGTGCTCCTCATGGACGAACCGTGCTCCGCCCTGGATCCCATCGCCACGGCCAAAATCGAAGAGCTGATGTTCGGCCTGAAGGACCAGTGCACCATGGTGATCGTGACCCACAACATGCAGCAGGCCGCGCGAGTCGCGGATTTCACCGGGTTCTTCCTGCTGGGCCGCCTGATCGAATACGATAAGACTGATGTCATCTTCAAGAACCCCACGCACAAGGAGACGGAAGATTACATCACGGGAAGATTCGGGTAGACCGGAACCGGCTTCCACACGCGGCCGGCTGCGGGGGCCGCGCCAGTCCCGAACGGAAGGATGATTCGTGCGTCATTTTACTGTCGAACTCGAAGAACTGAACAACAAGTTGTTGGAGATGGCCGGGCTGGTGGAGTCGGCCATCAACCGCAGCATCCGCTCCCTGGTCGATCAAAGCAGGGAACTGGCCGAACAGGTGATTCGGGACGAGCCGAAGATCAACCACATGGAGATGGAGATCGACGGCATGGCTACCCGCCTGCTCGCGCTTCGGCAGCCCGTGGCCAAGGATTTGCGTTTCCTCACGTCCGCTCTCAAGATCAACACCGACCTGGAGCGCATCGGCGACCTGGCCCAGCATATCGCCGAACGGTCGCTTTCCCTGATGCACCATCCGCTGGTCAAACCCATGGTCGACATTCCCAAAATGGCGACCCTGGTTCAAGCCATGCTGCTCAAGTGCCTCGACGCATTTGTCAACGGAGACGAGACGCTGGCCCGCTCGGTGCTGCTGGCGGATGACGAAGTGGATCAGTTGCGCGACGCGGTTTACCAGGAGTTGCTGGCCACCATGCAGCGCGACCCGGGCGTGGTCCCCGCCGCCATCGACCTGATCTTCGTGGCCCGCAACCTGGAGCGCATCGGCGACCACGCCACCAACATCGCCGAAGATGTTGTTTTCCTGATCAAAGGAGTCGACGTCCGGCATCACGCCGAAGAGGTCGAAAAAGTCTGACGCAGGCAGAACCCCGCCTCGTGCCGCACACGCTAAACAGAGCGTCAGAGGTGATTGCGCATCCGCTCCCGGGGTGCCCTTTGGGCCCGGTGCCCTCTGGGCCCGGCTCGGTTCGGAGCCGCGCGCGTAAGCAAGCGGTCTTCGCGCAAACAAGAACGTCGCTGAGTTCAGTATCCAATGGTCGCTTGCGCTGCCACGAAATGCGAGGGACACTATAGCCAGAGATATTAATTCGATCGGGAAGGAGGCGCGCCGACATGTTCCGGCAAGCTTTTGCACTGTTGCGGCGGTTGGGCCGTTTCCTGAAATCGCTGCTGGAGATGGACCCGGTTTACCGCATTCGGTGAATGTGGCAGCGTCAGGCGCTTAAAGCTTTCGGCTGCTCCATGATTTCGAGAACCCGCCCCAGGAAGCGGGACCGGCGAAAGGGCTTTCGCAAGAATCGGCGAACGTGCCCGAGCGACGGGCTTTCCGGCACAGTTTCAGCGCTGTCGGAAAGAAACAGCATTCGAACGCGGGGGGACATTTCGTGCAACTGCTCGGCCACTTCCAGCGGCTTGATTCCCGCCGCCGCCGTATCGATCACCGCTAAATCCACCCGGCAATGCTGCTCCCGGCAGCGGTCCAGCGCCGCCCTGCCGCTCGATGCCGTCCAAACCACAAATCCGGCCTTCTCCAGCGTGGCGGAAACTTCTTTCAAGACTGCTCCGCCATTATCACCCACAACCACTGCAGTGTTTAGCGAATCGTCTGTGTCCATATATTAATGATACCAACCTATCACACTTCGCCGCGCCGCCGGCCCGGGTTGCGGACTCCTTCTCACGTGCGGTTTCAGGCGTTTTTCATGGCCGGCCTCGGCTTGGGATGCGGTTGCCGCTTCTGCTCGGAAGAGGCCCGCCGGATTTGGATCAGGAAGTCTTGAGCCGCGATCTCGCTGCGGCCTCCCCCGCGCTTTTTTTGATACGATCCGTTGGAGAGCATGCGGCGCGCCTTGACGGTATCCGACAGGTAGACGGCCAGCACATCGTCGTAAATGTGACGAATCATCTGCCGGTCGCGAATGGGCGCCAGCACCTCCACGCGCTGATCGATGTTGCGCGGCATCAGGTCCGCGCTCCCGATGTAGATCTGTTCTTCCCCGCCATTGCGGAAGTAAAACACGCGGCTGTGTTCGAGGAACTTCCCCACGATGCTGGTGACTTCGATGTTCTCGCTGATTCCGGGCAACCCGGGCCGCAGGCAGCAAATCCCCCGCACCAGGAGTTGGACCTTTACCCCGGCTTGGGACGCCCGGTAGAGGGCGCGGATCATTCTCTGGTCGACCAATGCGTTCATCTTGAAAATCAAGTGAGCCGGGCGGCCTTCCTTGGCATGCTGGATCTCCCGTTCGATGAAGCTTTCCAGCCGGGACCGGAGATTCACCGGCGCCACCAGCAGACGGCGATAGTCGGTCTTGTGTGAATAGCCGGTCAAGTAGTTCAGAAGGTCGCCGGCATCGGCGGCGACGTCTTCGTCCGCGGTAAAAATTCCAATATCCGTGTACAGATGAGCGGTGACCGCATTGTAATTGCCGGTCGACAAGTGAACGTAGCGCGCGATCCGGTCCTGCTCGCGGCGCACCACCAGGGCCACCTTGCAATGGATCTTCAATCCGATCAGCCCGTATACCACGTGGGCTCCCGCCCGTTCCAGCGCACGGGCCCATTCGATGTTGCTCTCCTCGTCGAAACGGGCTTTCAACTCCACCAGAACCGCCACCTGCTTGTCCTCTTCCACGGCTTCGAGCAGGGCCTCGACGATGGGAGAATTCCGGCCCACGCGGTACAGGCACACCTTGATCGCCAGCACAGAAGGGTCGTGGGCTGCGGTCTTCAGAAACTCGACCACCGGCTGGAAGGAATCGAACGGGTGGTGCAGCAGGATGTCTCCCTGGCGGACGAGAGCGAACAGGTCACCGTTCCGGGTCCCGGCGAGGGCTGCCGGAGCAGCCGGGACGAAAGGCGGATCCTTGAGGTCCGGGCGGTTCAGCGCATAGAGCGCTTCCAGCCGCTTGAGCGCCAGCGGCCGTTGCGCCCGATAGACGTCGCCAGGCTCGACCTCCAGATTCTTCACGAGGATTTCCAGGATGGGGGTGGGCATGTCGCGCGTCACCACCAGGCGGATCACGCTGCCGAAGCGGCGATGCCGCACGCCTTCCTCGATGGTCTCGAGCAAATCCTCCGACTCGAGCTCCTTGATCGCGAAATCCGCGTCGCGTGTGACATGGAAAGGATGGGATTGCAGAATCTCCATTCCGGGGAACAGGTCCGACAGGTGGGCCGCGATGATGTCCTCGAGCCACAATAAATCGACGCGCCGCGAGCTGGGGTGCTTGGAGCGTGCCGACGCCATATCCGCCAGAGGCGCCAACTGCGGCAGGGAATCCGGCACTTTAACCCGGGCGAAGTGCTCGTGTCCGTCACGATCGCGAATCAACACCGCCAGGTTCAAGCTCAGATTCGAAATGTGCGGAAACGGGCGCCCCGGATCGAAGGCCAGAGGCGTCAGTACGGGAAAGACGGTTTCCGAGAAGTATTCGCCGGCGCGCCGCTGCTGGCCCTCACTCAATTCCGCGTAGTCGTGAATGACAATGCCGTGCTCGTGGAGAGCCGAGGTCAGTGCCAGCAGACACTGATGCGCCTCGTTCAGCAGCTTTTTGATCTCGCGGCGAATCGAAACCAGTTGGGCCCGCGGAGTCATGCCGTCCGGCCCCACTTCCACCGTGCCGGCATCCAATTGGGCCGCCAGGCCGGGGACCCGCACCATGAAAAACTCGTCGAGATTCGAGCCGAGAATGGAGAGGAATTTGACGCGCTCGAGCAGCGGATTGCTGGGGTCTTCCGCCTCTTCGAGGACACGGCGCTGGAAAGCCAGCAGGCTGAGCTCGCGGTTGAGGTAAAGGGCGGGGTCTTTCAGATCGGCCGCCGGTTCGGGCTCGGCTGCGTTTTTGGGCTCACCGTTGGTGGCGGGCCCGGCAGCGGCCGCTCTCGCTCGTGCCATTTTGGACATGGTCTGGCTCCATCTTCCAGGTCTGATCCCACCGCCTGTCAGGTCCCGCCGGCCGGGAGCAGTGGTGGGGCAGGTTTCGCCTGCCAGGTTTTTGATCCTGAGTTGGCAGGCGGGATACCCTCTGGGTCCGCCTGCCCCACCTCGAGACGCATCTCACGATTGTAACCCCTACTGCAGCGAAGCGATCACCTTCTGCTCGCGCTCCACGATCTCCGGAGGGAGGCTTCCGTAGCCCAAGGCGGCGGCCTGCCGCTGGCCCGAAGTGAGGATCCATCCCAGAAGCTCACGCACGAAAGCATCCTTCTTCGGATCGCCGCTGCGCGCCGGAATCAGCAGGTAAGTGAAGCCGGCGATCGGATAGGACTTGCGGCCCGCGGCATTGGTCAGGGAGAGCTGAAAACTGGCGGGCATGTTCTCGGCATTGCTGGCGGCGGCCGCGATACTGTCCAGATCGGCTTCGATGAAGCGGCCGGCCGAGTTCCTCACTTGCGCGTAACTGAGCCGGTTGAACAGCGCGTAGATGAACTCCACGTATCCGATCGAGTCCGGCGTGGTTCGAACCCGCTGCGCCACGCCCTCATTCTTGTCCTCACCGCTTCCCACCGGCCACTGGATCGAGGTTCCGGCGCCGGCGGCGGCTTTCCACGCCGGGCTCACTTTCGACAAAATAGTCGGTCCAGATGAAAGTCGTGCCGCTGCCATCGGAACGATGGACCACCGCGATCTCGCGATCGGGCAGGTGCAGGTTCCGATTCACCGATTATTCAGGCAAGTTAGTCATCCGGGTTCAAATCCGTATCGATTTTTCACCACGAGTATTCCGGTGAAAAGGCGGCGAAGCCGCGTTTGGCACACTTGCCAATCAACTGTACAGTTCGGATAATTGAAGTGAAGGGTTTCCATGCAGACAAGTAAGAACCGCACGATTGTGGTGTCGGCGCTGAGCGTACGCACCGGCCTCGGTAAGCTGTTGCGCCGGGTTGAAGATGAGCACCGCTCGCTGGTGATCGAAAAGCGCGGCGCGCCCAAGGCAGTGCTGCTCAGCATCCGCGACTACGTGCGTCTTGCCGCGCCCGAGCCGGATGTGCTCCGCGTAATCGGCGAAGAGTCACGGCGCAAAGGCACGGACAAGCTTACTTCACGGCAGATTGACCAGGTCATCAAGTCCACCCGTGCCGCAAGGCCCAAGCGCGGATGATCCCCCTTCGGCTGGTGATCGACACCAACATCGTCGTGTCAGCGGCTCTCAAACCGGACGGACTCCAGCGTACCGTCCTACTGCTTGCGATCGCCAAACCCGCCAGGCTATACGTCACCGAGGCCATTCTCGCGGAATACCAGGAGGTGCTCGCGCGCCCGGAGCTGAAAATCCGCAGGGGCCTCCGGCAGCAACTTCTCCAACTCATCAAGAACCACGCGCAGCCGGTCCGCGCCATACGCCCCCTCCAGGTCGCGAAGGACCCCGACGACGACAAGTTTTTGGAGTGCGCCGATACAGCCCGCGCCGACTACCTGGTGACCGGGAATACGCGAGATTTTCCAAAGTTTTGGAAGAAGACCAAGGTGATCACGCCGCGCGGGTTCATCGGCATCGTGGCACCGCACCTGATTCCGTGAAGAAACCCTCCTGAAAACAAGTGTTAAGCTGTTTAACCTCTACCGCCCCTACAAGGTGAACAGTATTGGCGCCCGGTTCTTATTTCACCCCGAGACGAATCACCAGGTTCAAGCCGAATGCAAAAATCCCGGCGCCCAAGAGCACGCTGACGGGCAGCGTCAGCACCCACGCCAGCAGCAGATTTCGCAGCGTGTCCATTTGCAGCCCCGACCGGTTCGCCGCCATCGTCCCGGCAATCCCCGAAGAGAGCACGTGCGTCGTGCTTACCGGCAGGCTCATGTAGTCGGCTGCCATGATAGTGCCCATCGCCACCAGCTCCGCCGAAGCTCCCTGGGCGTACGTCAGGTGCTCTTTGCCGATCTTCTCTCCCACGGTCACTACGATGCGTTTCCATCCGATCATCGTGCCCAGGCCGAGCGCCACTGCCACCGCAACCTTCACCCAGAGGGGGATAAACTTGGTGACCTTGTCCATTCGGCTCTTCAGCAGGGCGGCGGCGGCGATATCCTCCGGGTCGGTCAGCTTGTGCTGCTTGAGCAGCTTGCCCAGCGATTCCGCAACCAGGTAGAGGCTCGTCCGCAGCGTCCGCCGCTCGTCGATGCTCAATTCCGCGAGGCTCTTTTTCCCCTGCATCATCTCGGAAATCTCGAAACACTCATTGCTGATGGCCGCATAGGTCCGCTCCGTCGATACTCCCGTGGTCTTCAGGTAGGACGACAGTTCATCCGCCGAGGTCTGGTAGCCGGCCAGCGCTACACCTGGCGCATGGCGGCCCATCTGAGACCGGATGGCTACGGCGCTCTGTGCAATCTCCTGCACCGAAACCTCGGTCGTATCCAGGTTGACTGCGTAGGTGGCCGGCAGAATCCCAATGAGGATCAGCATGATGAGTCCCATGCCCTTCTGCCCGTCGTTGGAACCGTGCGCGTAGCTTACGCCCGTGCACGTCAGCATCAGCAGCCCTCGAATCCAAGGGGGCGGAGGTTGGTCTTTGTCCGGCGCCCGGTAGAGATCCTCCCGCTTGATCAGGGCCTTCGACAGCAGGAGGAGCAATGCCGCGCAAACGAAGCCGATGACCGGTGAGACCAGCAAGGATATCCCCACCTCCGACGCCTTGGCCCAGTTCACACCCTCGCCAAACACATGCCCCTTCGCCATCGCCGAGTTGGCCAAACCCACTCCCATAATCGATCCGATCAGCGTGTGAGAACTGGACGCCGGCAGCCCGAAATACCAGGTCCCCACATTCCAGATGATCGCGGAAATCAAGAGCGCGAACACCATGGCGAACCCCGCCCCCGATCCCACGCTGATCACCAGTTCCACCGGCAGCAGCGCGATCACTGCGAATGCGATGCCACCGGTTGAAGCCAGTACTCCAATCAGGTTCCAGCATCCCGACCAGACCACCGATCAGGTTCCAGCATCCCGACCAGACCACCGCGTAGGTCGGCTTCAAGGTGTGGGTGTAGATCACCGTCGCCACCGCGTTCGCCGTATCGTGAAACCCGTTCACAAACTCGAAGCTGAGCGCCAGACCCAACGCCAGCAGCAGAAACATCATCGTGGCAACCGAAAGGTGCTGCCCAAGAAAATCCATGGCTCCTCCACGTTAAAGGGAATAGACAAGGCTACGAAACCGTTATGACGGACAGATGAATACCACGTTCCAGATCGAATACGAATTCTGGTACCGCGCGCTGTTCTTCACGGAGCGAGAATGGTTAAAGCGTCCCATGCGGAGGCCTCAAGCACTTGCAAGAAAGCTGTATCCGTTGATTTTTCCCGATCGGGGGCCTCGCGCCGCCGGCCAGGACCGGTCGCTCTCCTCGCGTCTGGCGGTGCCGTACACCTTCAGCCCCAATCTGAGTCAGGGTGACGCTCTGATTGCCTTCGCGGCATGCCTGGCCCGGATCTTTAGTTCCCGTTATGGGCGCCCAAACGAGAATTTTGTTCTCGTTGTGCCGGCAAGTTCTTACGTTGCAATCGCCTGCCGGCCGCCGCCATTCTGTCTTCTGGCTCCTGACTCCTGACTCCCATATCCCGCAGGGATATCAAGGCGAAGCCTTGCCTAGTGGTATCGAGGCCTCTCATGATTTCGCGTAGCCTCGCTCGATTGCCTTGGCGATTTCAGCAAGCGACGGCGGCCGCTTCCGCGAAGAGCGAACCAACCCCTTCAACCTCCGCACGTCCTGCGTGAGTGGCTCGACAATCAACCGGCCCCGCGTGTCCACGTGGAAGTCGAGCCGCTGACCCTTGCGAAGCTGCAAGCGCCTCGCGAATCTCTTGCGGGATGGTCACCTGCCCCTTGCTCGTCAATGTGCTGGCCGCCATTTCGTCCACCGCCGGCGTTACCGCGTATTCTTGTAGATCTTGCCGTGCTTCATCACGAAGACCACGTGGCGGACGGCTGTGATGTCGTCGAGTGGATTTCGCTCGGTGGCCACCAGGTCTGCCTCCATGCCCGCCGCCAGCGCACCGATCTTGTCCGACCCCGATCTTGTCCGACATGCCCAGCGATTCGGCGGCCACGGAGGTCCCGCTCATCAACACATCCATGGGCTTGTCGCCGCCGTCCTTCACACGGTAGACGAACTCCTCGGCATTGCGTCCGTGCGACCCGGCTACGGCGTCGGTGCCCAGCACGACCTTCACATGCTGTTTGCGCGCCCGCTTCAACACGTCCGCGACCAGCGGTAGCGCCTTTTCCATATACGCGAATCCCTCTTCGGTATAGTTCCCGATGCCCAGAAACTTCGGCTTGTTATCGAGGTAATTGTGCAGCACCAGGAAATTCGGATCGAAGAACGCGCCGCGCGAGGCAATCAACTGGAGGGTCGCGTCATCCAGGAACGTGCCGTGCTCGATGGACGTGCAGCCCGCTTCGATGGCGGCCCTGGCGGCGTCCGACGAATGCGCGTGCACCACACCGCGCAGCCCGAGCTTCCGGGCTTCGCCACACGTGGCGTTGATCTGGTCCACCGTCATGGTCATCTTGCCGCCGTCGCGAATGCTGGCGGTGGCGAACAGCTTGATGACATCCGCGCCGTCGGTCTTCATCTTGTCGACATAGGCGCGGATCTCGCCGGGAGTCCCGGTGGTCTCGGTCACCGCGCGCAGCGAAGTGAGCACGCGCGGACCGGGCAGCGCGCCGGCCTCGACCAGGCCGCGGATCTCGCCTTCAATCGGCTGGCCCAGGCACTGCACGGTGGTGAACCCTCCCATCAGCGTGGCGTACGCATTGGTGGCGGAATACAGCGCGTCCTGCTGCGGGGTGGTCTTACTGTCGGGCCCGCCCGGATCGTACCGGCCTTCCTTGTTGAAATACCAGCCGAGATGAACGTGCGTGTCGATCCAGCCGGGCATCACCGTGAGACCGCTGAGATCGATGGTGGGCTTCTGCTTCGCGTCGGCGATGCGCATGATACGGCCGCCCTCGATGGTGATCTCCTGGTTCCTCAGGACGCGGCCTTTGCCATCGATCAGGGTGGTGGTCTTGACGACCATTGGCTGCGCCATCGCGACGGCTGTCAGGAGGGGAAGGGCGAAGCATTTTCGGAGCATGGGATTCAGCTTATCACCGGCGGCAAGACCACTGGCGATACCGTACGTCTAAGGCGCATGGATATCCGTTACGCGTTTCGGATGTTGGCCAAGAACCCCGGCTTCACGGCTGCGGCGGTGGCCTGTTTGGCGCTCGGGATCGGCGCCACTACGGCGATTTTCAGCGTGGTCTACGCAGTGCTTTTGCGGCCCCTGCCCTACTCGCAGCCGGCGCGCCTGGTCCGCATCTTCACGGAATTCCCTACTTTCCCCAATGGTGGATTGCGCCACTTCTGGGTGTCGCCGCCGGAATTCCTCGACCTCAAACGGGATCTCTTTTCTTTCGAAATGGTCGAAGCTTGGGCCAATACCGGGGTGAACCTGGCGGGCGCCGCCGAGCCCGTGCGCGCCACGGCCTCCTACGTCAGCGGCGGGATGCTGCCCATGCTGGGTGTGGCTCCCATCTTGGGCCGGCCGCTCTCGCCCGAAGACGACCGCCCCGGCGCATCTCTGACAGCCGTGCTTTCCTATTCGCTTTGGCAGCGCGCCTACGGAGGAGACCCCGACACAGTCGGACGCGACATCCGCCTCAACGGCAACCCCTGTCACGTGATCGGCGTCATGCCG